>JAYUHS010000059.1:0-36544 GCA_043766715.1 Luteolibacter sp.
CCCTCAGCTACCTCACCATCGAGTTCTCCGACCGCATCCCTCCGAACCACTAACATCAATCGCCGAGAAAACATTTACACAAAAAAACTTACACTCTCGCGTGAAGGCCATCCGACTATCCCGGACGACCTGCGCGACAGGATTTTACCCCGACCGGCGTGCTTGGATGAGCTGCACGGCGGGCGTGCGGGTCGTCCGACCATCCCGGACGACCTGTGCGGCGGGATTTTACCCCATCCGGCGTGCTTGGATGAGTCGCACGGCGGGCGTGCGGGTGGTCCGACCATCCCGGATGACCTCCGCGACCGCCGTGCGGGCGGTCCGAGGTGCTCGGCTAGGAAGTGCAAGCAAACGAAAATGGGGGAGAGAAGCATAGGACCCGATGTTTTCAGGTGAATAACTGCTCCTGCAATTAGAGGGATCTAGCGGGTAACGCTAGGCAAAAGTGCTAAGCCGCCTCCGCAAGAGATCCTGAACGCGGATGGGGGGGTCGAGGGGGAGATTGAACATCGAACGTCGAACGTCGAACGGAAGAGAAGTGAAGAAACTCCAAGGCTGGGGGAAATTCTGCTCTGGATGAGTTGATTTCAAATCAGGATCGACAAGCCGGGAAGTAGCTGCAATTTCTTTTCGCGTCGCCCGGGTTGCCCCGGATGAATGCCGCTGTGATGGAATGGTAGACATCGCAGACTTAAAATCTGTTGGGAGTAATCCCGTGCCGGTTCGAGTCCGGCCAGCGGTATCTTTTTACGTTACGGGAGTTTGATTTCGACCGTCTTGCCGACGGCGAGTTCGTGGCTGGCGATGGTTTTTCCCTTTTCGAGGACGGTGATGAGTTGGCCGTCGCCCTTGCGCTCGACGACGAGGTCGAAGTTGCGATTGAAGGCTCGCACTGAGCGCAGCGCCATCTTCGGCCAGCCATCTGGCAGGCGTGGGGTGCAGCTGAAGCTGTTGAGGCCGGAGGGCCTCATGCCGAAGAGTCCCTCGGTGAAAATCCGGCAATAGAGGGCGCTTTCGGACGAGAGGTGGCGTTGGTCGCCCTCGGGCCATGCCTCGACCGGGTAGGGGACATGATCGCCGAGCAAGCGGCGGTGAGTGTAGCGGGTGAGGAATTTCAGACCGGCTGCGGTTTCTCCGGCCTGCAAGACGCCGCGTAGGCCGTAGAGGGTGGAGCGGTCCCAAAATGCGGAGTCGCCAGCTTGCGAGGCGAGGCCGTCCACGGTCCAGAGCCGTGGGGAAAATAGCGCGGCGACGGTGCCTTCCCGCCGGTCCATCAGCCCCATGCAGAGTGGCAGGCAGATCCATGAACGGAGTACGTCATTTCCATCATAGTAGCGATAGGTTTCGAAGCCCTCGACCTTCGCGCCGAAGTAGCTGCTGATCGCCTTGGCCATGACCTCTGCTTGCTGGTCGTAGCTGGTGGCCTCTTTGTCCATTCCGAGTGAGCGACCGAGATCGGCAGCGGCGCGCAGTCCGCCGTAGTAGAGGGAAGAGGTTGAAAGGTTCGCCTTACCGGTGGGCAAGCGGCCTTCGAGCTCGTCGGTGCGGGAGGCGATGACGCCTTCCGGGGTGGCTTGGCGGCGTGAGTATTCGAGGCACCAGACGATGGCGGGCCAGAGTTCGCGGGCGATGGCCTTGTCACCACGGGCGAGGCAAAAACGGGCGCAACCGTAGGCATACATCGAGGCGTCGCCGCGGTCGCCGTCGGCATTTCCGAGGCCGATACCCTCGGAGTAGAGTGAGGAAGGGATGGTTTTGAAATCCGGCTTCATGTGTTTTTGAAACAGGCGATAGGTATCGAGCGAGGCTTGATTGCTATTCGGATCGCCAAGGAAGGGGAAAAACGGACCGGCGTATTCGACGTTATCATTGCACCATGCGGCGGCGTAGTAGGCATGGCCGCCGGGGGCGAGCATCTTGCCGCCACGGGTTTCGTTGATGGCCTCGGCGACGCGGAGTTTGGCAAAAGCAAAGGCGCGATCCAGCTCCGGCTCGGGAGTTTCAAGGCGGAGATTCGCTTGGAGCGAGGCGACGTAAGCTCGCCGGGCGCGTTCTTCGGTGGCGACGTCGATCTCGGATTTCGATTTCGCCTCGCTGCTGAGTCGGCCACGGAACAGGACGGCGAAGACCATTTCCTTCCCCGGGGCAAGCGAGGTGGAAGCGGGGGCGGTGCAACTGACCTCGGTGACGTTGGTGCCGAAGGGGCCGTCGATTTTACTGCTGATATCAAGTGGTGCGATGGCGATGCTGTGGCTGGTTTTGCTGATATTCCGCACGGTCCAGCGGTCGATGGCGGTCGGCAAGGTCGTGCTGGGGAAGGCGCAGCGGGTCACGGCGAAGTCCGTGCCGACGAGGCCCTGGATGGTGACCGTGCCGTCGAGGATGACTCGCTCGACGGCGATCGGGCCGAGCGGTTTGCCGTCCACGGTGATGGTGGGCGTGATGTCCTTGGCCTCATAATCGTTGATGACACCGTCGAACATGGTGTTTTTCCCCTTCCGCAGGCTGGGCCAGATCACGCTGCGTTTCAGTGAGAGGTTACGCTCGGCATCGATTTCATAATGGACGATCTGGCCGACACGGAGGCCGCCTTGCTCGATGAAATCCTTGTGCGGCAGGCGGGTTTCCTTGTTCACCAGCCACTCGGTGGAGACGCCCTTGCCTAGGGCCCAGCGCGTTACAGCGGGTTCTTCCTCGGCGGCGGCCAGTGATAAGCTGGCGAGAAACAGGGGGAATAAAGCGCGAGGCGGGAGTTTAAAAGGAGAGAACATCGGCGTGGGATACGGGGTGAATGGTGGTGATTTTGCGGGAAATTTCAGCGGATCACGCAAGCTCTTGGAGCAGGGCTTGGTTCAGGCGGATGCCGGCTTCAAAGTTAGCGACGGGGAAATTCTCGTTGGGCGAGTGGATCCGGGCGTCGGAGAGGGCGAGGCCGAGCAGCAAGGTGTCCACCCCGAGGATGTCGCGGAAGATCTGGACGATGGGGATGCTGCCGCCCTCGCGGATCAGGACTGGTTCGGCATCGAAGGCGCGGCGCAGGGCGCGTTGCGCGGCGAGGCCGTCTTGGGAATTCGGGTCGGTGACGTAGGGTTTACCATCGTGACCGGGCTGGATCTCGATGGTGACGCCGGGTGGGCAGTGGGCTTCGAGGTGTTTTTGGACCTTGGCCATGATGTCTTGCGGGCACTGGTCTGGGACGAGGCGGAATGAGAGTTTCACGAAAGCCTCGGCGGGGATGACGGTCTTGGAACCCTCGCCTTGGTAGCCGGAACCCATGCCATTGACCTCGGCGGTGGGCCGCGCCCAGACCCGCTCGGAAGTGGTGTATCCCGGCTCGCCGAAGAGGCCGGGCGAGCCGGTGACGGCGAGGTAATCCGCATCGCTAACGCCGGGAAGGGTCGCACCCATTTCCCGTTCCCAGGCTTCGAGTGGCCGGACTTGGTCGTAAAATCCTGCGATGCTGACCTCGCCCTCCAGCCCGTGGAGGCTGGCCACCAGCCGGGCCATGGCCGAGGCGGGATTCGCGACGATCCCGCCGAACAGGCCGGAGTGGAGATCGCGCTTCGGGCCGCGGAGGATGACCTCGCAGCAGGTCAGTCCGCGCAGGCCGTAGCCGAGGGTGGGCACGCCGGGCGCGACCATCCCGGTGTCGGAAATGGCGATGATGTCGCACTTCAGCTCGGCACGGTGGTCTTGGAGGAATGCGGCAAGATTGGGGCTGCCAATTTCCTCCTCGCCCTCGAAAAGGAAGATCAAGTTTACCGGAAGCTCGCCGTGCTCGCGGAGGGTTTTCTCGACGCCGAGGACGTGGGCGAGCATTTGGCCCTTATTGTCGGCGGCGCCGCGGGCGAGGATGCGGCCGTCGCGGATGACAGGTTCAAAGGGATCGCTGGTCCACAGAGCCAGCGGGTCCACGGGCTGAACATCGTAGTGGCCGTAAATTAGCACGGTCCGGTGGCCGGGCAGGTGCGGATTCCGCGCGATGACGACTGGGTGCTTCGCGGTCTCATGCAGCTCGGTGGTGAGGCCCATTTTACCTAGCTTGGCGATCAACCACTCGGCGCAGGCCCGGACATCGCCGGCGTGGTGGGAATCGGTGGAAACGCTGGGAAAGCGCAGGAAGGAAAATAGGTCTTCTAGCTCGGGAGTTAGTTCGTGGCTCATGCCGATGAGGGTTGTCGCCGGGGCAGAAGCTCGCAAGCGGAATCCCTCGCAGCTCGCCCATTTCAGATCGCGGAAACTACTGCGAATTTAATCTTAGTTTGAGAAACAAAAGGCATTGCCGGAGGTGGTCTCCGAGGCCTCTTTCGGGATGTCTTGCCACGAAAAAATCCCACCGATTTATTGACCCCCAGTTTCATCTTCAATCGTTCTATTTCACCAACCCTAGAGGTTCTGGGTAATTTCCAGACCGAAGCAACACCCACCACCACCACCCCAATGAATCCCAATCAATCAAAGACGATGGACCCATCCATCAAACGAATCCTGTCCGCCCTGACAGCAGGGGCAGCCCTTGCTGCTGGAAATGCCTCCGCCGTCACCGACACATGGATCGGCGCTTCCGGCAGCGGTGGGTCCGGGAATTGGGATTTCACCTCGCCCAATTGGAAAGATGGGACCACCAGCGGCGTGCTTTTTTCCGATGGAAATGATGTCGTCTTTGACCATCCAGCCAGTGGCGCGATCTCGGTGGTCGGCACGGTGTCGCCTGCGAGTTTGCTGTTTAGCTCACCCGGCGCGAATTACGACCTCACTGGGACGGGAAGTATCGCTGGGACGACGGGGTTGGTTAAAAACGGCGTCGGGCAGCTTACTTTACGAAACGTCAACAGCTTCACCGGGAAGATCATCGTGAACTCGGGATCTCTTCGGCTCGGGGATAAGGTGGGCCTTACCAACGCCGGAGTGAGTGGTCCGTTGGGTGCTCCCGTCGGAGCAAATGCCACCATCGATCTGTTCAACGACACCAACTTCCAAATCGGAAATACCGAGCCACGGATTGACCAAGCAACCGACCGCCCACTCAACCTCGCCGGGATCGGGGCGGGCACGGTGGCCATTCGCGTCAACGATAACGACACGGGCTTCACCTTTGGGAATGTCACGGCCACGGGCACTGGCGCGAAGACTTTGAACCTTTTGATGGGATTTCTCAACAATGGTGACCGCGAGACACTGACCTTCGCCGGCGGGATTTCCAACTCGTCCGATGGTGCTCCCACCGCGCTCAATGTCTCTTTTAACACGGGAAATACCTCTTATCTCAACCTAGCAGCAGGGAATACTTTCACCGGCGCGATTTCCGCAGTAAATCTAAACCCTGGCGGAATTTCCTATTTCACCGTGGGAGGTCTGCTAACCGGAAATAACAACTCAGGGCCGGATTTTCAGAACATCCCAGGCACCGGCAGCCTCGCCGGGGGAAATTATCCAGGAGCCATCTCACTCGGTTCCAAAGTCACCCTCAACTACCTCAGCACCACCAATCAAACACTGGCCGGAGTCGTCTCCGGCGCAGGGGCCGTGACCGTGGGTGGCCCGAGCACGATGACCCTCAGTGGCTTGAACATCTACACCGGTGACACCACGGTGGTGGCTGGCAGCACCTTGGTACTTCCAGCCGCAGGCGGGATGACCTTCGCCATTAACAACACCACTTCGAATAAAATCACCGGCGCAGGCACCGCCACACTCGCTGGAACCTTCACCATTGACACCAGCGCATTCACCGCCCCCACCGGTTCTTGGACACTGGTGGATGCCGCGACCAAGTCGTTTTCCCCGACGTTTGCAGTCGCTGGTTTCACCCAATCTGCTGATGTCTGGACATTGGTCAGTGGTCCGAAGACGTTCACCTTCACCGAGGCCACCGGCGTGCTCAGTTGTTCATCAATTGGGTTGTTCACCAGTTTTGGAATCTCCGGGTTTCCTGCCGTCATCGATGAAACGGCCCTGACCATCCGGTTCGTCGTCCCGAAAGGCACAAACTTAGCGACCCTCGCGCCGACCTACACCCTGAGTTCAGGTTCTTGTAACCAAACGAGTGGCCTCCCACCGTCGCCGACATTTGCTGCCTCGAATCCAGTGACTTACACGATCACCGCTGGTACCTCCGTCAGAAGTTACGCTGTCACCGCCGTCCCCGGCACCGGGATTATCAACCTCAACGTCACGGCCGGAACCAACGTCCCGGAAGTGAACCTCGAAGGACCCGCTGGCCCGCCGACTCCTGGCACCCAACGCTGGAATCAGTTCTTCGGGATGATGCTGACAGGCACCGGATTGATCGACTCCGTGGGAGCACCCACACCGGCAGCCATTTCAAACGTCAATCTCAATGGCGCGGATGACTGGGGGATCAGTGCCCCGCTCAAAATCCTCAACCGGACTGCACGGGTGTTCTCGACTGCTCCCGGGAACTCCGGCTCATTCACCATCTCTGGCCTGACGGCTGACACCTATTACGACCTTTGGATCGCCTCGTCCCATATTAACGGCAGCGGCATCGGCACCTGGTCCACACTCAATACCAACTCGACCGGATCCTCTGTCGGAATCGATAATACCGGCCAATCCACCAACGGCAGCACTTGGGTCCTCGGCGTCAACTACGTGCGCTTCCAAAACGTCAAGGTGGACAGCGGCGGCGGTATCACCATGACGGTGATCAACAATGCGGTGCTCGATAACCGTGTCGGTTTCAACGGCTTCCAACTGATCCCCGTCGCCGCGCCTATTGGCGGCGACTATGATACTTGGTTGAGTGGCTACCCATCCATCACCGCTGCCGCTGACAAGCTGCCGACGGCCGATCCCGACGGCGACGGCTTGAAAAACCAGCAAGAATACGCCTTCGGTCTCAATCCTGCCAGTGGCTCATCGGTCAACCCGATCGCCGCCCCGCTCGACAAGGCCACCGGCACTTTCAGCTACACTCGCCGCACGAACAGCGGACTTACTTACACCGTGACCACCTCCACGGACCTCGTTACATGGATCACCGATCCGGGCTCGGCCCAGTCCGTCGCCCCGTCTTCTGGCAGCGTAGAAACCGTTACCTTCACGCTCTCAAATCCCGCCGCTGGTGGTAAATTATTCGTCCGAGTCAAAGCGCAATAATCTCTTTTCCGAACCGCGGCGCTTTACAACCCGCTTCTCGTAAATAAAACCATCTCCACCGGGCTGTCGATTTCCGAGTCGGCAGCCCTCTTTCACCCATCGATTACTCCGTGCGCTACCATCACACTCCCTCCACCCTTTTCGCGCGTAACCGTGAAAAGCTTCGTTCCCTGCTCAAGCCTTCGAGCATCGTCATTGCTCATTCGAACGACACCTTCCCGACTAATGCGGATGGCACCATGTCTTTCCAGCAGAACAACGATCTGCTCTATCTGACCGGGATCGACCAAGAAGAAACCACCCTCGTCCTGATGCCGGATGCCGTCGATCCCAAGCAGCGGGAAATCCTCTTCGTGCGGGAAACGAATGAGCACGTCGCTGTCTGGGAAGGGGCCAAGCTCACCAAGGACCAAGTGCGGGAAGTTTCCGGAGTGGAGCGCGTCGAGTGGTCACATACGTTTCACGGGATGCTCCAGCAGCTTGTGCCGCAGATGGACCACGTTTACCTCGTCACAAACGAATACCGCAGCGCCTCCATGGATGTGCAGACCCGGAACTCACGGTTCATCATCGACTGCCGCGCCCGTTTCCCGCTCCACCGCTACGAGCGTCTGGCCCCACTCATGCACCAGCTTCGCGTCACCAAGGAGCCAGAGGAAATCGCGATGATCCAGCAGGCGTGTAACATCACGGGTCAAGGCTTCGAGCGATTGTTAAAATTTATCAAACCCGGAGTCGGCGAGTGGGAAATCGAAGCCGAGCTGATGCACGAGTTCCTCCGCAACAAGTCGCGGGGCTTTGCTTACTTGCCGATCATCGGCTCCGGCAAGAACGCCTGTGTCCTGCACTACATTGCGAACGATCAAATCTGCCAAGACGGCGAACTAGTCCTGCTCGACGTCGCGGCAGAATACGGCGGCTGGGTCTCCGACCTCACGCGCACCGTGCCTGTGAATGGCCGGTTTACTCCACGCCAACGGCTCGTTTATGACGCCGTGCTGCGAGTCTTCCGCGGGGCAGAGGAACTACTCCGCCCCGGTGTCGTTCTCAAGGAATACGAGATCCAAGTGAAGGAACTGATGGAGCGCGAGCTGGTGGACCTCGGCCTCTACACCGCGCAAGAAGCGAAGGATCAGTGCGCGGAGAAACTACTTCTCAAGAAATACTACCCACACAGCACCACTCACCACATGGGGCTGGATGTACACGATGTCTATCCGACTCATGGAGTCGTTACCGAGGGGATGGTCTTCACCATCGAGCCGGGGATTTACATCCGTGAGGAAGGTTTGGGCGTCCGGCTTGAGAATGATTTCCTCGTCGGTAAGGATCGGAATATCGATCTCATGGGCCACATCCCGATCGAAGCCGAGGAAATCGAAGCGCTGATGCAAGCTCAGGTTCCCAACCGGACCAAGGCGAAGGTGCTCGCCGCCGTGCACTGATCCTCCCATGGACTCAGTCGAAAAACGGCGAATTTATGACGACACCCGCAGTCACATCGATGCTCTGATTGCTGGGGAATCTGACGAGATCGCGGTATTGGCGACCGTGGCCGCAGAGTTGCGCCATGCGTTCCCGCATTTCCACTGGGTCGGCTTCTACCGCGTCGTCAGTCCCAGACTACTCAAGGTCGGGCCGTATCAAGGCGGTCACGGCTGCCTCACCATCTCATTCGACCGGGGATTATGTGGCCGTTGTGCCAACGAGAAAATCACCCAACTCGCTGCGGACGTGACGCAGATTCCTTATCACATCGCCTGTTCCGGCACCACTCGCTCGGAGATTGTCGTGCCGGTGCTCGACGCTTGGGGCGACGTCCGCGCCGTGCTCGACATCGATTCAGATGTGGTGAACGTTTTCGACGCGATCGATCAGCAATCGTTGGAATCGCTCGCCACGGAAATAGGCAAGGTGTATTCGACACGAGTCTCTCCAAACTAAGTAAAAGCTCGTTTAACTCGAATGAATCAAATCCGTTACGACCAACTGGTGAAGACTTTCTTTACCTGCGACCCGCAAGCGATTTCGGATATTTTCCGGGAATTTCTCATGGCGATGCAGGCAACGGAAAACCTGCCACCCACTGGCCAGATGACTCAGAACTACGAGACTGCGGCAGCGAATCCTGAGATTCACATGCTGCCAGGAAATCTCAAGGACGCCCGTGACACGGTTTTTCCCTACTTTTGGGGCACGGATAGTTGGTCTTCTCCGCTGCACTTAGAAAATGTCAAAGGCCCTGCGAACTACGCATCGCTGGTCGGGGCGCTGGCGTGCTTGCTGAAAAATCCCAATCTTTGCACGGACACCTACAGCCAGCGTTCGAACGAGCTGGAGGTGAAGGCTGTCACTTCATTGGCGAATCTTTTGTTCTATCACACCGAAGATCCGTGGGGTGTCTTCACGATGGGTGGCACTATTTCGAATCTCTACGGCGCCCGCATCGGCATCGAGAAAGTCCTGCCCGGTGCGATGCAGAACGGTCTGCAAGGCGTGAAATTGGCCGGTATCGTCTCGGAAGCAGCGCATTATTCGAATCAAACGGTGGCCGGCTGGCTGGGCCTCGGCACTGGAAATTTACATGCCGTCGCCACCGATCACACACTGGCGATGCGACTGGATTTGCTGGAGGCGAAGTTAGAAGAACTCCATGCGGCAGGCGTGCGGGTGGCCTTCGTGGTCGCCACCTTCGGCACCACCGACGCGTTCGGCGTGGATGATGTAGCAGGTATCCGCAAGCTGATCGATGCGTTTGCCGCACGCCACGGGGTCGTCGCCCCGCAATTGCATGTGGATGCCGCCGTCGGCTGGGCACTGAGTTTTCTGGCAGACTATGATCGAGTGGGAAATCCGTTGGAGTTTTCTAAGGATTTACTCAAAATCGTCGGGCGGGCGCAGCGACACACTGAAGGCCTGCGAGTTGCGGACAGCGTCACGATCGATTTCCATAAAATGGGCTGGGGCCATTATCCCGGCAGTGCATTTCTGGTGAATCGCCGCGCTGACCTGAAATACTTGGCGCGGACGGTGGAAGAAATGCCGTATTTTTCCGAGGCCGACAGCCGCCGCGATCCAGCATTGTTCACACTCGAATGTTCGCGGCCTGCGCTGGGCCCCTACACGGTGATGGCGTCGCTCAACGCCTTCGGCCTTACCGGTTGGCAAATGATGATCGCGCGGTCACTCGAAATGGCGTTGAAACTCAAGCAGCGTCTCGAAAAACTCGACTATTGCAAGGTCCTCAACCTCGACACCGTCGGCCCGAGCGTGTGCTGGTGGGTCTTCCCAAAAGGCCGCAACGCCAAGGAAATTTTCCAGCAAGTCGAGGACGGCACGCTCAGTGCGAAGCAGTATGAGCAATATGTCGGTGAGGTCCAACGCCTGTTCGAGCGGCGAGAAAAAACGATGGATCCTGCCCAAGACGCCCGGCTCGGTTACACCACCAGCATTGGTTTTCGGCCTCACGACTTCACCTTGCCCGCATGGAAGGCGGTGATGTTCAATCCAAAGACTGATGAAGTCGTCTTAGATCGGCTGATTGCAAGTATCGAGGAGTTGTCGTGAAAGGTTTTTGGCAGGCAATCGCTGCTTTTTTCTGTGTGGTGAGCCTTGTTGCCGCCTCGGCGGATTCCTCCAAGAAGCCGAATGTGATCATCATCGTCGCCGATGATTTGGGCTACTCTGATCTCGGTTGCTACGGCAGTGAGATTCAAACGCCGAATTTGGACTCATTGGCGGACAGTGGCTTGCGTTTCACTGGCTTCTATAATTCCGCCCGCTGCTGGCCATCGCGGGCGGCGATTCTCACCGGCTACTACGCTCAACAAGTCCGCCGCGACGCACTGCCCGGAGTGGAAAGCGGGATCAACGGCAAGCGTCCGGCATGGGCGCGTTTGCTACCCGACCGACTGCGGTCGCTGGGTTATCGATCTTATCATTCAGGGAAATGGCATGTCGATGGGCAGCCCCTGAAAAACGGTTTTGATCACTCGTATTCCCTCAACGACCACGACCGTTATTTTAATCCAGAACAGCACACCCTCGACGACAAGCCGCTGCCTGCGGTCAAGCCGGACAGCGGCTACTATGCCTCAATCGCCATTGCTCAGCACGCCATCGAGATGCTCGCCGGGCACCAGAAAGACCACCGTAAGCAGCCGTTTTTTCTCTATCTGGCTTTCACCGCCCCACACTTCCCGTTGCAGGCGCTGCCGGAAGATTTGGCGCTCTACAAGCACCGGTACAAGGCTGGCTGGGATGTGCTGCGGCAGGAGCGTTTTAAGAAAATGCTAGGTATGGGCTTGGTCACTGGCACGTTGCCGCCACTCGAGCCCGAGGTGTGGCCAGAATACAACCCATCAGAAGCAGAACTCCGGGAAAAAATCGACCCGGGCGAGGTTGGTCGTGCAGTTCCTTGGACCAGCTTGACCGACGTGCAACGCCAGTTCCAACCGGTAAAAATGGCGATCCATGCCGCCATGATCCACCGGATGGATCTCGAAATCGGTCGAGTCATCGCCAAGCTCAAAACGGACGGGACCTACGACGACACGGTGATTTTTTTCGTTTCCGATAACGGAGCGAGCGCCGAGCAGATCATCCGTGGCGATGGCCACGACCGCGCCGCCCCTCCGGGCTCGACGAAATCCTTTCTCGGCCTCGGTCCCGGCTGGGCCGCCGCTGCGAATGCACCCTTCCGACTTTATAAATCATGGACCCACGAGGGTGGGATTTCGACCCCGCTGATCGTTCATTGGCCGCATGGCATCACCGCTCACGGCGAGCTCCGCCACAACCCGGGCCACTTGATCGACCTCGCGCCCACCGTGCTGGAACTTGCGGGTGGCCATTGGCCTACCACTGTCGGCGGCAAGCCAGTGCCGCCTCCGCCGGGCAAGAGTCTGGTGCCCGTTTTCGCCAGAGACGGCGCGGTGAGCCATGACTGTCTCTGGTGGCTGCACGACGAAAATCGAGCAATCCGCATGGGCGATTGGAAACTCGTGACCGATCATCAGAAGCCATGGAAACTCTACGATCTGCGTCAGGATCGTGCGGAAAATCTCGATCTAGCTGCCGAAAATCCCGCGAAAGTGAAGGAACTCGAACAGGAATGGACTCGTCGTTTCGAAGAGATCCGCAAGGTGGCCACCCAAGATTATCCAACGAAATGAACCGGATCCGCCTGCTACTATTATTCCTCGTTTCAAGTGCGAACTTGATGGCTGCGGTCATCCCAGTCACGGACGCAAATGTGCTGAACGGGCTTTCTCCCTACAACTGGGTTCGCAAAAACGACTCGATCTCTTCAACGGTGAACGGCGCTTCCATCAGCCTGAAATTTGAGCACACTCGACAGGTGGTTTTGCAAGTGGCGACGGACCACATGGCGACCCAAGTTGCCACGCGATTTCCGATTATCGCGTGGTCGGTCAATGGCGGCGCAGCGCAGAGCTATCAACTCGCAGCGGGTGTGAACCAAGTGACATTGTCCGCCGGGATCGCAGACCCGCAGATCGAGTTATATCTCAAGGGAACGTCGCCTTTCGAAGATCGTTTTGCAGGCGACTTACCCGTCAATTCACTTAAAATAACCGGGTTTTCCGTCGATGATGGCGGAGCGGTCGTGCGCTCCGAATTTCCTGCTAAGGTTTGGTTAAACATCGGCGACTCAATCCTTTCTGGCGACGGTGCCACGTATGCGAAAGGACAAGGACGGCCACTCGATGATGTTTGGCCAGCCGCGGAAGATGGGCGAGCAAGTTATGGTTATCTCCTCGCTCGTCACTATGGATACCGCGAGTCGAGAATCGCCTATGGCGGCTATAACTGGGGCGGGGGAATGGCCGGGATACCCGCGCTGGAAACCCTCATTGACCAAACGACCTCGACGGTTAGTCGCCTCGTAGAAGGTAAATTAAAACCTTCACCCGCGCTCGTGATGGTCAATCTGGGCGAAAACGGTAATCCAGCCGAAGAAGAAGTAATGCGCTCGCTTTTGAAGCTCCGCAGCCGGGTGGATGAATTAACTAAAATTTTTATCATGATTCCAATCTCAGGTAAGGCGCGTGCCGAAGTGAAACAAGCCTTTGATCGTTATCAGGATTCTACCAAGGATGCGAATTGTCATCTCATAGATCTCGGCAAATTGGAGTTCGATACCTGCGACGGTGGACACCCTACCGCTGCCGGTCATCGGAGGGTCACTGATTTTGCCTTGCCCGTGTTCGATCAAATCCTAGGCAATCATGAGTCAAAGGAAACGGTGGAGATCCGCCATTTACGGTGTGAATATCATGAAAACCCGCTCGGCATTGACATCGTCAAGCCACGGCTGAGTTGGTGGATGCTGGAGCGTAGTGGTAAACCCGAAATGAGAAGCCAGCGTCAAACGGCTTATCAGGTGCTGGTGGCAAGTAGCGAAGAGCTCCTAAAGTTAGATCAGGGGGACTTGTGGGATAGTGGTAAGGTAAAATCTGATCAATCCATCCAAATCGAGTATTCAGGAAAACCGCTGACCCCTCATCAGTTTGCTTACTGGAAAGTCAAAGTGTGGAATGCGAAAGATCAAATAGTAGCATCAAAATCACCTGCCTTTTGGTCGTTCGGTTTGGACGACTGGCAAGCGAAGTGGATCGGCCGCGATGATGGCAAGAATTCCGGGTCCGGTAATGGCAACAAGAAATTTATCCCGGCGACTTATTTAAGAAAAGAATTCACGTTAGATAAGCTTCCTCAAAAAGCGTTGCTGTATGTGACAAGCCTAGGAATCGCAGAGCCGCGTTTGAATGGTCAGAAAGTGGGTGTGGATTTCCTCTCGCCGGGCTGGACCGATTATACTAAGCGAATTTATTACCGGACCTATGAAGTAACGGAACAGCTCAAGGTCGGAGAAAATGTCATCGGGGCGATCTTAGGAGACGGCTGGTGTCGTGGGTGTTTATTCATCGTGGGTCAAAACTTCTATGGTAAGCAGACAAGACTAAAAGCACAGCTACATCTTACTTTCGCAGACGGTAGCAGCCAAGTGATCGCCACCGATGAAACTTGGAAAGGTGGATTTGGTGCGATTCTAGAAGCCGATCTCTATGACGGGGAAACCTTTGATTCACCGCAGGGAACTCTCGGTTGGGACGATTTAAAATTCAATGACGCGGGGTGGAAGCCAGTCGATGTGGGCGCGAGCGTGCAACCGGTGATTCAAGCGAATCCCGGTGCCCCCATACGATGCCATGAGGAACTAAAAGCTCTCGCCGTGACTCACCCGAGACCCGGACTTGCTGTGTATGATTACGGTAAGAATTTCTCAGGTTGGGCTCGTTTGAAAGTCACGGCACCTGCTGGCACCAAAGTGGTCATGCGCTTCGGCGAGATGCTAAATCCCGATGACAGCGTTTATCGGAAAAATTTACGCTCCGCCCGAGCGACTGATACCTATATCTGTCAAGGTGGTGCCGAGGAAAGTTGGGAACCTCGATTTACTTATCATGGCTTCCAGTATGTCGAAGTCGAAGGCTTACCTGAAGCGGCGGGTTCAGATGCTTTGACAGGTATCAGCGTCAGTTCTGATTTGCCGACGAGTGGCCGTTTCGAGTGTTCGGATGAAATCATGACGCGCACGGCAGCAAACCAACGGACCACGATGCGAGCCAACTTGATTGACCTCCCTACGGACTGTCCACAGCGCGATGAACGCCTAGGGTGGACGGACTATCATGAGATCGTCGCCAGTGCACTCTATGAACAGGATGCAGCGAGTTTACTCACGAAATGGATGACGGATTTGGTAGATGCACGTTTACCAAGTGGTGCTTTCCCGATGTTGGCACCCGATATTCACAAGTTGGCGTGGTCGCCTGGTTGGGCAGACACGGGTGTGTTAATACCTTGGACGATGTATGACGTTTACGGCGATACCCGCCTCGTCGCGCGGTATTATAATGAAATCGCTGGGCAGCTTGAGGTTTATCAAAAACAAGCGAAGGATTTCACGATTCAGTCGATGCCTGATTCGTTTGGCGATTGGCTGGCACCAGACATGTCGACGCCCAAGGAACTGCTCGCCACGGCACTGTATGCACATGACGCAGAAGTCATGGCAGAAATGGCAAAAACCTTGGGGAAAACCGAAGATGCGATGAGGTTCGGTGAATTATATCAATCCATCCGAGCTGCTTTTCAAAAGCGGTTTTTCTGTTCAGACGGCACCGTCGGTAGCGATTCACAGGGCGGATATGTTTTAGCATTAGCTTACAACTTGCTAGATCCTGAGCCAGCTCGCTTAGCAGCGGATAGGCTGATCGCGGCGATTGCGAAGCGTGATGGCCACATATCCACGGGCATGGTCACCACCCATCTACTTCTTCCGACCTTAAGTAAAATCGGGCGGACCGACGCCGCTTACAAGCTGCTCGCGAAAACCACCTGCCCGTCATGGGGCTATTTCCTAAAAATGGGTGCGACGAGTATGTGGGAACGCTGGGATGCTAAAACAGAGGCTGGTTTCAACGGTGGTGAAATGAATTCCTATAACCACGGGAATCTTGGAACTTGTACGGAATGGTTCTACAGAAGTGTATTAGGGATCGCCCCGAGCGAGCCTGGTTTCGGTAAACTCCTTCTTAAACCCGAGCCGGGAGGGAACTTATCATGGGCAAAAGGTTATTATGATTCGCCTCACGGTCGTATTGATAGCAGCTGGAAAATCGACGGGCGAAAATTTTCCTGGGAGATCCAGATTCCCGCAAACACCACGGCCACCGTTCATGTTCCTGCGGAAGATGTTTCCGGAGTCACCGAGTCTGGCCAGCCAGTGGGCGATGTGGCAGGGATTAAGTTTCTCCGATCGGAAAGATCCACCGCCGTATTTGCGTTGGGTTCCGGCAGCTATCATTTTCAATCCAGTCTCCCAATTTCCTCGAAATGAAACCATTCTTACTCGTCGTATCAGTTGCTGCTATTGCGTTATCATCATCTCTCTCAACAGCCGCTGACTTGATGAACTTGCGCTGCGAATACCGGATGAATCCGCTCGGTATCGATGCGGCCCAACCCCGAATGAGCTGGGTGATGACAGGCGGGGAAGGCAAACCGCAAGCCCGTGGACTGCGACAAACGGCTTATGAGGTGCTGGTGGCGAGTTCGGAAAAACTGCTGGAAAAGGACCAAGGCGACCAATGGGACAGCGGCAAGGTGGTGTCAAACCAGAGCCTCCAGATCGAATACGGCGGCAAGCCACTGGCATCCCAGCGGCGCTATCACTGGAAGGTCCGAGTCTGGGATGCGGACGGCAAGGCCACGGCATGGAGCAAGCAAGCGACTTGGGAAATGGGATTACTCGCGCCGCAGGATTGGCAGGCGCAGTGGCTGAATGACGGCAAACCTCAGCCGACGAAAACCGAAGATTTCTATCAAGAAGACCCTGCGCCGTTGTTTCGGAAAGCCTTTAACTTACCGAAGAAGGTGACTCGCGCCCGGCTTTACATTTCCGGTCTTGGTTACTTCCAAGCGAGTTTGAACGGGAGTGTGATTGGCGATCAGGTCCTCGATCCCGGCTGGACGGGTTATTCCAAGCGGGTTCTCTACAGCACCCGCGACGTGACAGACCAGCTCCACCAAGGGGAAAACTGTCTCGGCGTGACGCTGGGAAATGGTTGGTATAATCCGCTGCCAATGAAATTCTGGGGGTATCTCAACTTGCGTGAACACCTCACCATCGGTCGTCCACGCTTCATCGCCCGTTTACTAGTGGAATTCGCGGATGGTAGCCAGCAGGTGATCGTCAGCGATCGCAGTTGGAAGACCGGTGACGGGCCGATCCGGAAGAACAACATTTATTTGGGTGAAACCTACGACGCCCGAAAGGAAGTTACTGGTTGGGATCAGCCCGAATTTATCGACACGGCATGGCGTCAGCCAGCCGAGGCTACAGAGCCTGTCGGGGTGCTGCGGGCAGAAGAACAGCCTGCCATCAAGGTGACGCGGACGGTCAAGGCGGTGAAAATTTCCGAACCTACTGCAGGCGTCTATATCTTCGATATGGGGCAGAATTTCTCCGGTTGGGCGCAATTGCGAGTGACGGCTGCGGTAGGAACGAAAATCACGCTGCGCTACGGCGAACTGCTCAAGAAAGATGGCTCGCTCAATCCGATGACCAGCGTGGCAGGCCAGATCAAAGGCAGTCAGAAAAATGCGGAAGGAGTCATGGAAAGCATCGGCGGCGCCGGAGCACCGCCCATCGCTTGGCAGAGCGATACTTACATCACAAGGGGTGGGGGAGTGGAGTCTTACACCCCGCGATTTACCTTCCACGCCTTCCGCTACGTGGAGGTGACGGGGCTGACCGAGAAGCCGGCGTTAGAAATGATCACCGGACTGCGGCTGAACTCAGATGTGCAGCGCAGTGGCGCATTTACCTGCTCCAGTGAGTTGTTTAACCGCATCCAAGAAATATGTGATTGGACGTTTTTAAGTAACATTTTCAGCTTGCAGTCGGACTGCCCACACCGCGAGCGCTTCGGTTACGGTGGTGACATCGCCGCGACCAGCGAGGCGTTCATGATGAACTATGACATGGCGACTTTCTACGCCAAGGCCGTCCGCGATTGGGCAGACAGCGCCGACAAGGACGGTGGTTTCGCGGACACGGCACCGGCCATCGGGGTGAAATACTGCGGCTTGGCATGGGGCATGGCGCATCCACTGATGCAGCGCCAGCTCTATCAATACTACGGCGAGCGGCGCTTGCTGGCCGAACAATATGACATCACCAAGCGTTGGCTGGATTCAGAAACAGCGAAAAACCCAAGCCTTATCGTGGCGCAAGGACTGAGCGATCATGAGAGTTTGGTGCCGAATCCCGCCCCCGTCCTCGTCACCCCATTGTTTGCAGCCACCGCGCGGACCGTTGCCGAACTTGCTGCGATCCTCGGCCAGCCGGCGGATGTGGAGAAATACCAAAACCTCGCTGCGGAGATCCAAAAGGCGTGGCTCAAGCAGTTTCTCGATCCCGCGATCGGCCAAGTCGGCCCGGGCACTCAAGCCAGCCAAGCGTTTGCACTTTATTTAAACCTCGTCCCCACAGAACAGCGGTCGGCAGTGTTACAATTCCTCCTCAAAGACCTCACTAGCAGCCCCGAACCTCACCTTACGACAGGGATTTTCGGCACTAAGTTCATCCTCGATGCCCTTTCCCGGGAAAATCAAAGCGAGGTCGCCAGTGCCATCGTCAGCCAGAAATCCTCACCCGGCTGGGCCGCGATGTTGGAGCAAGGGGCCACCACGCTGTGGGAACATTGGGAGGGCAGTGACAATACCTATTCCCATAATCACCCGATGTTTGGCTCGGTCAGTCAGTGGTTTTATCAATGGCTCGGCGGCATCCAGCCCGCTCCCCAAGCGATTGGGTTCGATCAGATCATCATCCACCCCCAAGTGCCGAAGGGTTTGGACTGGGTGCGCAGCCACTATGACTCCATCCGCGGTCAGATTGTGAGCAATTGGAAACGCGAGGGAGACCGGCTGACGATGGAAGTGACCATCCCCGCGAATACTACTGCGCTGATCCATGTCCCCGCCAAGGACGTGGCGGGAGTGACAGAATCCGGTAAGGCGATCCCTGAAGCAGACGGGGTGAAATTCCTGCGGATGGAACGCAACAAGGCGATTTTCGAAGTCGGTTCCGGCAGCTACCAATTTCAATCCACGCCCAACTGAGTCAAATTTCGGCTCAGTAAATCAGGCGCTATTTGAAATTGGCAGCCGCTTTGTTTTGCCTATCTCGTTCCAGATTATGGCCTGAGGTGAGGTGTTTGGCGGACTAGTTGTAACCGACAAACTAGTAGCCATTCGGCCATTTTATAATCCTAGTAAGCGAAGTAATTCGCGTGATTCTCAACGAGTTTCTAGGCGAAGTCTTTGTAGTTCACACAATATTTTAATTTAAAAATCCAACATAATGAAAGCATTGATGCCCGCTCCTACTGATCTGAGTCGTCAGCGACTGCAGTGTTCGTTTCTGAAGAAACCTTTGGGTCCGAGCGGCGGTGCTGCATGGGCGTTTTCGAGTGTGTTGGCGTTGCTTGCTCTATCCCTGCCGACTGCCCGCGCTGCGACTCGCACCAAGCAGAATAACAGCTCTGCGCTGAACTTAGCAGCGAGCTGGGATGTGGTCCCGGGCACTGCCGACATCGCGCAGTGGACCTCGATCGTCACAACTGCAAACAACCCAGCGCTGGGTGCGGACTTGAGCCTGCTCGGCCTGAAAATCGTCAATCCAGGCGGTCCAGTCGCCCTCAGCACCGGGAATGCGCTCACCATCGGTGCCTCCGGGGTGGATCTTTCTACCGCCACTCAGGACCTCAGCCTGAACTGTGGTCTGCGACTGGAAGGTGCCCAAAACTGGCAGGCAGCGGCGGGCCGCAGTCTCAATGTCGCCGGAACTTTCACCCGCAGTGGGGCCACGGTGGATTTCTCGAATTTTAATCCGAGCGCAACTCTCGGGACGCTTGCCAATGACGTTTCCGGCTTCCTCGGGCCGTGGGCAACTACTGGAGCGACCACTTCACTGAACTATGTGAAGTCGAATGTGGGGGGCATCTCGATCTACAGCGGGCAGACGGCTGCGACGGCTGCTGATTTATCGAATGTTACCAATCCATCGGCTAACTATTCCTTCGCAGCCACAGCCACTCAAGCCGGGGCGATCACTGCCAACACCCTGCGCTTCACGGGTAGCGGCGGCACGCTGGCCAATGCAGGTTTCCCCACCACTCTGAATGGGCTAATGAACGCAGGAAGCAGTGGTCTCACCATTTCCGGCTCGGGCAGCCTCGTGGTCGGAGCGAGCCGGGAATTAGTCATCCTCGCCAATGCGCAGGCGACCACCATCGCCACTCCCATCGTCAACAGCAGCGCAGGTGTCTCGTCCGTGACCTACAGCGGAGCCATCGGCGGCATCCTCACTCTGTCGAGTGCTAACACCTACAGCGGTGGCACCACCGTCAACAGCGGCACGGTCATGGTCGGCGATCAAAACGGTTTCGGAACCGGTCCTTTGAAATTGATGGCAGGCAGCACCCTTCACCAAGTAAACTTCGAGGGGAATAGTGCTGCCGGAGCATTACCAAACGCCGTGGTGCTGGGTGGAACCGGGAACGTGACCATGAATCTCCCATTCGGTGGCGGTAAGGATGTCTGGCTCAGCCAAGCGGTTTCCGGCACGGGCGGCATCACCGTGCAAGGTGGGGGGCGGAAATTGACGCTCACTGCGAGCAATACCTTCAGCGGCGGTCTGCGACTTACCAACGACGGTAATACCGTTCAAATTTCCAATGCGAATGCCTTGGGTAGCGGGATCTACCGCTCGGAGAGTGCTTTAAATAATTCCACTCTGATCCCATTGACGAATTTGGCGACCGGCACGGGCGTAGGAAATGCCTTCGATATCGCTGCTGGCTCCTACTTGAACGTCAACACCAGCGGCGATGGCGGCGACGTCAACTTACTGCTCTCCGGTCCTATTTCAAGCGTAGGAGGCGTCGGTGGCCTCAGTAAAGTAAGCCCCGGCACTCTCACTCTGACGGGGGCAAATACTTACACTGGCTCGACGAAAGTCTCAGGCGGAGTGCTCGCACTCTCCAGCGCCGGCTCGCTGGGCGGCGGTGCCCTCGACATCGGCACCGGAGCCACCGTCGCACTGAATTTCAGCGGGACTCGGCACGTCTCGGCCCTAACCTTGGGCGGCGGTGCGGCCCAAGCGGCCGGGACTTATGGTGCTGCCGGCTCGGGCGCAGGAACGACAAATGCCTTCTTCACCGGCACAGGCACAGTCACCGTGGGCGGCAGCGCCTTCGCAGTGACGACGACCAATCTCGCACTCACCGCCGGCACGAATCCCGCCGGAGTCGGTGCCACGCTCACCTTCACCGCGACTGTCTCGGGAGGCACACCCACAGGAAATGTCACCTTTTATGATGGCGTCACGTTGCTCGGCACCCAATCGCTCAACGGCGCGTCCCAAGCGACTTTCACCACCAGCACCTTGGCACTCGGCACCCACCCGATCACTGCCCGTTATGCCGGAAGTGCCACCACCGATCCGAGTGTTTCCGCAGTCACCTCGCTGCAAGTGACCAATCCGACCGACCTTCTCAGCTTCACCTTTCCGAATTTACCAGCCACCACCATCGTCGGGACGAATATCACCGTGACCGTGCCGTTCTCGACGAATGTCACCACGCTTTCGCCGACCTATTCCTTGGCCTCTGGCAGTTCATGTCTTCCTGCTTCCGGGACTCAGCTTAATTTCACAGGGCCACAAAACTACACCGTCTCCGCTTCCGGTTTCCCCGATAAAACCTATACGGTCACAGTGACCAAGGCAGCCGCCAGTTCGGAAAAAAATATCACCTCGTTCGTATTTCCCGGACTTCCCGCCACGACGATTTCTGCGAATGCGGTGTCCGTGACGGTCCCGTTCGGCACTGCGGTGGCGAGCCTTTCACCCACTTTTACCACTTCCTCGCTCGCCTCCGGGAGTCCCGCCACCGGTACCACGAGGGATTTCAGCAGTCCGAAAACCTACACGATCACCGCCGAGGATGGCTCTACGAAGTCCTATAACGTCGCGGTCAACGTCGCTCCAGCCAGCTCGGCCAAGGACATCTTGTCCTGTGATTTTGGCTCGCTCGGCCCCGCGACCATCTCGGGGACGAACATCACGCTGACCGTCCCGCCGAACCAAGTCGTCACGAACCTTTCACCCACCTTCACCATTTCAGACTTAGCGACTCTGAACCCAGGCTCCGGGTCCGCACAGAACTTCACTACGCCTAAGACCTACACCGTCACGGCTCAGGATGGCACCACCAAGTCCTACTCGGTCGCCGTCCAATCCTATGAAACATGGGCAAATTCGGCCTCGTTTTTCATCCTGACCACGCCAGAAGGGGCGAATCTTCCTCCCGCAGCTTCCGAGACGAACTTCCCGCTGTTACTCCGCTTAAACGCCACCACCTTCAAGTTTTCCCAAGCCCAATCCGACGGCCGGGACATCCGCTTCACCACGCTTTCCGGCACCCCGCTCGCCTATCAAATCGAACAGTGGGACGCCGAGAACAGCACCGCAGCCGTCTGGATCAAAATCCCGACCATCACCGGAAATACCCGCCAAGAAATCAAAATGTATTGGGGCAAGCTCGACGTCCTCACCGAGTCCAGCGGCACCAATGTCTTCAACTCCACTAACGGCTACGTCAGCGTCATGCATTTGAACGAAAGCGTCGCCGATTCCGTGGGCACCCTTAGCCCGACGAACATCGGCACGGTCGCCGCCACCGGACTCATCGGGAAAGGCCGGACCTTCGCCGCCGGAAATGGCATCAACGGCGGGGACAATCTCACCTCACTCCCCTCCGGAAACACCGCCCACTCCACCCAACTCTGGTTCAAATCGGACTCCAGTGGGTTCGACCTCTTCGACTGGGCACGCGAAGACGCCGGGAAAAAGGTGCAAATTCGCCTCGTGAGTCCGCCGCGGATTGTGATCGATGGCAACTTCGCCAGCGTCAATGGCATCGCCACTCTCACCACCTCTCAGTGGCACCACGTCGTCAACACCTACACCCCAGGAAATCCAGGGACCACTCGCATCTACATCGACGGCCAATTCGATGCCTCCGACAGTGCCTTTGTGGACATCACCCCGCCTTCCATTCTGCGCCTCGGCGGCTGGTATGATACTTACAAATTCACCGGGCAAATGGACGAGGCCCGGCTCTCTAAAGTCACTCGCTCCGCTAATTGGATCAAAATGGAGTATGAAAACCAAAAAGCCCAGCAAACCCTCGTCGGGAATTTGGTGCAAGCAGGTAATGCCTTCGCGGTCACCCCCGCCACTGCAACTCTTCAAGAAGGGACCACCGCCTCCTCCACTACCACTCTCGTCGGTCAAGCCGGTGGCGCACAAAGAGTCACTTGGATCGAAAAAAGAAACGGCGTGGACACGGTGCTCGCCACCGACGTGTTCTCACTGCCAGTGACGGCAGGCCGTGTGACCGGCAGCACCAGCTACATCATTCAGTTTCAGGCAGTTTACCCGACCGGCACGCAGACGATCAATGTGCCCATTAATATCACCGAGGCCCTGCCTGATCCCGTCTTCACGCTGACCGGTCCCACCACTTGGGATGGACGCCAGACGATCGTCATCACGCCGAATATCTCCAACCTCGCCACCCTACAGTCCCTAGGCCTCACCAATCTCACCTACACTTGGACCGTCTCTGGAGTGGCCGTGGCCAAGCAAATCACCACCGGCACCCCGACCGTACCCGGCACCTTGACCCTCACGCGGTCCCAAAACAGCGGCCCCATGACCGTGAAGCTGGTGCTCAACAACGGAGGAAGCTCCGTTACCGCCACCAAGACGATCAGCGTCACGGAACCTGCCTCAGACCCATGGGTCCAGCGCACTCCCGGAGCCAATGAAATCCCGGTGGACAACCAATTCTACGCCCGTGACGACTCCGGAATGGGGAAAATTTACTACAACGGCACCCAATCCGGCTCTCCAGACCGAGTGTTCTTGAAAGTCTATACCACCGACACCGGCGCAGACGTGCTGTATTCCAGCCAGAGCCAGACGCTTGTCGCCGGAAAATACGCCTTCACCGCCCCGATCAATCCGGGCCGGGTGACCTATAAAGTGACCTACGGGACCACCACCGGCGCGACCGATACCGTTCTCAAAACCGTGACCAATCTCGTCTGCGGAGATGCCTACATCTTCGAGGGGCAGTCGAATGCCCTAGCCATCGACAGCCTCCCCGGCGACGCGACGAACGATCGATGGGTTCGCACCTACGGAAACGAAGGCGGCGGTTGGGGGAATGCCGTGCGGAATGGCACCCAGTGGACGGTGGGCTACTTCGCCTTCGACCTAGCGCTCAGCCTCACCACCACCTACAACATGCCGATTTGTATCATCAACGGCGCCATCGGTGGCACTCGCATCGATCAACATCAGGCAAATCCCGCAGACCACACCTTACCGGGCGACAGTTATTCGATTTACGCAAACCTCCTCAACCGCGTGATCGGAGCCAAGCTCACTCACGGCATCCGCGGAATCATCTGGCATCAAGGCGAGAGCAACAGCGGTGCCGACTCGCCAACCGGTGACTTCGACTACAAATCCTACCAACAATACTTCGTGGATATGTCCGCAGCGTGGAAACAGGACTATCCGAATTTCCAGCGATACACCGTTTTCCAAGTCATGCCGAAGCCATGTGCTTTGGGACCGAAGGGCGATCAGCAGCGCGAGGCCGCACGCACCTTACCGCTGTTATTTTCAAAAATGGACATCCTCAACACCTTGGGGCTGCCCGGATACATCGGCTGCCACTTCACTGCAGCCGGTTACCAAAATGTGGCGGACCGGACCCTCGCTTTGATGAAGCAGCGCTACTACGGGGTCGTGCCGCCGCAGCCAGTCACCGCGCCGAATTTGAAGCGGGCTCACTTCACCACCAGCACGCGTAATGAAATCGCCCTAGAGTTCGACCAAGACATGAGCTGGAACACCTTTTCCAAGGCAAACTACTACCTCGACAAGGCACCCGACAAGATTTCCTCCGGCAGCGCGTCGGGGAAAATTGTCAAACTCCAACTGACCGTCCAAGCAGCCGCCACCTCGACTCTCGACTATCTGCAAGACGACCGGTGGAACTTCGGTGAATCGACATCGAGCTTACTCTACGGAGCCAATACCCTGCCAGCCCTCACTTTCGCAGACGTCCCGATCGCTCCGCCAGCGCCCACCAGCCTCATCGCGACTGCCGGGAATGCCCAAGTTTCATTGGCATGGACCGCATCGGTCGGTGCTACCGGATACAATATCCAGCGCTCGGCCAACAGCGGCGGCCCCTACACCGTCGTCGGAACCTCATCAGGGGTGAGCTACACCGATAGCAGCGTCACCAACGGCACCCTTTACTACTACGTGGTTTCCGCCACTACCGCTGCTGAGAGCTTGGTTTCGAATCAAGTCAGTGCCACGCCCGTCGCGCCGGTTTCCTCCTACTCTTCATGGGCCAGTGACTCGGCTCAAGGGCTGACGGCCGGAGTAAACGATCGCCCCTTAGACGATCCCGATCGCGATGGGATTTCGAACTTGCTCGAATTTACCCTCGGCGGTGCGCCCTCGGTATCTTCGCAAGCCATCCTGCCCAAGTTGACAATCGTCAGCGGCAGTTGGGTTTTCGAATACGACCGTAGTGACCTATCGATCACTCCAGCGACCACTCAGATCGTCGAATACGGCAGCGATTTGACCGGCTGGACTGCGGTGACCATTCCCGCCACCAGCTCGGGCATCGTCGCCATCACGCAAGGAACCCCTTCAGATCGGGTAAAAGTAACGCTTCCGGCAGGGGGCAATCGTCAATTCGCCCGGCTAAAAGTCAGCCAATAGTCTCATTCAATTCAAAGCACCAGACCGCAGACAAAAAGATACCCTTTCCTGATGGTCTGGCTCGCCGCTGGATGGGTCAGCGGAAGGGTGATTGAGATCCTGAGCTCTGAGCTTAGTGGCTTACTAACCCGCAACCGCCTTGGCTTCAAATTCGGCTTTGGCTGCCTTCCGACACTCGGCGACGAAGTGGTTACAAGCTTCCCGGCAAATCAGCGGGATGGCCTCTGACTCTGGAAGATCGCCGGGAATGCCATTAAAACGGCTTGCTTCACTGTCGTCTAGTGGAGTTTGCGGGTCGATTTTCCAGAGGATTTTTTTCGCACACTGGTGAGCGGGACCACAGACTTCTTGGATGAGTTTCTGTGCTCCGGCATCGCTGATGCTGCGGGCGAAGCGATACATGCCGGTCTGGCGGTTGAGTTTATCCCGGAGCGTTTCGATTTCTAATGTGCCAGCCTGTTGGGCGAGGAAAAGGCTGAGGCAGGCGGGGTAAAATTGGTCGAGCGCGAGTCGAAGATCTTCCTCGTTTCTTAAGACCATCACCCAGCCACGTTTGAGATTGGTCTGGCCCTTGGTAAATCGGTAAGTGCCGTCCTCGGCGTAAGTCGAGAGGTCACGGGCATCGGCCGGTCCTTCGTGGACCTCGAGTCCACCAAATGCAGGCTCGGTGACGAGTTCGACGTCCTCGGAGTGGCAGAGGACGTAAGGAAAGCCATCGATCTCCGTGAGCAGTTCGATTTGGCCGATGCGATGGATGCCAGAACGGATGAGATCACGGAGCTTGGACGCGGTGGACATGGTTCTATGGGAAATTGGTAAAAGTTTACTTAATTTGTTTTAAGACAATGATTTGTGGAGGTCATCGAAGTCTGAAACTTGATCGAGAATCACATCCGCCAGCAGACGTTCCGTGCCGATGGCAGACGTGTAGTAGAGCGTTTTCCCCCGGAGGTGGTGAGGGTTTTGGCGGAAGACTTCGCGTTGGCTGGCAGCGGCCCCGACTTCACTCTCGATGCCGAGTAGCACCGGAATATCTTGGAACGAGTGGAGTCCGTCCGAGATGAAAAACGGGACCACGATCACATGCGGCGTGGCCGACATTTGATCCCACTCAGCGATGAATGGCTGCTCTTCCATGTAGGCATCCAGCACGGCGGCGTAGGTTCCTGTGGCAGCGATGAGATCGACTTGGTCACGAATAGCCTTGGTGGAATTCTGGTTAAGGCCCGTGCCGTGGCCAGTGATGATGAGGGTGGTCTGCGCGGGATCGACATCGGGTGCGACTTCGCGAGCTCGTTTGACGATGAGGTCGGTCATTGAGCGATGAACGCCGACCGGAAGGCAGTAGTGGAAGGTTTTCCCACGGACTTGGGTGGTGGGACTGCTGAGCTGGAGTTCACGCGGGATGACGTCTTGGGTGAAATAGCCTTCGCTAATGAAGTCCGGGACGACATAAACTTCGGCTGCATCGATTTGATACCACGCCTCACGCATCGACGGCTCTTCCTTCCAGAAACAGCAATGAACTTCGGCGAAAATTCCGCGTGAACGGATCTCATCCGCGTGGTCGAAATAGGGCGTGGAAGAGTCAGGATTCTCAGTGGAACCGTGACCGACGATGAGAAGGGCGCTGGATGGCTTAGCCGCGATGGACATGCGGCGAAGTTGGCGAGGCTCGGGCGGAATGCAAGGTCCGGAAAGATCACCGAATTGAGTCGGATGGCAGCTAAAGTACTGACGCACCCTGCGCCCTTCCGATTGGGATCTGGAAATTTTCCAAGACGGGAATTTCGGGTGGCTTCGGTATTGAAGAACAGGCCCAACCCGGTTTGTTTCCTTTCTCAATGTCGTCATTTTCTAAGCTCACCACTGCCATTTTTCTGGTGGTTCCATTGATTCAAACCCAAGCGTTCGCCAAGGCGGACCCACAAGTCGAGGCGGCGGTGCAGGCAGTTTATCCGGCGCTGGTTCGGATTCATGTGGTGGCGGAGGAGGGGGATGGCGGCCGGATGCAGAAGCAACGCGCCAGTGGCTCGGGGACGATTATTTCGCCCGATGGCTATATTTTGACCAACCACCACGTCGCGGGCCGGGCGACGCGGATCACGGTGCGGCTGTCGGATCGCCAAGAAATCCGGGCGACGTTGGTGGGCACGGACCCGTTGGCAGATTTGGCGGTTTTAAAGATCGACCGGAAAAATTTACGCGATCCAGCAGCGCCACTGCCGGTGGCAAAATTTGGCGACAGCTCGGCGTTGGAAGTCGGGGACCCGGTGCTGGCGATGGGCAGTCCGGCGGGATTATCGCAGTCGGTCACGCAGGGGATCGTCGCGAATACCGAGATGATCGCGCCGGGTGGGTCGATGCGGCTGGATGGTGAGTCGGTGGGGGAGCTGGTGCGCTGGATCGGCCATGATGCGGTGATTTTTCCCGGGAATTCTGGCGGGCCGCTGGTGAACTTGAAGGGCGAAATCGTGGGGGTGAACGAGGTGGGGATCGGCAGTCTCGGCGGGGCGATTCCGGCGAATCTGGCGAGGAAAATTTCAGAGGAACTCATCGCGAGCGGCCATGTCGAGCGCAGTTGGTTAGGACTCAGCGCGCAGCCATTACTCAAGTCGAGCGATGCGAAGGCGGGCATTCTGGTAGGTGGGATGATCAACGGCTCACCTGCGGAAAAAGCCGGACTGCGGGCGGGTGACATCATCACTCGGTGCAACGGCACAGAGATCGCGGCGTCGCGGGCGCTCGAAGATATCCCGGTGTTTAACCGCATTTTACTAGAGGCGGGAGTCGGTTCAGAAATCGTTTTCGACGGCCTGCGTGACGGTAAGCCGATGTCGTGGAAGGCGGTGAGCAATGTCCGGGAACCCGCCGAGCCTCGCGAAAAGGAACTTCTATCATGGGGCATCACCGCCCGCGAGGTCACCGAGCTGAATGCAAAGGAGCTTTTGAGAGACGACAACAAGGCGGTGCTGGTGCAAAGTATCCGTCCCGGTGGAGCTGCTGCCGCCTCGAAGCCGGCGATTTCTCCGGGCGATTTGATTCTGGCGGTTTCCAACAAGCCTACTCCAAACCTTGCCGAACTGGTCCGAGTGAGCAGTGAAATCACAGAGGGGAAAACCGAGCCAGTCCCGGTGCTGGTTTCCTATGAACACGACGGCCGCAATTTTTTGACCGTGGTAAAAATCGGCCCAGAGCGGGAGGCTGACAAGCCGGGTCTGGCGAAGAAGGCTTGGATCGGCATCGATACCCAAGTGATTTCCGCCGATCTAGCAGCAGCCCTCGGCATTGCTGGCTCGAAGGGCGTTAGGGTCACCCAAGTCCATCCTGGAACGAGTGCTGAGAAGGTGGGACTGAAAACGGGCGACTTGCTCCTGAAGCTGGACGGCGCTGTAATCCCGACCTCGCGGCCTGAGGAATCCGATGTTTTCCCATCGCTGATCCGCCAATATAAGATCGGTAGCGAGGTCGTGCTTGCGGTCCGCCGGGAGGCGGAGGACCTCGAAATCAAGGTCGCGCTCGACGCCAGCCCAGAAGGGACCTCCGAGCTGGATTCCCACGAGTGCAAGACGCTGGAGTTTAATTCCCGCGATCTCGGCCAAGTGGATCGGGTCAGCGAGAAGCTCGCTGCGGACTTCAAGGGCGTGCTGATCACGGCGGTCACGCCCGCCGGCTGGGCGGCGCTGGGTGGACTTTCTGCTGGCGATATTCTTATTTCACTCGATGGCAAGGCGGTGGATTCTGTCGCGACGATGAAGCCCATCCTCGCCGAGCTGGAGAAAAACCAGCGTGGCTCCGTGGTCCTCTTCGTCCGGCGCGGCATCAGCACTCGCTACATCGAGCTTGAACCGAGCTGGTAAGCGACTTTTACCAAAAACTCTCAGCACTGAATTACTCATGAAATCAACAATCTGTCTCTTCACCGCCCTCCTCACTTCTCCACTTGCCCTCGCCGCTGAGGGACCGCTGAAGGAGAAAGCCCAAGCGCTCGCCGCTTCCTATCAGGACTCGGTGCTGTTCCTCACTGCGGTGGTGGAAATCGAAGTCACCGCTGGCGAGAATCCACCGAAAAAAGAGGAGCGGAAAATCGAAATGCTCGGCACCGTCATCGGCAAGGACGGCCTGATCGTGGTGCCGCTCTCGACGCTGGATGTCGCCTCCACCATCGACGGTCGGATGGTCAACGGACCACAAGGACCGATGAAACTCGCCGCCAAGGGCACCACCAAGGAAGTGAAAATCCTGATGCCAGACGGCTCGGAAAATGAAGCGAAGGTCGCCTTCAAGGACGCCGATCTCGACCTTGCCTTCATCCGCCCACAGAAGCCAGAGGAAGTGAAGCTCACCGCCATCGACACCGCGAACTCGGCTGCGATGACCGTGATGGAGGATGTGATTATCCTTGGTCGCCTCGGTAAGGATCTGAACCGCGCGCCCGTGGTGATGACGAATGAAATCATCGCCCTCATCACCAAGCCACGCACCTTCGGCAAGGTGGCCACCCAGACGCTCGGCACACCGGTTTTTAACAAGGACGGGAAATTTTTGGGGATCGGTATCAACCGTTTCGGCCCGAAAGGTGATACCGAATCGCAAGGCCCGGTGCCTTCGAACGTCATTCTCCCAGCGGCAGATTTACTAGAATCCGCCGCGCAGGCGAAGTAAGGGGAGAACGTCGAACATCGAACGCTTAACATTGAACGTCGAAGTGAAGAGGAAGAGCTGCACTCCTTGCGCCATTATTGGACTCGAGCGAGCACCTCGGAAGGGGAGCTACCGTTTTCCCGCAGGGTGGCGATGGCGAGGGAGTCGTTTCGTTTCGCGAGGCGTTTGCCTTCGTTATCCAGTATCAAAGGATGGTGAAGGTAGCGCGGCTCGGGTAATTCTAGCAAGGCTTGGAGCAGCCGGTGGACGTGAGTGGACGCAAGTAAATCCTCGCCGCGAGTGACGTGGGTGATTTCCTGAAACGCATCGTCCACCACCACCGCGAGGTGATAGGCGGTGCCGATGTCTTTCCGGGCCAGCACCACATCGCCGAGGAGCTTCGGATTCACCGGGATTTCTCCGAATCGTAAATCGTGGAAGGTGAGGGGACCGGCGAGTGCACTGGCCTTGCTAGCATCTAACCGCCAAGCATAGGCGATGCCGGACTCGATTTTTTCCTGCCGCTGTAAAGGGGTGAGCTGGCGACAGGTGCCGGGGTAAACCGGGGCTTCAGGTCCTTGTGGTGCGGCACCGATCCGTGACCACTCCTCTTGGATTTCTCGGCGGGTGCAGAAGCACGGATAGACGAGCTGGCGTGCTCGGAATGACTCAAGCGCGACGGCGTAGGCTGCGGTGCGCTGGGTCTGTCGCAGGGCTGCGCCATCCCATTTCAGGCCTAACCATGCGAGATCGTCCTCGATCCCCTGATAGAATTCCTCTCGGACGCGAGGTCCGTCGATGTCCTCGTGGCGGAGGAGGAAGACGCCATCGGCATCGCGGGCGAGGGAATAGGCGACCTGCGCCGCAAGCACATGGCCGAGGTGGAGCCGCCCGGTGGGGCTGGGGGCGAATCGGGTGCGGACGAGCATCGGTGGATTTCTGACAGCCGGGAAATGGCGGGGGAAGCCTTGGTCATTTAAAAAGCACATCCACCCCCATCGCGGATTCTCGCATGAACTTGGGCAATGCTTGCGGGGCGCGGGTGCGAAAAATCCGATAAATGTAACTTAGGAGGCTGAGCGTGAACAAGTGATCGATCAGGCGGTAGCCACGTTTTTTCCGCGACATCAGCCGGATGCCCCAGGCGAGGGTGCGGCGCTTCAGCTTGAATGGCGCGAAGGAAACTTTCACCCGGTAGCGTTGGCGGATGTCCTTGGGCCAGCGGGTTTTATAGAGCTTTTTCGCAACACGGATTTCATCGGCGAGCGTCTCGTCGAAGGGAAGAAAGTAGTATTTCCGGGCCAGTAGAATCATGCCGAAGGCGTCGCGCATGTGCTCGATGTCGTCGGTGGGAAGTGCTGCGATTTTCGCGAGTTCGATCATCCGGGGAAATAGCTGGGCCGCAGCTTGGCCGGCGCGGAGGGCGCGCTCGGGATCGGTCATGAAGTGGGAGACGATCTTGCGGACGCCGTGGTTGATGAAGATGCAGTCCCAATACATGTGCAGCATCGGCGGGACGCGGACTCGGCGGAAAAACAGCTTCTGCCGGGCGAATTCCTCGATGTAGAGCAGCTCGAGGATGACAGTGTCGGCGTGGCGGAGGAGTTCGAGGACGGCGGGCGCTTTTTGGTGGCCGAAAAATTCTTCGATAAGGGTTTCGACGGATTTCCCGTGCTTAAAGACGCCGATGGCCGCGGCGGTGTTGAGCCGAATCCAGACGTCGCGATTATTTGTCTCCAAGAATGCGAGCCGACGGAAACGATGCCAGCCGCCCGTTTGGCACCAGATGGACATGCCAACCATGTTCTTGGCGGCGGCGAGTTCGCGCGAGAATCGCTCGCAATCCCGGCCGATGAACGATGGATATTCGCCCGCGCCCTCGTATTCGCGGCGGGCCTGCATCTCGATGATTTTCCGGTGCGGGACGCTGAAAAACGCGCGGTTCAGCGGCAGGTAGCGGAAGAAATCGCTTTCGCCGTGTTTCATGGAGACGATGAAATTCGGTGAATTGATGCCTTTGAACGCGTCGGTCAAGGTGCCGCTGTGCCAGATGAGGTCGCCGATGCGGTGGGCACCGACGGTCCAGGTGCGGAGGATGAGGTTCTTGCCGCGTTTCTCGAAATCCGGGAGCAGCAGCTTGAGTAGGCGGTTCGTCTCCTTGGCGCTGGTGAGGTGGAGCTGGGTGCGGATCGGGTCTTCTACGTCGTGGCCGTCGCTCTCGCCGATGCGGACGATGAGTCCGGCGAGCTGCGGGAAATCGTCGAGCACGCTGCGGACGAGGGTTTGGTAGTAGGCGTCCAATTTGCGAGTCTCGCCGCCGAGTGCGGTTTCGATAGCAGCGGTGACGGGAAGGACATCGGTGGTGAGATAAATTTGCAGGCCGAATTCCGCGTGGAGGATGTCGAAAAATCGGCGGAATTTTTCCCGGAAAAGCGCGATTCCTGCGGCGACTTCCGGTTCGTGGAGCGGATGCGGGGCGAGGTGGGCGAGGTCGTCGAGGGTGACGGCATTGTAGCCTTGGGAGGAAATTTCGCGGGCGAAAGTGCGGAGGTCTGTCTCGATCTGGAGCCACTGCGCGTCGCTCGCTCCATAAAGATGGGAGAAGGGGATTTTCGACCAATTGACCCGCTCCCGGTCGTAGCCGCGGAAAAATGGGCCGATGGCATCGATTAAAAATATCTCCATGTGGACTGCCGGGAAATAATCTTTCCGGGGTGCGGCGGCGACCAGATTCGTCGGCTGACGGAATCGTCACGCGGGATCAGGACCGAGGAAGCGAGTTTGTGAAAAATTTCACAAACGACTTGAGACACTGCCACTCAAGGCCTACTCCTTCCGCAGTCATTACCATGGTTAGCCCATCTCCTACCACACTCCACACCGCCTACGACTCGAAAATCGAAGGAAATGTGATCGTCACTCGCGTGGATGCCGCCATCAACTGGATGCGGAAAAACTCGCTTTGGCCGATGCCGATGGGCCTCGCTTGTTGCGCGATCGAGCTGATGGCGACGGCTTCAAGTCGCTTTGACATCTCGCGCTTCGGGATGGAGGTGATGCGATTTTCACCGCGCCAAGCAGATGTTTTAATCGTTTCTGGGACAGTGACTTACAAGATGGCACTCGCGGTGAAGCGGGTGTGGGACCAGATGCCGGAGCCGAAATGGTGCATCGCCATGGGCGCTTGTGCCTCGTCCGGCGGCATGTATCGCAGCTACGCGGTGCTTCAGGGCATCGACAAGTTGATCCCGGTGGATGTGTATATTTCCGGTTGTCCGCCACGGCCTGAGGCTTTGATCGAAGGGCTGATGAAGCTGCAAACGAAGATCGAAGGTGAGCACTCCACGCTGGATCAGAAGCGGACGTTCATCGAAGAAAACGCCTGATCTCATTTTACGAAATTTCTATCATGTCAGTAGCAGCAGCCGATGTCACCAAGCTCCGCGAAGCATTCGGAGAGAAGATCTGGGAAACACTTGAGTTCCGTGGCGAGCACACGCTGCGAGTCGAGCTAGGCTCGCTGCACGAGGTGCTAGCCAAGTGTCACAAGGACTTCGGCTACGAGATGATTCTGGATATTTCCAGCCTCGATCACTTCGGCGATGATCCGCGGTTCGAGATGGTTTATGAAATCGCCACGCTGGATAACTCGAGCCATTTGCGGATCAAGGCCAAGGTCGGCGAGGATGAGACGGTGCCGTCAATGACGGACATCTGGCTCGGTGCGGATTGGCATGAGCGGGAAGTCTGGGACATGATGGGCATTCCCTTCAGTGGTCATCCGAATCTGAAGAGGATCCTGATGTGGGAGGGTTATCCGTATTTCCCACTGCGGAAAGATTTCCCGCTGGCGGGCCGCCCGACGGATATGCCGGATGTGGCATTCACCGGCGTCGCACCGCTTGAGGGCGGGCCATTCGTTACCAGTGCTGGCAGCGAGGATCTCGCCAAGCGCGAGCCAAGGGCGCGAGTGGTCGATTGATGCTGCATTGAGCGCGTTTTCAGCATAGGAAAGCACCGTCATGACTTCGTCTGGTGCTCATTTTTCGAATGCTTTGCAAAATTTGCGCCAGCTCAAGGATGCGCCGCTATCATGGACTTGGGCTGGAGTAATCCTAGCAATCCAAGGTGGGGTGGCGGTCGTGGGTGGTCCAGATCGGCAACCGGCGTGGTCGTGGTTTGTCGCGCTGGGATTGAGTCACGAGGGGATTTTCGCAGGGAAAATTTGGCAAGTTTTCACTCATGGTTTTCTCCACGGCGGTTGGCACCATGCCGGAATCAATGCGGTTTTTGTTTTACTGATCGGTTCGAGGATCGAGCACATGGCTGGCCGACCGATCTTGATGCAAGCTATCGTTTTCGGGATCATCGGTGGTGGCATCGGTCACTTGATTCTGGCTCCCGGTGGGCAAGGCGCGGCATTGCTGGTGGGTCTATCCGGTGGGTGTACTGCACTTTTGCTGCTGCTGACCACGCTCTCGCCACAATCGCGGATGATGCCGCTACCGATTTCGGCGAAAAGTCTGGGTCTCGGAGTGCTTGCTGCGGAGCTCATCTTGGCCCTGATCGATCCGGGACTCAGAATCCCGGGGTTTTCTAGTCTAGGAAAAAAACTCATCGAGCACGGCCTCGGCTCGTGGTTCCAAGTCGGTCACGCCTGCCATTTCGGCGGTGGGATTGCAGGGTGGATGCTGGGCTGCTGGCTGCTACGACCGAGGATTACGCTCAAACGCCTCCGCCGCGACAGAGCGCGGCGAGAGGCGAGTGGGTCAGATTGGATCGGCTGATTCGATTGGTTTATCGAAACCCTTGGACGCGATTTCCGTCGTCTTTAGGATTCTTGCCCTTGTTGGATTTGACGCGTTGAGGTGGTTGTTGGCGGTTCCCTGGGATCTGTTGCTGAGCGCGTTGGCCTTGTCGTCCCGCTTCTTGCTGGCGGTAGTTCACGGCATTGTTGTAGCGAGGTTGTTCGCGTCCGCTGCCTTGTTGCATACTTTGCCGGGAGTTCTGACGCGACGGCTGGTTGCTTTGAAAAGAAGGACGCGCGCCGTTTTCCTGCCGGGCTTGGAAATTCCCACGCTGCGGCTGCCTATTTTGGTAGGAAGCTCGCGACCCTTCGCTCCGCCGCGCTTCGAAATTTTGAGAATTACTCCGCTGAAATCCGCTCTGTGGAGCCCGGCTGTCTTGGGATCTCGGCGCCGGACGGACTTGTTTCGCCCAGCCGTAACTCGAGTTCCTGTAACGGGACTCGCGGTCGCGGTAACCGACCACATTGCCATAAGACACATTCCGTGGTGGGCTGATGTAGCCACCGCCACGATGCCAACCGTAGGGATGCGGTGCTCCGTAAACCACCTGCGGACGGTAGCCTAGAGGATAGTAGCCATTCAAATAAGGGTCGTAATAGCACCTGCGACGGTAGTCGTAATAACTGTAACAGTCAGGGTCATATCCCCACTGCGGATTCCCCGTTCCCACGAAGAGCGTGGTGGAAAAGGAACTCCCACCATAGCCGTAGCCATCACCATAACCACCACCTCTGTAGCTGCCTCCACCTCCAGAACTGTAGGAACCACCCACCGAAGTCGAGTAGTAGGGATCATAGGCACAGGAGGAGAAACCTAGGGCGATCACAGCTCCCACTGCGACACCGGCCAAATAACGAAGATTTTTCTTCATGGGGCTAAGACAACACAGTTCCGGGTTCTATTCGAAGGGTTTTTACAGGAATTTTCCGGAGCAGGCTCGCATAGGTTGACAGCGGGCGGGATTCTCCAGTCTTGTAGCCACATCAACTTATGAGTGATTTAAACGCACCGATTCTCGTCACTGGAGGAGCAGGATACATCGGCTCCCACACCGTTCGGTTGCTGGCTGGACAAGGCCGCAAAATTGTGGTCCTCGACAATTTAGTTTTCGGGCACGAACAGGCGATCATCGATCCAGACGTCGAACTCGTCATCGGCGAGGTGGGCGATCAGGCACTCGTCCGCTCGTTGTTCGCTAAGCACCAGTTCGGCGCGGTCATCCATTTCGCCGCCTATGCCTACGTTGGCGAGTCGGTCACGAATCCACTGAAGTATTATCAAAACAACACCGCGGAGCCCATCAAGCTGCTCCAAGTGATGCAGGAAAACGGCTGTAAAGTGTTCGTATTCTCCTCGACCTGCGCCACTTACGGGGTGCCGGACAAGTTGCCGATCACCGAGACGAACCAGCAGAACCCGATCAATCCCTACGGCATGAGCAAGCTGATGGTGGAAAAAATCCTCACCGACTGCGAAGTGTGGGGCCTGCGGAGTG
>JAYUHS010000060.1:0-15552 GCA_043766715.1 Luteolibacter sp.
GGAGCATCAGTTTCGAGGGAATGCGGCGTGCATGACACGCTCGACGGTGGCGGATCGGCTGCCCTTGAAGAGGACCACGTCACCCGGTTTGACCTCACGAGTCAGCCACTCGGCTGCTTGTTCGAGATTGGAAAAATGTGGCGCGTCTTTCGCACCTTGAGCGATGCCTTCGGCGCCTTCGCCCACGGCCAACACGGTCAGATCACGTTCCGCTGCGAGTGCACCGGTCCTGAGGTGCGCCGCCGGTGCGTGCTGGCCAAGTTCACCCATGCGACCGAGGACGATGATGCGCCTCGCACCGTCCGCCACGGGCGTGTCCGCCAGCGTCTCGATGGCGGCGGCCATGGACTCTGGATTTGCGTTATAGGTATCATCAATGACCGTCATGCCGTGGTGCTGGTAGCGGTCGAGCCGGCCGCCCGTGAGGCTGGCATTTGAGAGTCCAGTGGCGATTTCTGCGGGAGAAATCCCGAGTTTCCAACCAACCGCTGCGGCTAACAGCGCATTCGTCACCATGTGGCGACCGGGGACGGGAAGACTCACCTCCGCCGTTTCCAAACCTTCAATAACTAGGGTGAAACACGTGCCATCTAACCCGAAACGTAGGTTCTCAGCCCGCACCAGACCACGGCCGTTCCCCACCGCGATCATCGCCGAGCGGGTGCGCTGGCGGAGATAGTCACGGAACTCGCAGGTCGCAGGGAGAAACAGAATACCATCCGGCGGTAGTGCACGGGCCAGCATCCCTTTCTCCTCGGCGATGGCCTCGCGAGTCCCCATGAACTCGATGTGTGCGGTGCCGATGTTCGTAATGATGCCGTATTTCGGCCGGGCGATTTCACAGAGCGGTGCGATCTCACCCGAGTGGTTCATCCCCATTTCCCACACGGCGGCGGTATGCTCCGGCGTCGTCGCGAGAACGGTGAGCGGCACGCCGATGTGGTTGTTGAGATTTCCAAGAGTCGCGGAAACCTTGAAGCGCTGTGAAAGGACTGCGGCGGTGAAATCTTTAGTGCTCGTCTTGCCATTCGATCCCGTGATGCCGACCACTGATAGATTCAATTGCTTGCGCCACCAACAGGCCAGACGCTGAAGAGCACGAAGGGTGTTAGGAACCACGATCACCGCTGTATTTGCCGGCGGATTTCCTTCCCAACTCTCGACAATCGCCACCACCGCACCGGATGCCAATGCCTGCGCCGCAAATCGGTCCCCATTAAAATTCTCGCCGCGCAAGGCGACGAACAGCGATCCCGCTGGTAGCTTGCGGGTATCCGTCGAGACACCGCCCGTCACCATCACATCTCCTGACCCCGACGCGAGAGTCGCACCGAGGATGTCAGCAAGTTGTTGGGCGGAAATGGGATTCATTGCATGTCAGAAATGGCTTGGTTCCGCTCACGCAACGCCTTGCTGGCGTGCTTCCGATCGTCGAAATCGATTGTCTCTTCTGCAAACTGTTGGGTCGTCTCATGGCCCTTCCCGGCGATGAGGATGATATCGCCTGATAGGGAATTTGCGATTGCGAAACTGATGGCCTCGGCGCGGTCTGGGATGGTCCGGGCTGCTTTGCCGCCGAGACCTTTTTCAATCTCCTTGATGATCCCAAGTGGATCCTCCGAACGCGGGTTATCAGAAGTGACCACACACGCATCGCTATGGCGGGCGGCGGCGGCAGCCATCAGTGGGCGTTTCGTTTTATCCCGGTCGCCGCCACAACCGAAGACCGTGATCAGGCGGCTCGGATTCAACTCCTTCAGCGTGCGGCAGGCGTTTTCGAGAGCATCAGGAGTGTGGGCATAATCGACGAAAACCGTCGCACCACCCGCGTTTCCGATGTTTTCCATGCGGCCAGGAACTTGCGGTGCTTCGAGTAGGGTGGCCACTGCATCGCGCAGCTTGATGCCGACCGCACTGGCCGCCGCGAGTGCTGCTAGAAGATTATAAACATTGAAGCGCCCGATCAACGGCGCGCGCACGAGAAAGGATTTTCCCTTCGCAGTGAGTTCGAACTCCATGCCCCGCGCACTCTGGCGGAAATTGTTTGCACGGAAATCGGAATGCACACTGAAGCCGAATCGGCTCACGGGCATCTTACCAGCAAGCGCGGTGGCAAGTTCTCGACCGTAAGCGTCGTCCGTGTTGATGACTGCCGTGGGTTTTTTCCCGAGTGGGTTCGCCGCCAGCGCAAGGAACCAATCCGCCTTCGCCTTGAAATAAGCGTCGAAGGTGCCGTGGTAGTCGAGGTGATCTTGCGTTAGATTCGTAAAAACACAGGCGTCGAAGCCGATCGCAGAGATCCGTTTCTGATGGATGCCGTGAGAGGAAACTTCCATGGCCACTCCGCGGCAGCCATTGTCGCGGATGCGGGTAAGCACCCGAGAAAGCTCGATGGACCCGGGAGTCGTGTGCTTGGCAGGCTCTACCGTGTCACCATCATCAACCAAGATCGTGCCGAGCAATCCCGCACGGTGCCACGCAGATTTCATCAGGTGGTGGAGTAGATAAGTGGTGGTCGTCTTACCGTTAGTTCCCGTGACGCCTGCCATTTTCAGCTCTTTCCAAGGATGTCCTGCTAGGGCGGATGAGAGAATGGAAACTGCCTCCCGGCTGTCAGAAACATGCAGCCAAGTGGCGGCGGCGCTATAGTCCGCAGGCTGTGCGGTTTCTGCTAAAATCGCGGTGGCCCCCGCGGCCAGTGCTTCATTGATAAAACGGTGGCCATCCAGTGAAGTCCCACGGATGGCGGCGAAAATCACCCCCGGCCTCACTTCTCGCGATGAAGCGGTGACGGCATGAACCTCCGCCTCAAGCGATCCGGCGACCGTGACTCGTGATAGATTAGAAACAAGGTCGCGAAGAATCATCGGGCAGTGGCAGCAAGCGAAGTGGAAATGGGTTCGGAAGGTTGCAAATTCAAGTGGGCAGCGATGCGGGTCGCGACCTTACTAAAAATGGGTGCTGCGATCAGACCGCCTTGATGTTTGAGCGTCGGGATGCGCGGATCATCGATGACGACAATACAAACGAATGCTGGATCGAGAGCTGGCATCATTCCCGCAAACGAGGCGATATTTCGATCCGTATAATAACTGCCGTTTGGATTGTGTTTCTGGACAGTTCCGGTTTTCCCCGCGACGAGAAACCCTTTCACGGCGGCGCGGGTCGCAGTGCCGGATTTAACGACCTTTTCCAAGGCGACTCTCATTTGGGCCGCTGTCTTCGGCTTGAGCACCTCATTCACCACCTCTGGCGCGTAGTTTTCGATGACAGTGCCGTCATTAGCGATTAGAGATTTGATGATGTGTGGCTTACGCAGCTTGCCGTCGCTGGCGATTGCTGAGTAGGCACATGCCAGTTGTAGAGGAGTTACATTCGAAGCATAACCATAACAGGCGCGTGAAAAATCGACTTCCTTTCCAGTGTTTCTCGCAGTTCCAGAGCTTTCGCCACTGAGAAGAATTCCAGTCTTCCGGCCGAAGCCGTAGTGGTGGAGATAATCGTAAAAACGCCGAGCGCCTAACTGGCGACCCATGCTATAGGTGCCATTGTTATTCGACTTTTGCAGCACTCCTTCGAAACTCAGTGAGCCTGCGGGATGCTCATCTTTCACGATGAAGCCTTTTCCCTGATAGAAACCATTATGGCAGAAAACTGACGTCTGTGGCGAGACGAGTCCTTCATTCAGAGCACCGGAAGTTGCCACGATTTTGATGGTCGAGCCGGGTTCATAAATCGCTTGGATCGCATAGTTATACCCAGCCTCGGCGATGTTTTCCTTATGATTCGAATCGAAATTCGGGCGACTTACCATGGCGAGAATTTCCCCGGTTTTCGGCTCCATGACGATCACCGCGCCCTTGGCGGACTGGAACTCTGCCATGCCGTTGTCGAGTTCTTCCTCCGCGATTAATTGGATACCCATGTCGAGGGTGAGCTTCACATTCAGCCCGGCACGCGGCGGCTTGAGACTGCCGGAATTGCCGGGAGCTGGCAGCCCACGAGCGTCGCGGTTGTGCTCACGGGAACCATCCCGACCTGCAAGAAACGCTTCCATTGAGGCCTCGACGCCGAACTTTCCCAGTATCTGGGTGTGCGTCTTACCATCTTCATCCTTTTTCTCGACCTCGCCCGTGAAGCCGATGACGTGCGCCGCCAGCCGCTCTGCACAATAGTAGCGCTTCATCGAGTTCTCGAACTCGAAGCCTTGGATCATGTGGCTATCGATCTCGTCCCGCAGGCCATCAGCGGCGTCTTCTGGGATGTCCTTGGCGATCGGAAAATACTCAAGCTTGCAGGACTCAATCTTCTCGCGGAGTTCTTCCCGGCGGATACCGAGCGGCCGGGAAATGATCCCGATCGCGTAGGCGAGATGCTTTTGAAGAATCACCTCGGTGGTTTCCTTCGAGAGGATTTCACCGCGAAGTTCGCTGATGCGGCGGTTTTTTTTCGCGGGTTCAAGGTCGGTCCAACCAGGTTCGAGGCTCGCTTCCTGATAGGCTAGACCATAGCTCGCCTGTTTCGGATCGTTGAGATGATACTTGTTTACGAATACCGAAGCGACGGGGATGCTTTTTGCCAATGGTTCCTCGTGCCGATCCACGATCATGCCTCGTTGCGCGGCGAGTTTTTCCTTCCACGGTGCTAGGGACGAGCCCTCCTTGTAAAGTTGCCGATTGACTAACTGAATCTGCACTAACCTTGCCGAGAGCACGCTGAGACCGGCCACGAGGACCGCGCACAGCAAGATGCAACGAGTTTGGAAGGCAGATTTCACAAGGGCTAAGGGGCGATGGAGGCCACGCTGTGGTGGCTGACCGAGGTGGCGTCAATCTCTTCGACGACGCCGACGGGAATCGGACGGAGCGACGAGCCGCTGGCTTCGATTTGTTTGCGAATGGCGAAGCGGTTGAGGAGCCGGTCCATCCGCACGTCGGTGGCGATGATGTCGAGCCGGTATTGACCGACCCGGCGGTCGATCACCTTGATTTCGCGTGAAATCTGAACCTGCCGATTCTTGTAATAGGCGTGAAGGACGCCACCACCCGCTGCGATGAGGGCAGCGAGGAAAAGTGAGAAAAAGACCGAGACCGGAGTGCGGGATTCGTGGCGGCGGTGGTTCATGGCTTGAGGTCTAATAGCTGGGCGACCCGCAGTTTGGCACTGCGGGCTCGCGGGTTCAGGGAGATTTCCTCGGCAGTGGGAATGATGGCTTTTCTTGCAAGCAGCCGGTATTGGTAGTCTGGATTCGAGCGAGGTTCCGGCCAGCCCGGTTCATCCAGAAATGCGGTTGAGCGGTGCTTGAGGAATCGTTTCACCATCCGGTCTTCAAGCGAGTGGAAGGTAATGATCAGCAGCCGTCCGCCGGGCTTGAGCACCTTCGACGCGTTTGAAAGCGCCATCGCAAGCGACTCGAGTTCCTCGTTCACCGCCATTCGGATGGCTTGGAAGGTCTTGGTCGCGGGATGCGTCCGGCCATGACGACCGATGGTTTTTTCGATGAAATCTGCGAGGTCGAGAGTGGTCACGAAGGGCTTGATCGCTCGTTGTTTGACGATGGCTCCGGCGATCCGGCGAGCTTTGGACTCTTCGCCATATTCGAAGAGAATCCTCACCATGTCGGCTTCCTGCCAGTGGTTGACGACGTCTGCCGCGGTGCGCGGGCTGGAAGGCCCCATCCGCATGTCAAGAGGACCTTCCCGCATAAACGAAAAACCCCGCTCGGCGGAGTCGAGTTGACGTGAAGAAACTCCGAGATCCATCAACAGCCCATCTGCGCGGACACCGTGTTGAATCTCCGGGATTTCTGGAAGGCATGAGAAATTTCCTTCCCATGTGCAAAATCGATCGCCGTGGTTGACCAATCTGGCGCGGGCATGGGCCAGCGCTTCTGGATCGCGATCCACACCGAGAACCCGCGCCCCGGCCTTGAGGAAAATCTCGCTGTGACCGCCGCCGCCCAGCGTGCCGTCGATGATAAATTGGTCCGGTCCTGCAGCCATCCACTCGCCGATTTCCGCCGGGAAGACTGGGAGATGGTAACTACTGTCCTTCGAGGTTTCAGAGAAAGTCACAGATGCCTGCGCCGACAACCAGCCAGGCGCGGTGCAGACATCTGTGCGATCAAAAAAACGACTTGCCGTCCCGGGCGAGCCGTTTGGTCCCAATAGAAAACTTGCCGATGGACTCGCGGACAGCTTCCCGGAAGCCACGCGAACCATCGTTTCAAAAAGCGCAAAAAACTCCGTCCCGAGAGCTTTCGTGCGCCCAGCCATGAAAATCACCAGACGCCGCGCCGACAACCAGCCAGGAGCGGTGCGGACGTCTGTTTGCAGCGACGAAGCAGCGAGCTGTCCCGAGCCAGCCGAATCGTCTGAAAAATATCTCACCCCCCACTCACAGATCGCAGCCGCAAAATCCGCAGGGCGGATCGCGACAGATGCGAATAGCGGTGAAATGAACAACATGGCGGTTGTTGGGTGAGTGGTGGGTAGGAAATAAGTGAAATTTTTAGAAAATCCCGAGATCGTCCTCGGAGTCTCCATCAGTGATTTGAGTGAGATAGGTCTCGAAGTTCGTCTTACTCCAGATCTCAAAGTTCATGCCGCGGCCAGCGAGGATCACGTCGGATTCCGGGACGATACCGGCCTTTTCACTGAGATCCTTGGGCACTAGTAGCTTCCCCTGCTCGTTGACAGTCGCCTCACGAGAGAGCAGCGCGAGCTTGGCCAGATACTTCGACTTTTCCGCCGGAGTCTTGTCGCTATCGTTGATTACCATGACCTTGTGATGGTAAGCCTCCTTGCTCAAAACCCGCACCATCGGTAGTCCGAGATCCTTCGCGAATAACAAATACAGCGGAGTTCCCACCTCGGGACGCCAAGACGCCTGGACCGAAACCCGGAACTTCGGGTCGATCTTATACGGGTGAAATCCCGTGTAGCGTTGGTTGTCGATTTCCACTTGGTGCGAGGGGTGTCAAAGCCAGCAGGAATAAAGTACACTGAAATACACCGAAACCGCAAGAATAATGTCGGGGATTTTTATCTCAGGTATAAATCTCTTATAAATAGACACTTAGCTTGAAAACACCTCTTGAAATCTATCGCTTGAGGATGAGAGTTTAATCTTATTTTCACGGATTTAGGTCCAAACTCACCTCAGATTGGCTAGTTTTTTAAAAAATCCATCTTGGGTGTACTTCAAAACCCAAAAAAACTCAGTTTTTTAAAATTCTCCACGCGAATCCCTCCAAGCAGAGGCGGCTACCCTTCGATCTACGGCTAGTTTGATCGCAGTACGCCCCTCAGACCGCCCCATCCGGAGTTCTGCGCACCGGCCTGAGCCGATGACGATGGACCGGCAAATAATGCGGCAAGATCGCCGAAAATAAGTGCACGAGCGGATAGGCGCACAACGCCAACAACACGCCCATAGCCAAAAAGCCGACGATGAAATTACTCACCGACACCGTGTGGACCACCGGTAGTTCGATGTGCGCGTTCGCCAAAAAAGCCGGGACAGGCAATGCCAACACGTCGATCAACCATTGCCCCAGCCGAATCTGCGCAGTCCAGAACGGGACGTTCGTGAACGGATTACTCAGGAAACAAGCCGCCATCGCGAAAGGCACATTCACTTTTACCCGCATCGCGATGATCGCCGCCACGATCGACTGCGGGATCAGCGGCATCATCGAGAAAAATAACCCGATCGCCAGCCCCGATGCCACGGTACCCCGGCATGGCACCCATAAACTGCGGTGGAACAGCGGCTTAGAAATTTTCTGCCACCAAGGGCGGTGGCGGAGTTTCTTGTGGCGCAGCGCACGGAAAGCCCGACGCACCATTCTCAGGTAGTGGACTTTCATGGTCGTGGCGGCATCTCGGCGCGACCTTCTGCCACCCGGTCCAGTGAATCAACCCGCAATTACCTTGCCCCGCATCCAGCCCCTATCCAGCTTCTTGGAAATTTCACCATGCACCCTTGGCAAGCACTTATTCTAGGCGTGATCGAAGGGATCACTGAGTATCTCCCGATCAGCTCCACTGGCCATCTCATCGTCGCACAACGGCTGATGGGCATCGGCACGGGTAGCCTCCAAGCCAAGGAAGCGGCAGACGCCTTCGCCGTCTGTATCCAAGGCGGGGCCATCCTCGCGGTGCTCGGACTTTACTCGAAACGCGTTCTCCAGATGATCCGCGGCGTTTTTGGGAAGGATGCGGAGGGCTTGAAACTCGCCATCGCCATCGTCGCGGGATTTCTTCCTGCCGCGATCCTCGGAGTGATTCTTAGTCATTGGATCAAGGCCCATCTCTTCGGAATGTGGCCCGTCATCGCTGCTTGGATCATCGGCGGAGTCGGCATTTTAGCGACGGCTGGGTGGCGGAAAAATCACCCACGGAAAGGCGGTAGCCTTGAGCTTGCAGACCTGACATGGCAGCTCGCCCTCATCATCGGCCTGCTCCAGTGCGTCGCCATGTGCCCCGGCACCAGTCGCAGTCTCATGACCATCTGCGGTGGGCTACTCGTCGGACTTTCGCTCCGCGCGGCGGTCGAATATTCGTTTTTACTCGGTGTGCTCACCCTCACCGCCGCCACTGCGAAGGATGCCATTGGTAAGGTGAACGATCTCGATCCCGTTTACAATTCACTCTTCGGCGGCACCAAGCTGATGCTCCATGAATACGGGGCCGTTACCCTGGTCATCGGCGTCGCTGCCGCCGCTATTTCCGCCGCGCTTGCGGTGAAATGGCTCGTTTCCTACCTCCAAAGCCACGGCCTCTCGATCTTCGGCTGGTATCGCATCGCACTTGGCATGGTCATCGCCGGCCTGATCGCCAGCAACGTCATCGCAGCCTGATCCGGCATCGTTTCTCGTTCACTCTGGGTTCAAGAAATCCAGCCGTTGCGAATTAGGGAAACGGGAGTAACCCTCGGCACCATGACAGTATTCACAGAAGATGGGCGGCGGTTGGATCGATTGCGCGGTATGGTCTGGGGCCAATTTCTCGGTGACGCAGCCGCGCTTGGATCGCACTGGATCTACAACCTCACCGAGCTAAAGGAAAAATTTCCCGCCGGTTTGGAAGGTTTTGAAACGCCGGGACAAGGCCACTACCACTGGGGAAAAGCTGCTGGCGACCTCACCCACTATGGCGATGCTGCGCTGGTCCTGCTGGAATCGTTAGCTGAAACGGGTGGGTTTGATCCCGTGGCCTACGGTTCACGCTTCCTTGAAAAAATGGCTCCCGGAAATTATTCGGGCTACCTCGACTCTGCGACGCGAGGGACTTATGAAAATTTCCTCAACTTCCGAGACAGTCATTCCGGCACAACCAACGATTACCCTTACCAAAATGGTGCGGATGACGACCAGCTTGCGACGGCGTCGAGTCTCGCCCCACTTTTAGTTTGGCATCAGGGCGACCCGGACATCGCTCGCAAGGTCGAGGCGCTCACCCGAGTCCGGCAAAATAATGACCGGGCCGTCGCCTACATGGAGCTCCATGCTCGGCTGCTCGGCGAGTTGCTCGCTGGTCGGGACTTCCATACGGCGTTTCACCGACTGGAGGAAGAGGCTGCGCGCCACCCTCAATTCGGTGCAGAATTTAGCCGGAAGTTCAGCGCGGCGATCGAGAACAAGCACAAGTCCTTCGAGGACGCGGTGCTGGTGCTTGGCCAGTCTTGCCCGCTGATTAGCAGCTTTCCCAGTGCGCTCGTCGCCGCTTTAAAAGAATCAGAAAACTTCGAAACCGCCATCCTCGGCGTGTTGCGCGGCGGGGGTGATAATGCCGGTCGCGCGGCGCTCGTGGGCGCGTGGGTCGGGGCGATCGTCGGAGAATCTGGACTACCGAAAAAGTGGATCGCGAAGCTAAACGCCCGTGAAAAAATCGCATCGGCCTTGGAAGCCGCACCGAGTTTTCGGAAATCGTGATTCCCCTACCCGCTGGCTGACTTTCAAAACACTTTTTGGAAACAATAAGAGCGGTAGGAGAGCCGCCCGCTTTCCAGCGCGTTGTAAACTCGCGAGCCCTTCACTCCGGCGAAGTCGCGACCGAGATCGAGCAGAAATTTCGGGAGTTTCCGGTCGAGCAGCGCCAAGGATCTGGCCGAATTCCCGTCCATTCCCCTCAGGACTTCGCCACTGATATCGCGGCTTTGTTTGATTTTGAGCGGAGCCTTTTCCAACGCATCCTCCCAAGCCGAAATCCCGTCGCTGAAACGGAAATCCGCATAAAGGAAGTAGCCGCCGGGCTTGAGAACGCGGGCGACTTCTCGCAAAAATTTGGGGAAATCTGGGTAACAATGCGACGCCTCGACATTGATGACCGCGTCGAACGATGCGTCTGGAAACGGTAAGTTACCGGCGTCGCCTTGGACGAAGTTCAAGCCCGGCTGCAGGTGGCTTTTTTTACAAAACTCGATACCTCGCGGGTTGAGATCGAGACCGGTAAATTTAGCCGGACCCAGCGTTTTGGTGAGATAAGAAGCACCACCGCCGTGGCCGCAGCTCACTTCGAGGACGGCCTTGCCGGAAAAATTTACTTGGGTGGCGACGTGATGATAGAGCTGGATGCAGCCGCGATTCGGTTCGTCCGCCGGTGCGAGCGGAATGGCCATGGGAGGATCGGTTTCAAAGGCGTAGTTGAGGAAACTGACGTCTTCCGCATGGAGCTTGCGGGTGAGAAAGGGATACCAGAATTTCCAAATCGCTTTGCGAACAGGTCCGATGGCGAAGAAATGATCGATGAGTGCCATGATTAGGGTTCGGATGAGTCCTCGTCCTCTGCTGGCTCTTCATCCGTAACTTCTTCAGGCTCGACGAGTGGCGGAGGTTCCGGCGGCGGCGGAGTTGCCGTATTTTGCTCCGGGTCCGGCGGGTTTTGTTGGAAGCTCTTTAAAATTGTGCGGGTTTCAGTGAGTCCGGCCTGATACTGGCCCATTTGACCGGCGGTGAGGATGCCGTCGAAGCATCTGAGGACTTCCTCGAGTTCTTGGCGCTGGGAGTTGATGACCTTGTTGTGCGCAGCCATCGGATCGCCGCTCTCCTCGGGTATTTCGCCCATTTTAGCGAGCAGAAGCACTCCTTCTACGGAGAGTTCCTTGTTGTGAGTTGGCAGCATGGATTTGTCGAAAAGCAGCGTGGCGGCAGCGGGAATCGCTTGAAGCTCCGCCTTCGACCGCTGCCGGAGCCGGTCCAGAACTTCCTCGCGCTGGGTAGGTGAGAGGTCGATGTCATCAATGGCGAGGCCGAGCATTTTCTGAGCGCGGACCTCGATCCGGTTTTCCCGCTCGCGGACGCGGAGTTCTTGAAATTTCGCTAACTGCTCCGGGCTGAGCACTTTAGACAGGCCCTCCTCGATCATTTTGCCGCGGTTGGTGAGATCGACGATCACGGGGATTTCGCCGTTGATCGCGGCTTGGGCGTCCTCGACGATCTTAATGACGTCGCTTTGTTGGTCGATGGTGAGGCCGAGGGCTTCCGTCAGCCGCAGCATCCGCGCTTCATCGCGGGTCTTCGGTCCTAGATCGGCCTGGTCGGCGAGGGGGAAATCGCTGGCTTTCACATCCTTCGGGCGTTTTCCATCGTCTGAAGACTGACGATTTTTCGTCTCGAAACGCGGCGGTTTGATCGCCGAAGTTTCCGCTGGCAAGTCGGTGCGCGGGGCCGCCGGGCTGGCGGGTTTCGCGACCCAAGCGAGGGTAAACCCGATGGCGGCAGTGAGGACGGGAAGGAAAAATGATGATTTCATGCGTGACGGATTGCGGAGATCGCAGCGGCCATGTCCGGTGCGCGAAAGGTAGAAGAACCCGCCACCATTACGTTTGCTCCTGCGGCATAGCAAGCAGCGGCGGTGGTGGTAGCGATGCCTCCGTCCACTTCAACGTGGTAGGCCCAGCCGTTTGTCTCCCGGATCTGCACGGCGGCGGTGATTTTTCCCAATACTTCCGGCATGAACGGCTGACCACCGAAGCCGGGGACGACCGTCATGCACAGCAGCAGGTCGATCTGGTCGAGAAATGGCTCGGCGGCGCTGAGTGGAGTCGCTGGATTGAGCGCAAGTCCCGCTTTACAGCCTGCTTCACGAATCCGCCGCAGCGTTTCCGCCACGTCGTGTTCCGCCTCCACATGCACCGTGATCAGGTCTGAGCCAGCGGCGATAAACCGTTGTAAATAGTGGTCCGGGCGGGAAATCATCAGATGCACATCGAGGAAAATATCGTTCGACTCATGCACGGTTTGGATCACCGCGGGGCCGAAGGAGATATTATCCACGAAATGCCCATCCATCACATCCATGTGCATCCAGTCCGCCCCAGCGCGGATTGCCCGGCTCACTTCCTCGCCGATGCGCGAAAAATCCGCCGCCAACAACGACGGGGCGATGACTCGATCTCGATAATTTTTAGGAATCACAGCCGCGATACGAACCACGGATTCCCCCACCCCGCACGGAAAAATTTCCCCAAGAGGCCGGGAAATCCGCGTGCATCCCAGCCACTCAGCCGCTACCGCTGCGGCGTGGAAAACGAAGGCCTTATCATCGACCTCCAAAGCGACGCCTATTTCATGGGCCAAGCCCTGCGAGAAGCCCGCAAGGCCTACGCTGCTGGGGAGGTTCCTTGCGGCTCAGTCATCGTCCGCGAGGGGAAAATCATCGCCCGCGCTTGGAACCAAGTGGAGACTCTCAAGGACGCCACCGCCCATGCCGAAATGCTCGCCCTTTCCGCGGCCCAAGTCGCTCTCGGCGATTGGCGGCTGGAAAAATGCACGCTCTACGTCACCAAGGAGCCCTGCCCGATGTGCGCCGGAGCCATCGTCCATTGCCGCCCCGAGCGCGTCGTTTTCGGTTGCCCGGATACCAAGGCCGGCGCGGCGGGCGGCTGGATCAATCTGCTCGAAGCGAATCCGCCGCTCAACCACCGTTGCGATGTCACCGGCGGGATCCTCGGCGAAGAATGCCTCTATTTACTCCAGAGTTTTTTCCGCGAAGCCCGCGAGCGGAAAAAAACCGAGCTCCTGAATGGCGCCGAGTGACCACTAAAAACCGCCACGCTTGCACCGCCCGCTGCGTGGCTCTAGAAAATCCCCGTGGCCGCAAAACCAAAGATAGCTCCTAAAAAATCCGACAATTTTTTCGCAGTCGTCGGCAGTGATGATGGCCTAGTCCGCGAAAAGGCGCTCCACCTCTACAACGAACTCACCCAAGGCGTGGACGACGGTTTCACCCACGAAACCATCGACGGCATCGCGGATAACTCTGAGTCCGCCTTCGAAATCTGCTCCTCCACCGTCCAAGCGCTGCTGACTTTACCGATGTTCGGCGGCGACAAGGTGGTGTGGCTCCGCAATGCAAATTTCTTCGCCGACAACGTCACCGGCCGCTCCCAACGCACCGAGGCCGGGGTCGAGCGCCTCCGTGCCACCCTCGAAAAAGGCATCCCAGACGGCGTGAAATTCCTCCTCACCGCCCAAGGCATCGATAAACGTCGCGGTTTTTGGAAATTCATCGAAAAGACCGCCGCCGTCCAAGTCCACGACCGCATCGACACCAGCCGCGACAATTGGCAAGACCAAGTCGCCTCGCTGGTCACGAAACGAGCACGCGAACTCGGCCTGATTTTCGACCGAAATGCCATGGAGCTCTTCGTCATGCTCGCCGGTGAGCAGTCCCAGCAGATCGGCAATGAGCTGGAAAAACTCGACCTCTACCTCGGCACCGAGCGCCGCGAAGTCACCGAGGCAGACGTCCACGTCCTCGTCCCGCTCAGCCGCGCCGCCATGGTATTTGAAATCGGTAAGGCCCTCCAACTCGGTCACGCCGCCCGCGCCATCCAGCTCATCGACGAGCAACTCGAAGCCGACGAATCCGCCATCGGCATCATGCGCGCCTCCATCATCGGCGTCGTGCGAAACCTCTTCATGGCGCGGCTCATCATCGATCAATACAAAGTCCCCACCGGCAACTACAGCGCCTTCGCCGGTGGCCTGAATCGCCTGCCCGAAGCCGACCGCGCCTGGCTACCGCAGAAAAAAGACGGCACCGGAGTGAATGTTTTCCCCATCTTCCTCGCTGCCGAGAATGCGAAGAACTTTGAACTCGCCGGCCTCCAGAAAGTCATGGAAGCCACCCTCAAGGCAGACCAAGCGCTCGTCACCACCGGCCTCGACCACCGCCTCATCCTCCACCGCCTCATCGTCGAAATCGCCGCCGCCAGAAAGGCCCCGGTGAAACGCCGAGCTTAACGCGGGCTCACCGTGTCAGCCAATTTTTCCGAAATCGCCTGCCAAACCCGCTCGATGGTAAGCTCGCGTTGGCAACGTAGGTCGAGCGGGCACTTCGGCAGCAGACACGGTGCACATTCCACATGGCGGCGGATGATCGTGTGGCGGCGGCCGAGCGGGCGCTTCCACGCCGGGTCATTCGGCCCGAATAGGACAATGCAAGTGGCTCCGGCGTGCGAGGCGAGGTGGGGCAGCGAGCCGTCCGCAGCGATGACGAAGCCATACCCGGCGAGCGAAAGCAGAGTTCCGGCAGGGAAAAACTCAGCGGGAATACCCAGGGCATCCGCCAGAGTTTTTCCCAACCCACCATCCCCATCCACACTCGCGACCGTGATTCTCCGACCACTGGCGATCAATAACTTGGCGATTTCCACCCAGCGCTCGACAGGCCACTCGTGATTGGCACCGAAGTCCGAGCCGGGGCAAAGCAAGACCGCGTCCGCCGCAGGATCGATCCCAAGTGCTGCGGCGGCGAAAAACTCCGGTTGCGCGGTCGGGATTCCTAGTTCCTCAGCAGCCGCGAGATAATACCGCACCCGATGCTCCAGCGGCCCGACGCTGAATCCCAGCGGGTGAGTGAGCAGTTTGTTAAACTTCCGTTCCCCCGGCCCAAGCCGCCTTGGAATCGCAGCGATCTTGAAAACCTCCGCCGCAAATCCAATTCCCCATGCAAGTGACGCCTGCCAATTTCCTGAAATTTCCCGCGCCACCTGCTTGGCCTTCACCTTCGCCGGGTAGTCCACCACCGTCACGCCGTTGACCGTTTTCCAAAAATCACGCTGGGATGCCGGGCAGAGAATTCCCGTTTCCAACCCGGAAGCGACAATCGCCCGCAGCGCCGGCACAGCGAAGCACGCCTCGTCCCATCGCTCCGGTGCGGCCACCAGCATTCCTCCAGAATTCATCGTCACTCGCGGAAATTAACGAGGCCAGATCACCACGGGAATCTCAAAGTCACCTCGCATCGCCATCTTCCCGGGCCAATGCCGCCTTGGCCTCCGTTCCGCGCCTGCCAACCTTATCCCCTCGCGATTCCTCAGCGAAAATACCGCACCTCCCGACTCTAGGATTGCCAAACCTCATTCCTCGACTACGACTCTGCCCCCCGGCGCGAAATTGTCGCCCGCCAACTCGAAGCAACCATCCGATATGAAGGACCTCAGTAAATACCGCAACATCGGCATCTTCGCCCACGTTGATGCGGGCAAAACCACCACCACCGAACGTATTCTCAAGCTCACCGGCAAGATCCACAAAATCGG
>JAYUHS010000061.1:0-2167 GCA_043766715.1 Luteolibacter sp.
GAGGAGCTTGTCTTTGATAGAGGATTTCATGTGCGGTGTTTTTTCGGTGATTGGATGCACCACCGGAAAGCGCTTACACAGAATTTCTTACACTCCCGGCCTTTTTTAAAAACCGAAGCTCCTTGGTTCCCTTTTGATCCAGGGACAACCGCAGATAGGAAAGATGGGAAACAGGGGAGGAATAGGAAACGGGGGTGTTGGATGCGATGGCGTCATGTATCCGAGCGGACACTTGCAACGGTGGTTTACCTAGGTAGGGTCCAGCCCATGGTGAGACTCGCGGACGTTCAGAAGCAGGTGGTGGAGCTTTCCTGCGAAGAAAAGGAGGGATTGCTAGCGTTTCTGCTTCATGAACTTCCCGCCCCTCCGTCCAGAGTCGCTGATGATGAAGTCCTGCGCCGCGAGGAGGAAATGGATTCTGGCGTGGTGGTAGCCATCTCTCAAGAGGAGTTTCTTAAGCGGGTGGGGCGGTCGGCGTGAGGAAGATTTTCTACCATCCGAAGGTGCCTGCGGAGGTGCGTGAACTTCTTGAGTTTTACGATGGGATTTCCCGCGAATTAGGAGATCGGTTTTGGTTGGACCTTTCTAAGGCTCTGGACGCTGCCGGACGCCATCCTGCGAGACATCATTTCGACTCGCTGGGTGTGGGACTCAGGCGCAGCAACCTGACAGATTTCCCGATTCATTTTTTGTTCAGGGTTTTCCCGGAACACATCCGGGTGACGGTCGTGCGGCACGATCACCGCCGGCCATCGTTTGGAATCCGGAGGTGACCGTAGAGGGGGTGGGAGGCAATGCCCAACTCGTCTGGGGGCGGAAATTCTTCGATCCAGGGACAACGGCCGATGGGAAATATGGGAAAACCACCGGCCCGGTCTTCCCTTTGCAGCTTGGCGGCTTGGCGGCTTGGCGGCTTGGCGAGGGAATTCTTCTATTTTGCGGAAGAGGGACTCGCGCAAAGCCGCAGAGGCGCAAAGGAAGAGGAGGGGGGTGGATTTGGGTCTTTATTCCTACCGCTGCGGTGGCGGTGTGGCCCGGCTCAGGCGGTGATTTTTAGGGTCTGGCCGGGGGTGAGTTGGATGGGTTCTGCGAGCAGGATGGCGAGGCGGCCGTCTTGGATTTCCACGCGGTGGGCGAGAGTTTTCCCGGCGAGGGTGACGCTGGAAACGGGTGTGGCCTTGGTCGGGGTGGGGCGGAGTTCCAAGCGGCTAAGGCGCAGCGAGCCGAAGCGGACGCCGAGGCTGGCGGCGAGGCCGGAGGGGGTTTGCTTCTGGGTGAATCTGCCCCACGCCCCGGCACCGACGAATGGGGCCGCGAAGTTTTTCGCCCCCATCTTCGGCTCGAAACGCACGAGGCCAGACCCGGCGTGGCAGTGGAAACCGGTCGCGGCGATGAAAACTCCGTAGCTGGACATGGCCCGGGCGTAGTGGTCTGAGCACTCGATTTCGTTGTAGGGATTCCGGTGGGCGGCGTCGTAGCGGTCGTGGATGGCGCGGCAGACGGTGAGGCCGTGGCTGAGGAGTGGGTCCGTTTCGTCCTTGGCGAGTGAGATCATCAGCGCGGCGGCGGAGTGCTCGAAGCCGCTCATGCATTCTTGGAAATAGTCGAACGTCGGGAAACTCTTGCACGCTTCCGGTAAGCCGCCGTGGGGCCAAGTGGCCATGACGAGGCCGCCCTCGCCGGTGAGGGCGTAGTGGCGACCGGAGTGTGGCTTCATTTTTTCCCGGAAAACCCCCATGTCGGGCACGAAGTTGTATTTGTAGAGGCTCGTCATCGCCTGCCGGAGCTGGGCCTTGTCGCCGATGGGTGGTAGGCCGACTTGGGCGAGCCAGAAATCTCCGAGGCACATGTCGATGTGACTGCCGGGGCCGACGTGCACCGGCAGCAGCTCGGCTTCGGTGAACTTTGCTTTATAGAATCCAGCGGCCTTGTCGAAATACCCGGCGTAGGCGGTGCTGCCCTTGGTGACGATTTCGCGCCAGCGGCTGGCAAGGCCGGTGTCACCCATTTCCTCGGCCATGGCGGCGGCGGCGGTGAGTCCGGCTAGATACATGCCGACAATCCATGGGATTTCCCCGCCCCATTTCGCGTCGAGCGTGTTGTCGAAACGGCGAGTGAAGATGCCATCATTGCCGCCCGCTTTGCCCTCGGCTTCGGCAGTTGTAAG
>JAYUHS010000062.1:0-15499 GCA_043766715.1 Luteolibacter sp.
TGTGTGGTTCATAACACCCTACCGAGTGGCAGGGATTTCAACTCAACACCAGCCCGCTTTTTCTACACAAGGTATGCCTCCCTGTGGGACGGCTGTGTATAAAAGACTTTGGCACCAAGGTTACAAAGGACGTTTTGGTGTCTACCGCTGGCCAACATTCTTCACGCCAAACGTTCAGCTTAATAATTTCAATGGTAGTGAGCAAAGAGCGTGGAACTCTGGTGCTCAGCTCGCAGATTTAATTAGAACAAAATCACAAACCTTTAACAAAGACGGGAAGAGCTCGGTTCATCTATATGGCCATAGCATGGGCAATATCGTTTGCAGCGAGGCTCTGCGAACTTTAGGAGGGGATGCACCCGTGCAAACTTACATCTCAGGCCAATCAGCTTTGGCGGCACATTGCTGGGACAATAGAGAGCCGACTGGTAATGCTGCGACTACCGGGCCGCGATTGATGCCTATTTCTCTAGCAAATATAACTACTACCGCAAATATTTACAGTAATTATTGGCATTCAACTGCAAGTCCAAATTTTCCAGCAGATTGGTCATTTACCGCGCGGCCATCGTACATGAATGATTCTTATATGCCTAGCGGTGTGAAATACGTAAATCATCATAATGTTGACGACTGGGCACTAAATACTTGGGAACTAAATCAACAACTGAAACCAACAAGTGATTACTCATACGAATCTCGAAGTGGCTCGGTCTTTGAGAAGGCATTTTATCGAAGAGAAATTTTGGATATTACCTCTCGCAAAGTTCCGTTGATCTTTCCCGAAGATCGATTTGAAGTTTTTAGTTGGGCAGCAGAAGCACGCTCATTCGCTACCGGTGCGGAACCTGCTACTGGCGGAATGTTTAGCGAGTCTGTTAATCTCAGGACCGCTCCTTATAATTTTGATGACAAGCACAAAGGCCACAGTGCCCAGTTCAGATCAACCATCCAAAAACGTTGGGCCTATTGGAGTAAATTTCTTGACGATTGCGTAATTCCTTACAACCCATGAAACGTTTAGCAATACTTATTGCATTTGTCTTCCTGTTGATTGGATATTTTATTTTCCACTACAACTCGCCAAAACCAACAGAGGAACCCATTATATCGAGAAGAAAAAATATTAAAGCTACTAGCCCTTCTGCTTCAAGCCTTGCGCCACCCGAGCAGTCGCGAACGGAACAGCTACGATCTCTAATCGAATTCGACAATGCACCAATTGAGTTTTATGGCTTGGTAGTAGATGAGAACGGCAGCCCAATTTCGGATGTAGAAGTGTATTGGGATGTATTGAAGTCCGGTTCTTTTGCTCCCTCACTTGGGTTGCCAACAAGGGCAGACGGAATGATTCGCACGAATGCCCTAGGCAGATTTTCCGTCAAGGAAACTGGATCGTCATTGAGCATTGGAAATTTGATTAAAATGGGCTATCGCCAAGGGCGGCAGATGCAAGGGAGTTATGGCTATGGAAGTAAATCAGAACCATATCAACCCGATGAGGTTAAACCCGAGCGATTTTTGATGGTGGCGGAAACTACGCCGCCTTCAGTTAAATTAAATGTTCCACTGAAATTCAATTGGGATGGATCACCCAAAGAGTTTGAAATTGGTTCGAAAGAATTATCAAGTAAGATCATCCTGATTCCAACATGTGATCCTCTGAAGCCCGGTGAGCGAATCCATAATTGGAAGCTGGTGTTGAAATCTAAAGATGGCCAACTGATCTTAGGAAAAAATGGAGATGCTCCTTTGGCTCCTGACTCAGGATATGCAGATAGCATTGTGCTTCAGACAGATATTAATGGGCAAAGGGGTAACGCCGCGGATGCACTGATATATCTGAAAACAAACGCGGGGAAATATGCTGAATTAAGGATAAACGCATATTCAGATCGCGGCGTTGAAGACAGTATAACCGGCAGGATTCATGCGCGCTGGAATCCAGATGGAGGAAGGGTATTTGAATAACCGATAGTCGAACATGAGCGGTACCAGTCCTCTTGACTAACTTGCTGTAACTACGGGGTTCGAGATGACTTGGAGGCCGAGTTTTTTGGCGGGGGCTTGGAGCTGGCGGAGATGTTTTTGCTGGGTGGCGGGCTTAACGGGGAAGGCTTGGCTTTCGTCATAAGAGGTGCCAGTTGCGATGAAGGTGTAGAGGATGCGGGCGAGCTTGTGGGCGGTGGCGGTGATGCCTTCGGCTTTGCCGAGTCTGCCTTTCATCCGCCGACAGTATTCGCCTAGTTTGGTTTTGGAGCGGTCTAGGCCGAAGGCGGCGAGCCGGAGGGCTTCACTCAAGCGGTTTTTGACTTTACGGGTGGCACTGCGCAGAACTTTGCCACCACTGATGGCGTTGCAGGGACAGAGGCCGAGCCAAGCACAGAATCCGTCGGCACTTTTGAAGGAATTTAGGAGGTGCTCGCGGCTGCCGATCTCGCTCATGAGGGCGGTGATAACTCCAGCACCTATGCCGTCCATTGCATACAAAATCTCATCATACAAAATCCCAGACAAAATGACAAAAGTTTCCGTTGCGAATTTTGCTTAGGCTGATAGGAATCAGAGGAAGAACGTTAACTAAGTATCTCAAAAAATTATGAGCAGTAAAAGGTGGTTATCTCCATGGAAAGATTCGGTGGAGAAACCGGCAATTTACCACGTCGTAAGCCGGGTGGTGGATCGGCGGTTTGTGTTTGGGGATGTGGAGCGTGAGCATTTCCGGATGCTGATGCGGATGCAGGAGAACTTCTCGGGGTGTCGGGTTTTGTCCTACTGCATCATGTCCAATCACTTCCACATCCTTTTGGAAGTGCCGCCGATGCCGGAGGGTGGGATTTCGGACGAGGAATTACTGAAACGAATCGGGGCGAACGCGTCGGGAGCTTTTGTGGCATTTTGAAGCATTTTGAAGTGTCAGATAAATAATTAAAAGAGTTCTCGTCATGTTGGATTTACCTGCGAGTGTCCATAAATGCGCAAAACTAGATGGTTGGGGAGGTCGAAGGACGGGGTGGCCAAACCCATTTTATATCACGCGATTTCGCGGGTGGTGGACCGGCGGTTTGTGTTTGCGGAACGAGAGTGTGAGGCGTTCCGGATGTTTATGCGGATGTATGAGAATTTCTCGGGTTGCCGAGTTTTGTCTTATTGTGTGATGTCGAATCACTTTCATTTGCTGCTGGAGGTGCCGCCGATGGCGGAGGGCGGGCTAAGGGACGAATCGCTGCTTCAGCGGCTTTCTGCGCTGTATTCTGAGGCTTTTGTGGCGGGGGTGGCGACGGAGTTGGCGGAGGCGAGGAAGGCCGGGGTGAGCTTGGAAGGCGTTGAGGATGAGGGTCTCGCCGAGGTTCGTGTGGCTGAGATCCATGCTCGATTTACTTATCGGATGCATGATTTGAGCGAGTTCATGAAGGGGCTTTTGATCCGATTCACCCGTTGGTTCAACCGGACTCACGACCGAACCGGTACGCTGTGGGAAGAGCGATTTAAGAGCGTAATCGTCGAAAACGGGACGGCGGCACGGACGATTTCGGCCTACATCGACCTAAATCCGGTGCGGGCGGGAATGGTGACCGATCCTGCGGATTATCGCTGGTCCAGTTATGGCGAGGCGGTGGGAGGCGGGGCAAAGGGGAACGGGAAAAAAGCGCGTGAGGGCTTGGTGCGGGCGTATTTCTGTGACCGAGGAGTGGGTTTCGAGGTGGAGAAATGGCAGGAGGTTTCGCGGTTGTATCGGCGCTTGATGGGGTTGGCCTTGGCCAAAAACCCGGCGCGCGCGGGGGTATCGCAAGCGGCGAAGGGCTTGGGTCAAACCACGAAGAACACTGCCGAGCTGCTAGAAAGTGAGGACAACGAAACCGTTTTGAAAGACCTGAGAATGGCCAAGCTGTTGCGCTGCCGGATCCGCTATTTCACGGATGGCGCGGTGATCGGCAGCAAAGAGTTTGTGAATGAGGCATTCGCGAGTGCACGGGAACGGTTCGGCCCGAAGCGCAAGGATGGTGCGCGGAAAATGCTAGGCGCAGCCGCAGCAGCGAGCGGAATGCTGTGGAGTTTGAGGGATCTCCAGAAGGGGATTGCTTGAAATAGCTGGTTCCGGCAGCTCCGAGGTCAAGGTCCTTTGGGTTCAGTGAATTCCTGGGCACAGAGCCGATATGATAGGATAGTCAATGGAGTGCTTGGTATGCGTAAAATACTCTTTCGAGGTGGCTCCGCGTTCGATCCGGGAAGAGTGCCGTATGAGGTAGCAGCTCACGCAAGGATCTGAGCGGTTCCTATCGCGATGGTCTTTCCAAAAAACGATTCTCCCCACCATGTCCGCGACAAAACGTGTCGCGGCGAGTCGATGGCTTGGAGTTTTATGCAAGCCTTGTGAGGTAGTTGGATAAGCTGATGGCGGTGACGGATTCGGAGAGCGGAAAGGTTTCTCCTTGGGGGATGATGTAGTAGCCGCTGGAGGCTTGCAGAATTTTCATGCTTTCTAGAAATCCGGGACTCAGTTTGGGCGAGAGCGTGCGCTTGATTTCGATGGCGATCGTTTCGCCTGAGGAGCTTTCTAGGACGAGATCGACTTCGGCCCCAGCGTGAGTTCGATAGTGGCTTGCAGTGGTGCCTTTGGGCAGGCGGGTCACGATCTGCTCGATACAATAGCCTTCCCAAGAATGCCCACAGAGAGGATGTCCTAGGACCTGCTCCAAATCGTGAAGTCCGGCAAGGGAGTGGAGGAGGCCGGCATCCCGCCAATAGACTTTTGGGGCTTTTACTAGACGTTTTCCAGCGTTGCGGCTCCAGGCCGGGATGCTGCAGTTAATATAAAATCCCAGACAAAACAGTTAATATAAAATCCCAGACAAAATGACAAAAGTTTCCGTTGCGAATTTTGCTTAGGCTGGTAGAAATCAGAAGAAGAACGTCAACTAAGTATCTCAAAAAATTATGAGCAGTAAAAGGTGGTTATCTCCATGGAAAGATTCGGTAGAGAAACCGGCAATTTACCACTGCCTTAGTCGGGTAGTGGATCGGCGGTTTGTGTTTGGGGATGTGGAGCGCGAACACTTCCGGATGCTGATGCGGATGCAGGAGAACTTCTCGGGCTGCCGGGTTTTGTCTTACTGTATCATGTCCAATCACTTCCACATCCTTTTGGAAGTGCCGCCGATGCCGGAGGGTGGGATTTCGGACGAGGAATTACTGAAACGAATCGGGGTGAACGCGTCGGGAGCTTTTGTGGTGGGGGTGGCGAAAGAACTGGCAGAGGCCCGGGCGGCGGGGCGGGATGAGTGGGTAGCGGAAATCCATTCCCGTTTCACTTACCGGATGCAGGATTTGAGTGAATTTATGAAGACGCTGCTGCAACGATTCACCCGGTGGTTCAATCGGACACACCAGCGCAGCGGGACGCTGTGGGAGGATCGTTATAAGAGCGTGATTGTGGAAAGCGGGATCGCAGCGCGGACGATGGCGGCTTATATCGATCTGAACCCGGTGCGGGCAGGGATGGTGAAAGACCCGGCGGGATATCGCTGGAGTAGTTATGGCGAGGCGGTGGGCTGCGGGTCGAAGGGGAATGGGAAAAAAGCGCGGGAAGGACTGGTAAGGGCGACCCTGAGCCATGAGGGAGTGGGCTTCGAGGTGGAGCGATGGAAGGAGGTGGTGCGAACTTACCGGCGGGTGATGGGACTGGCGCTAGGGCGGAAGAATGGCCGGGCAGAAGTAGAAAAAGGAGTGACGAGGCCGCCGATGAATACAGCGGAAGCGCTTGCAGCAGAGACTAATGGCACCGCGTTACCGGATTTGAAACTGGCAGCGATGCTGCGGTGTCGCGTGCGGTATTTTACGGACGGCGCGGTGATCGGTAGCAGGGCGTTTGTAAACGAGGCGTTTGCCGCAGCGCGAGAGCGATTCACCAAGAAACGAAATGATGGTGCACGACCGATGAAAGGGAACGGCAGCGGTGCAAAAGGAGTGCTGTGGAGCGTGAGAGACTTGCGAGTTAGGGTGGAGTGAGCGGAAGAAGACGAAGCTATCGCATGTTTCAACTGCCGACAAATACTAACGAATGGAGCACTAATCAATACCAAGGAGTTTGTGTGAGCTAAATCTTCGTGATCGTGCGAGAACGGTTCGGGGTTTTCTGATACCGATCCGCGCATGGCTACCATTGATTTGGTTTAGTGACGCTTGTTTCTAGCTTTAAACCGCCGTAAAAAGATCAACTTTCATTAGTCACATCGATCGGCAGATTCAAAGCCAGCGGTATCCTTCCCATCGCGTGCTGTTCTGCACCCTCAGGAGTGTAAAATTTCAGACCTTACCCGCCATAAGCGGGAGCAACTCGTCAGAGCTCTAAGCGAAGCTTATTAAAAATCTCGAAGATTATTGTCATTCATCCTCGCTATATCTGCGAGAATCTCCGCGTGGGGCGGCTACTTCCGGATGAATCCAATCGTCGAAAACACTCAAGCTTACAACTGCGTCCAACTGTGATTCACAGTGATTTGCTACCCTCCTTGGGTTTTGAATCGCGTTTATTGGTCAACGGCTCAAGAAATTGTCCTGAAAGTGTGGGCGACATTTTCGCATCAATACCATATTGGGGAGGCCAATGCTTGGGTAGCCAAGAGGTGCCAAATACCCGATCAATGATGGGGAAAATTGCGGCAAAGTTACGATCGTGATGCTGATCATTGGTATGATGCCAGTGGTGAAAAGCCGGAGTCGAGATAAGCCACTCGAGCGGTCCGAGTCGGATCCGCACATTAGAGTGGATGAAGAAGCTCCAGATCGTCCCCAAGATGGTCACTGCGGCCACAGCGGAATCGAAGTGGTTATCTTTATTCTGCGCTAGCCCAAGAAGATAGACGGGTGCGAGACCGGACAGGCGTGTGAATACCATATCGAACGGATGAGCGCGGGTGTTGACCAGCCAATCCATGTGTTCCGCGCTGTGATGAACGGCGTGAAATTTCCACAACATTGGGAATGCATGAGTGGCGCGGTGCCCCCAGTAGGCTCCGATGTCATTCACGAAGAGAGCCACCAATAGTTTCACCCAGAACGGCCATCCGGCGACTATCGAGTAGAAGCCGAATGGATTGAAGTTAAGTAAAGACTTTGCGAGAATCGCCAGCGGCACCGCAAGAATCGCTGCGGGCAGTAAACTGTTGATAAAATACCAAGCGAGGTCCACTCCCACTTGCTTGCGCCAGATTTTTGCTGGATGCAGCGCGAGTAGGCGCTCTAGCGGAACGAAAATGGAGACCAGCAATACCAGCCAAACTGTTAAACGCACCACACTCGAAATCAATTCTGGAGCGAGAATTGCTAACGAGTGTGGTGTGTTCATTGGTGGATCAAACTAAAATTCAGTCAGATATTCGTCGCGGTGCGACGCCGGCGCAAGATGAGTCCGGCAAGTGTTAGTGAACCAATCAAGCAGGATGATGGTTCAGGCACTGCTTGGAGTGATACTCCGTCGAGCAATGCGAAAGGAGGCTGACCCGTAGGAGTTCCCGCTGAGAGGAATGAGAGGATAGGGGAAGTGCTATCTGCCTTAAAAATCATCGTTTGCTGAAACCAGCCTTTGAAGCCGTGATCTGGGTAGCTGACCGTGGGAGTCTCGATCGTTTGACCGCCAAGCTTCACGATCAATTTCTCGGTCAAGCCAGCAGCCGCATCCTTGTCATATTGCTGTGCAACCGCCCACGAGAAGCTTAGCTCGTAGTTTTGACCGATGGTTAAGCCACTCATTTGCTGATTCAGCGCGCCGATATCAAACCCGCCGTCGAGCGCTACGAAATTACCGCCGGATGGACTGGCATTTGGTATCGCATCAGGACCTGCACCGCGGGGGTGAGCGGCATCGGCGGGATTGTCAGTTCCCCAGAAGGTCACTTTATTAGACGTGCCTGTAGCGTTGGAAAACCTGTTTGCTGCGCCGGTGGTTTCCGCAGTGCCTGAGGCGAACACTAAGTTGAAAGATCGATATGATGTGGGATCTGCGACGGTCGGCACTGTGTCGGTAGTGTACCAGCCCGTGAGTGTTGTAAACTTGGCAGCAGGATCTGCTGTGGTGCCAATTTGTTTACCTGCTCCGTTGGAAGTTGTCTCAAAGCCGCCATTAACGACGAGGTTTACTGCCTGTGCGTTTGGTGTTAGGCAAGATGCAATGCAACAAATGGTAGCAAAGGATAAATGATTCTTTAAAAAATTCATGGGATGGGGGCGGGTTGGGGTAGTGATAATTTATGGAGGTTGTAAGAGTCACCACGGCGTAGATTTCCCAAGTTAATCAAAAGTTTGGGGGTAAATGCCGGGGACGGCAGAAGGTAGGAGAAGCTCAGAATCACTGTCAATTTTATTTTTAAAATCACGAAACTAATAAGAAGGTGCCGCGTTCACAGCGAATGCTGCCAGCGACATTGGAAAAAACCGATTGAACGATGGGTGAAAAGCCTATCCAAAATATGGGCGAAAAGTGGGTGATTGCTTGCAATCCCACCTTGGAAAAGCACGAGGGAAACTTGCTTTTAAATGAGGCTCTATAAACCAACTTCGGAAAAATATCGTGTCTCGCGAGACAGCCACGAATACCTGACATTGCGAGACACCGGACCTAAACTTAGAAAATTTCTATTTACGACTTGCCAGCCCTAAGCGGTCTGCTAAATAACCCGCCCCGCGGAGGGTTTGGAGAAATCCAATTACCTCTCGTGGTCACGCGAAATCACGCACATTATGGCACGTATCCTAGGCATTGAAATCCCCAATGAGAAGCGCATCGAAGCTTCTCTGCCCTACATGTTTGGCATCGGTCGCCCGACGGCGGCGAAGATTCTCGAACATGCAGGGATCGACCCAAACATCCGCACCGGCCAGCTCAGTGAGGAACAACTCGTCCGCATTTCGCAAGTAATCCAAGCGGAAAACATCATCGTCGAGGGTGACCTCCGCCGTGAGCGTCAATCCCAACTGAAACGCCTCACGTCCATTAACTGCTACCGGGGTATCCGCCACAAGCGCGGCTTGCCTGTTCGTGGTCAGCGCACCCGCACCAACGCTCGGACTCGCAAGGGTAAGAAAAAGACGGTCGGTGTTAAGAAGTAAATTTTTGAATCATGTCTGAAGAAACCACCACAAATTCCGCCGAAGCTCCGGCGGTTGAGCCTTTAGAAGCTCCAGCACCCGTCACCACTCCCGCCTCTGAAGCGACTGCCCCTGCTCCCGCAGGTGAGGCACCGAAAAAGGACGTCAAACGCGACATCTTCGCCGAAATCGGCGGCGGTGAGGAAGAAATTAAGATCCATAAGGCCAAAGGCTCGAAGAACATCCTACGCGGTGTTGTTCATGTCACTGCCACCTTCAACAATACTCTCGTCAGCGTGACCGACGCTGGTGGCAACGCCATCGGCTGGTCCAGTGCTGGCAAGATGGGTTTCAAGGGATCACGGAAAAGCACGGCTTATGCGGCGCAAGTGGTTTCACAAGACGCTTGCCGCCAAGCGATGGGACACGGCCTCAAGGAAGTCGATGTCCGGGTAAAAGGTCCAGGTTCTGGCCGCGAGTCTGCGGTGCGTGCCGTGCAGGGTCTCGGACTCGAGATTCTCTCGATCCGCGACGTCACCCCGATTCCTCACAACGGTTGCCGTCCAAAGAAGGCCCGCCGCGTTTAATCCAACTTCTTAAGAAATTTTATTATGGCTCGTTATACAGGTCCTCGCGCGAAAATCAGCCGCCGTTTTGGTGTCTCTCTCTTCGGCCCTTCCAAGGCGTTCGAACGCCGCAACTTTCCACCTGGCCAGCATGGTGTCCGTGCTGGTCGGAAAAAGAAGAGCGAATACTCGGTCGCTCTCGGCGAGAAGCAAAAGCTTCGTTTCCAATACGGGGTGCTCGAAAAACAATTCCGTGGTTATTATGAAGAGGCGGCCCGCCGCCGTGGTGTCACGGGTGTGATTCTTCTCCAGCTACTAGAAACCCGTCTCGATAACGTGGTTTACCGTGCTGGTTTCGGAAATACCCGCCAAGCCGCCCGCCAAATCGTCAATCACGGACACATTCTGGTGAACGGCCGCACAGTCGATATCGCTAGTTTCCAAGTAAAGCCAGGTGACGTAATCAAAGTCGGTGGTAAGCCATCTTCGCAACAATTGGTGGTTCGCATGACCGATCTGACCCAGGCATCGCCGGGTGTGGATTGGCTCGATTCAAATAAGGATAAACTGGAAGCAACCGTTTCCCGAATTCCAGATCGCGCTGACATCAACCCGCTCGTGAATGAGCAGTTGATCGTCGAACTCTACTCCCGCTGATACTGGCGTCTGCCTGAATCGGTTTTTACTAAACGTCCGGATGTAAATCCGGGCGTTTTTCGTTTTGGATGTCTGGGGCAGCCAATCTCAGCTGAGATCCAGCGCAGCATCTCGGCTAAATGTTGATTTGAGTTTTAAAATTAAGAAAATTGAACTGCAGATGGACAGGATGGACGCAGATGAAGAGGGTGGATCCTATAGTTGTACCTCTGATTTTTATCTGTGTTTATCTGTGTTTATCTGTGTTTATCTGCGGTTGAAAAACTCTGGGTTGACTCGTTGCAGCGAGACGCCACAGCCACACTTATCGCGTCATTTGCTTTAGCTCTTCACCAGTGTCATCACGCATTCAAGGTGTCGAGTGTGTGGAAATAGATCAAATGGTTGCACATCAACCAGTTGGTAGCCGCCGTCGCCGAGCAATTTGAGATCCCGGACTTGGGTGGCGGGATCACAGGAAACGTAAACCACGCGTGTTGGCCCGAATTCCACGAGCTGCGCGATAAATTCTGGGGTGCAGCCCTTGCGTGGTGGGTCGATCACCACTGCCGTATCTGCTGGGGGGAAGTTGATCTGGTCGAAAATCGCCTCGGCGGACGCGGTGAGAAATTTCGTATTCGTAATCGAGTTCGCGGCTGCATTTTTTCGTGCCCATTCGCAAGAGGTTTCCGAGACTTCGACTCCGGCGACCTGCTTGAAATCCTTCGCTAGGGTGAGGGAAAATAAACCGGATCCGCAGTAGGCATCCACTAGGAATTTCGCCCCGCCGCCGGCTGCTTGCTTTGCTACATAACCGGTGAAGGCAGGCAGAATGAATGGATTATTTTGGAAGAAATCCCCGGCGAGAAATTGGAATTTAAGATCGCCGACTTGCTCGGTGGCGACCGCTCTGAAGTCGGTTTCCACGCGATCTTCCGTGGCGCGGAGCAGAATGGTAGCGCCGCGCTTGAAACTGGAAGCCCGTTGACGCAGCCCTTCGCGGATCGCTGGAAGCTCGCGGTTGATGGTGTCCATCGCGATCGGACACTGCGGGACATCAATGAGTTGCGAGCGCCGCCCGAAGGCGAGAAAGCCGATCGGTCCGAGGTCGCCGTCCTTGGCTTTTTCAAAGTGTGGGGTGATTTTCGAGCGATAATTCCATGTTTGCGCCGAAGACAGGCAGTCGTTCACTGGGAAGGTGATGGCTGCCATGTGTTTCATGAGTTCGCCGACTTGGCGGGTCTTCCAGGCGAGTTGCTTGTCGTAGGAAAGATGCTGGTATTGGCAGCCACCGCACTCGCCGAAGAGAGGACAGCCGGGGTCGATCCGGTCGGGTGAGGGTGTGAGGACTTCGATCAAATCTGCGTGGGAGCAGTTCTTGTCATTGCGGAAAACGCGGGCTTTCACCAACTCCCCGGGCAGGGAAAACGGGATGAATACGACCCAGCCATCGACCCTAGCGACTCCCGATCCGAGATTGGTCAGTGCGTCCACAGTCACCTCGATTTCTTGGTGATACTCGAAGGGTGTCGGGACAAATTTCTTGGGCGGGCGTGGGAACATGGTTGGCGGCAAGATTGCCCGGCGGATTCACGGCGGGCAATCGATTTCAGTGAGTTCGCACGCCCTCAATGAATCCATCCCAGCACTTGTCTACGGCGTGTATCATTGCCAATTTCCCGCCGTGGACCTCTCCAACTTCATGAAAATGGACCCGTATCTGCTCGTGGGTTTGCTGAATACTGAGCTGCGCAACCACTGCGACTCGTTGGAAGATTTAGTGAAAACTCACAACCTTCAGCACGAGGCTGTGATCGCGAAAATGGCGGCGATCGACTACATTTATCAGCCTGAGCAGAACCAATTCCGCTAGTGGGAGTGGGGGTGCTCATCTCGCTTGGCGATCCCGCTCGCGGCGATGTGGGCAGTGGTCCATGCCGCTTGGAAGTTGAACCCACCGGTGATCCCGTCGATGTCGATGCACTCGCCGACAAAATAAAGCCCCGGTGTCACTCGGCTTTCCATGGTCCTGAAATCGATAGTCTGGCGCTCGATGCCGCCCGCAGTGACGAATTCATCCTTGTTGGTGGTTTTGCCCTTAGCCTCGAATCGAGAGGATTTTAGTGCGAGGACCAGCGCTTGACTTGAAGTTTTTGATAACTGTCCCCACGTCGTTTCATCGCCGATCCCGCAGCACGAGACGATGCGTTCCCAGAGCCGCCGCGGGATGGGCGAAATGGGGGTATTTTTCAAAAGCTTGGCTCCTTGGGCTTGGCGGATTTCCGCGAAACGCGCAATGACGTCTGTCATTTTCATCTCTGGTAGCCAGTCGATTACGAATGGGAAATGATGGTTTACGGCGGCTAGTTCGCGAGCTTCCCAAGCGGATAACCGCAGCACTGCCGGGCCGCTGAAACCGCGATGCGTGATGAGTAGTGGGCCGGATTGTGCGTTTTTCGAACCCTCCCGCCGGATGACCACCTTGGGATGGGAAACTCCCGCAAGGTCGCTGATTCGGGCATCTGTCACATCAAATGCGAACAACGACGGAACTAGCGGTTTCATCGTTTGATCGAGCTTTTTTAGATGCCCAAGCAGTGTGGTTCCTTTGAGCGAGCCGGCCGCGATGCAGATTGCGCGGGCCGCGATGGGTTCGACCAAGCCCTCGAACTGGAGTGAGAAATCTCCGTGGGCAGGCCGCTCAATCCCGGTGAGAGCGTGTTTTTGAAAAATGGGGATCCTGAAATCGCGTGCGCGGTCGAGGAAGCACTGGATCACCGTCTCCGAGCTGTCGGTGGAGGGAAACATCCGCCCATCTGGCTCGGTTTTGAGCGTCACGCCTAACCTTGCGAACCACTCGACCGTATCTGAGGGTTGCCAACGGTGAAAGGCGGCGAGCAGTTCCTTGGAACCCCGCGGGTAGTTTTTCGCGAGTTCGCGGGGATCGAAGCATGAGTGAGTGACGTTGCACCTGCCGCCGCCGGAAATACGGACTTTTTGTAAAAATTGGGAGCCTTTTTCAAAAATGGCCACGCGTTTCCCCGGTGCCATCTCGGCATATTGAAGCGCGGTGAAAAATCCCGATGCACCACCGCCGATGACGGCGAGGTCGAGAGGTGAGGGGAGTTCTGCCATCTTGAAGTCGGTCATTCCACCACTTTTCCGTTCACCATCAGTCCAGCGCGGTGCAGGCGTAAGATCGCTGCATCCTCAATCGGGCTGTCTGGGCCGATGGCGAAACGCATGAGCTGTAAGACTCCCGTGGTCAATGGGCGGAGAATCTCAAGCGGCACCGAGCGTAGCCCCATCATTTTTTGATAATCTGCGGGTAGTGAGGCGACGGCGGATTGGAAAAGCAGCGCATACATCGGCCGTGAGGTGGCGGGTAATGGTGGGTTCTTAATCCATTGAATGGTCTCGCAGGTGTCGGCAGTGACCTTCAATTCTGGCCGATAGCGCTCCATTTCTGCAAGCAGTGAAGTTTCATCCATCGGCACATTTTCTAGACCCAGCGGTGCCACGGCCTTCGACCAGAGTCGGATATAAGCGTCTGCCCCGCCTGGTAGCGGACGTGTGGAGTAGGTCTGGTGGCTCCGTAAAAATGAGTCCATGAAGGCGATGTGGACCCAGCGTAATAAATCCGGGTCCGCAGCGCGGTAGCTACGGATTTCACCGTTTGCCGGTTGATACTCGCCTTTCACCCGGTCGTGCATCCGGTTGACGCGGCTTGCCTCACTGGCGATCGCCTCGTGGGAGCCGTAAGTCGTGACGGTGAGCCAGCGGATCGTGCCGGAAAGTCGGCCCAGAGGATCGTCCTTGTAGCGGGAGTGACTGCGAACCCCAGCGAGGCTCCCGGGATGGAGCGCCTGCATGAGCAATGCACGGACACCGCCGACGAGGGTGGCAAGGTCTGCATGGGCGATCCATGGTGCGTCATTTGGTAAGTAAAGGCCCGGCCCATTGCCAGCCGCTACCACCTCCAGCCAAGGTGGGACACCATCGACGGCTCCGGTGAGTAGGACCCTTAGCCGGCGCGATAAAATTTCTTGGAAGCGATTATTTTTCAATCTGGGCTCAGATTAGTTGCGGAACGAAAATTTTCATCACTAGGAATCACGACGAGATAAATAGCGATAAATTTTGCTACGTGACGATTTGACCCTGGCAGTGGAGGTGAAGATGGCCGAAAGAGCGGTGGCTACTCGACCGAGCGAACCAATCAATCTCCGGCGCGTCAGTTCATTTCATCTACTCGTTGATCGCAGAGAGGTAGCAGTGGATCTCACGGGTGGGACGATCCATTTCTGGATGGAAAACTTCGGGTCTCACTGGATTTGAATCTTCTCGACGCCCGGCACTCCGTCGGGCTTCTTTAGCTCCAGCAACATGAGCGACGAAACTGCATCATCCCCTGAAAATTCCGAGGTTCCAGCAACCGAAAACGCACCGCGGGTTAAAAGGATCTCCACTCCCCGGCCGAAAAAAGTCGCGAAGAAAGCGGCATTGACTGAGGAAGCCGCGCCAGTGGTGACGGAGGTTGCCAGTGTCGTCACCCCTGCGCCATCGGCTCCTGCCTCAGAGCGTGAGGAACCGGCCGAAGCGTCCACTCAAACAGATGGCGAGTGGCCAGAACCGGATGCCGCCTCCACCGGTGGTGGTGGTCAGCCTTCGGAATCCAGCAAGCGAAAACGCCGCCGCCGCAAGGGCAAGGGACCGAACTCAGCTCAGCAGAATTCCGCCGCACCCGTCGCCGAGGAAGCGGCTCCTCAAATGGTAGGGGAGTCGAAACCTACCGAAGTTTCTCAAGATCAGCGTTCGCCGCGTCCAAATCCGCCGCCGCAACAGTCGCAACAACAGTCGCCGCAGCGCCCGAAGGTGGATCCCGAGTTGCTGACGAAGATGGCGTGGAAAATTTACCTAGCAGAGGTCAGTGAAGAGGGTGTGGCCCTCATCGGTGACAGCGACGCCAAGGATCTTTCGCGTCGCTGCTTTCGACTCGCTGAGATCTTCGTCGAGGAGCAAATGCGGCGTCGTTGAAGATATATCGCGTTGAAGGCCGCCACTTCCGGATGGGGAGTCGGCGGCCTTTCGAGTCTCATGGCTCGTCAATAAACGGGAGTGTAAGAAATTCTGTGTAAGCGCTTTCCGGTGGTGCATCCAATCACCGAAAAAACACCGCACATGAAATCCTCTATCAAAGACAAGCTCCT
>JAYUHS010000063.1:0-73471 GCA_043766715.1 Luteolibacter sp.
GCAACCCACGCATCGGCGCAGGCACCGAAATCGGCACCAGCATCGCCCTCACCCAACCCGACGGCAGCACCCCGGCACGCGGCTTCTGGCGCGTCACCACCAATGACGAAGACACCGACTCCGACACCCTCACCAACGCCGAAGAAGCTCAACTCGGCAGCAACCCCAACCTCACAGACACCGACGGTGATGGCCTAAGCGACTTGGACGAACTGTTTGTCTATCACACAAATCCAAACTCCCGTGATAGCGACGACGACGGCGTTCCCGACGACATCGAAATCAGAGACGGAACCAATCCAAACTCGTCTTCCTCACACGGCCCGGTGATCAAAACCGTGGAACGGGAACTTTGCATGGAGTTTCGCGGTTACAAAAATCCGCCAGACGGATCTTTAGGGATTACTAGATCTTGGGTAAGCCCGGCCTTTTCCGCCACTGAGCTGACGACCCGCATCGCCTACGCCGCTCTTGGCGCCAAACTGGTGGCGGAAGCTCCCTTTCCAGAGACGATTCCCAAGGACTTCCAGTTCGAGACATATCAGAAAGTTGAGGGATACTCTATTACCGAAAATGTAGAACCTGTCGCAAGTCCTTTGTATTACGCTGCACTTATACAACGGCGAATGTGGCTGCAAATCGCGCCAGCAGCGGCGGAAACCATCCAGCGGAGTTACTTGAGAGTCACCGAGCGCTCTGATCATTGTCCCATTCCTGGGTTTGATGATACCGAGGACGTCCACGTCACCATCGAAAGGGTCGATGTTACCATTCCCCAAGGCAAAACCGAGTCATCCCCATTTGATCTCCTATGCGAACTTAATGGCACTGGCGGCCTGCCACATAAGACTACCAGCAATTGCACGAGGGACGGAATTTTCGCCGTTGAAGGCGTTGCACAATATATCACCCCGGTGGACTTAGATATTGAGTATGACAGCCAGGCTGGAATTAAAGCATTGGATGACTCAAAGGAAGATGTCGACGATGGAGGCTATATCTCACTCAAGAGCCAGACACATCAGGGCGAAGACATCACTCCGACTACCTACCTCGTCATCAGGCCAACCGCTGGACTGCCCGCAGATGGAAAAGTTCGGCTTAAATTCAATTCTGGTGGTCGCTACAAAGTGGCGCGATATCGTCTTGGAAACGACCCAATTGTTAGCGAGGTAACGGAGTTTCCAGCAGGACAGGAAACCCGACTTTACCTCGTGGGTGAGACGAAAAGCCAGTCGCGAGGTGGTGAGAAAATCGCCATGCAAATTAAAGTGGGTGATTCATGGGTCGATGGGGACTCGCTGAAAGCGACGGTTGTTCAAACACAATTCCAAATCGATTTGCGGGTGTTTATTCCTTACAATTGGGTGAATATTCCTGCTCATCCAAATGTGGCTGGGGGAGACACTAGAAGCTATGATCCTCAACTAAACGGCACGTATCGTGTCGCACAGCGAGCCATCGTAAATTTATACAAGGAGTGGGTGCCTGAAGTGGAAGATCGACTGATTGACGACGGCAAATGGGCAGGTATAACGTATCATTACTCAGTTAGTAATGTCACTAATTTTAATAGCGGAGCAAATCACAGCGAAGACACGACGGTAAAACCATCCTATATCAATTCCGGAGCGACTCCCACAAACAGCGGCATTGCAGATCTTTCCCAAGTCAAATCAGAAGTTATAAGCAGCTTGAGTAACGATGATCAAGTTGCAGTCAAATTTGAAGGTGAGGCAGCTGAGCCAATATTACCTGTTGCGGCCCCTATCAATTGGCGATTTATAGTGGTTACTTCAAAAAATAACCCACTTAATCCTACGTTTGCTATTGAAGGTGAACATGATGGATATCCAGCATACGAAATTTACATCAATAGTAAGCATCCGATTTTTCCTTATACCACAGTCTTGCAATGGAAGCCTCCATTGAGTGCCCATGTTTGGGAGCTTGTGGGGGAGATGGATGTAAATGTTGGATCGAGTGGAAACATCAACCAATAACTCTATGAAATTTACCTGTTTTACTTTGATTCTTGTTATCTGTTTATCGTTTGTTGGAAAAGCAGAGATATCCCATGGCATTGATATGGATAACCTTAGAAAATATGCGGCAGAAGATAAGCAAAGCGCTAATCAAGAAATTAGAGAAAGAGAAGGCCCTGATAAGCCATGGATGTTTCTTGTGTTAAAGAAAGTTCATGAAGGAAAAGAAGTCAGCGGTGATGAGTTGCAACGCGTTTGGGAAATTTACAGAGCCGAAAAGAATCATACGCCTGAAGATAAGCTCATTGCTTTCAGGCTGATTGCTGAAATTGAAGATATATCAAATTGGCAAAAAGAGTTTGATGCGTTCGCTTACAGTGAAGATCCCCAATTTGTCAAAACCGCCATACATACGCTCTTCTGGAAGTTGTATCAAGGCACTGAGCGCGAAAAGATTACTCTGTCGAATAAAACTGCTGTGTTGGAGCATTTGGTTCAATTCGCCGAAGACAACAAATCTGACACAACCATAGATCGGAATACCTCTAAGCTTCTTGAAATTACTAAACCTTATCAGGGAAAAGCTCCTCCGGCAGAATCTCAAAGACCTGACAGGCGACCTTCGGAATCCCGAACCCTGGAAACGCCCATTTCCAACGAAAAAATTCCTAGTTCTTCTGCGGTAGGATTACTTGTGCAAAAGATTGGCAAAGGTGAGAGCCTGGCAATCGCTGGGATTATTGGAATCATCCTTGCCGCAATTCTGATTTGGCGTTGGAAATCAAAATCTGCTCCGTGAAAATCACCCATCCCCCCGTTCTAGCAACTCCCCCCCAAAGATTGTCGCTCCGCACCGCTAGGCATCCCACTGGCGACTGATCACGTGAGCTGCAAGTCCTGCGGGAAGAGGTGACGTGCGCGGGGTTATGCTGCATCTCGGTCCAAGTGCCTCCCAGCAAGTTGGGTTCTTCCCTAGACGAATGGGGTTCGAGTTGAATGGCACGTAGTGAAGTCTGGACGTTCTCGGTCTCGGCAAGGCAGTGAAAAGGCGGAAGTGACTTTCCTTGTTTTTGACATCTGATGTATTGCCAGATTTCTCTGGGATGGGATCGAATCATTTACTATTCCGGTCTTTATCAACTTATTGCATGACCGGATGAGAATCCATGAACTAATCGGTAGTCATCAGATTCAAGTTCCGTGAACAAGTTTTGGTGGAATGAATGTTAAGGGTTCAGGGTTTCGAAACAGAACTATTCTTACATCTACCACCTGTCACCTTGACACTCTGCGGCCATTTTGTTGGATAGCTTCATTATGGCAAGAAACCGCATTGTAGGGACCCCCAAGAACGACAAACTCGACGAGCGTAACATCGGCGAAAGTGATATTTTCGGTCGGGCTGGAAATGACACCATCCGCCTCCTTCGCAGCGATGACCTCGGTGGCGATAACACGGTCGATGCTGGTCCAGGTAAGGATAAGGTAATCAATCTGTTTGAAGGAAAAAATTTCATCAAACTCGGCACGGGTAATGACACGTATGTCGGCACTGGCTTCACTGCGTTTAACAACTTCGACATCGTCCGTGGCGGCAGTGGAAATGACCGCTTCATCGTCACTACCCTCCAGAGTCGCTACTTCGGGGATGCTGGGAATGACATTTTTTTCTCCGAAGGCCAAGGCAATTCCTTCAACGGTGGAACCGGCACGGACACCATCGACTATCGCATCCGTTCCGAAAGCCGCACCCGCGGCGATGAGGCGATCACGGTCGATCTCAGCCGCAACCAAGCGTTCACCGGTCCCATCAGAACTGAGGCCTTGTTCAACATTGAAAACGTCACCGGCACTCTCCTTGGCGATATCCTTTCCGGCGACGGGCGCTCTAACGTCCTCAAAGGGCTGGCTGGCGACGACGACCTCAATGGTTTCGAAGGGAACGACATCCTCATCGGTGGTGCGGGCACTGACTTCATTTCTGGTGACGCCGGGAATGATACGTTGACCGGAAATGACGGCTCCGACGGCTTTTTGTTTCGCGTTTCACCGACCGCCGCGAATGCCGACAAGATCACGGACTTCAATCCTGAGGAAGATGTCATCGGCCTCAGTGCTACTATTTTTCCTGGGCTTGCCATTGGAAAGCTCGATGCCAGCCGCCTCGTCATCGGTCGCGGTGCGACAAACGCGAATCACCGCGTCATCTACGATTCCGTCACCGGCCGCGTCTTCTTCGACAGCGACGGCTCTGGCACAAGCCAAGCGCAATTGATCGTTACTCTTCCCATCAATCTCGACCTCACCTCGCCCAATATCGAAATCTTTTGATCGCCATTCGCGGGAATGGGTCGGAGATTCTGGGCGAAATGTCATCCGAAAGTTTTCCACCACCGCTGCCTCATCCGAGTTCCCACGCCGGGCCGAGGACGGCGGTGGCGGTGTTTTTAAATTTCGCGTTGGTGCTATTCACGGTGAACGCTGCGGTCTCGCTGGTGAGTGAGTCGCTGGTTTTGTTTTTAAAGATCGATGCGGTCGCAGGCATCGCAGGATTTTTAGTGGTGCTTTCGCTGTTGGTGGCGTTGGTGATTTACGGCCTGATGGCGGTGACGCCGCTGGTGCCCAAGCGGATTTTCTTGCCGCTCACCTTGTTCGGCCCAGTGGCGTCTCTAGTCGCTCTGCCGGTGATGATTTATGGGTTCCAATACCACGAGTGGATCGCTTGGGGGAGCTCGCTGGCGCAGTTCTTACTCTGCATGGTGATTCTCTATCGGCTGCGAGGGTCATGGAAATTCCGCTGGCCGTTGCTGGCGGTGGGTCAGTTGGGGGCGGAAGCTTTTCGCTGGCGAAATTTGCTTGGATTTGTGGCGGTGCATCTGTTCGTGGCACTACCGGTGGTGGTGGTTTATTTGCTAACATGTGGCAGTTTGGCGGTGAACCATTTCTCGGATGGATTTGTTTCCGTGCGGCCAAGCGGGGTGACGATGCAAGTGAGGAAATACGTCCGGGAGGATGGGAAAACGGTGGAGCTGGTGGCGATGAGCCACATCGGCGAGCCCGAGTTCTATCGGGCGCTCGCCGCTTCATTTCCGCCGACAGCAACGGTGCTGATGGAGGGGGTATCGGACAAAGGGAAGGTGATGGTGGAGCCGGTCAGCTACACGAAAACCGCGAAGGATCTAGGACTGGCCGAGCAGCACGAAGTATTTAGGCCGCAGGGAGAAGTAGTTTTTGCCGATGTGGACATTGGCCAATTTAGTAAAACTACCTTGGAATTTCTGAAACGGACCATGGTGATTCACACCAAAGGAATCACCGCAGAGACGCTACCGACTTTGATGGAGCCTTCGTCCGAAGATCTGCCGCAGCAGCTTTTCAACGATCTTCTGACCCGGCGAAATGAGCACTTGCTGACAGTGTTCCAAGAACGGTTAGCGAGCTCGGATCACCTCATCATCCCGTGGGGAGCGGCACACATGCCGGGAATTTCCAGGGGTGTGCTGAAGGCGGGATTCCACCTGCAAGAGACGCGGGAGCGGGTGGCGATCCGGTTCGGTGGGGTGAAAGGTCGGTAGTGTGATGCCGGTCTATGACACGGGTTGGAACTTGGTTGGACAAGCTCACCATGCCAGATTCCAAGCATGAGCCGATCCATTGCTCTGGAACCTGTATCTTGGCAACGAATGGCAGAAGGCATCGAAAATGTGAAGAACCGGCTCGACCGAGCCGCTGCGGCATTGAGCGCGGTCGGTGTCCGGTATGCCGTGGTCGGAGGAAATGCCGTGGCCGCTTGGGTTTCGCGAGTGGATGCCGCAGCAGTTCGAAACACGCGGGATGTGGATATCATGCTAAGGCGAGAAGATATGGAATGTGCACGGACGGCGCTTGAAGCTGCGGGATTCGTGCATCGCCGGGTGGCATCGCTTGGTAAGGGTGGCGCGATGGATGTATTTTTAGAGAGTCCTGAGGCTAAGATGCGAGATGCGGTGCATATCTGGTGGGCTGGTGAAAAAGCGGTGCCGGATGCGATTGAGCCGACTCCCGAATTAGAAAGGACCGAAGAGGGTGGTGGTTTTGCGCTCATTCCCTTGGAAGATCTCGTTCGCATGAAGCTCACCTCTTTTCGCGACAAGGACCGGATGCACCTCCGAGATTTGCTGGCGGTGGGACTCGTGAATGAAGACTGGCCCCGACGATTTCCAACGGTGCTAGGGGAACGTTTGCAGGGGATTCTAGATGATCCTGAGGGCTGAGGATATCGAGTGATTTGCGATCTCAGTGAGGCCAAATAGCGCGTTCGCCAAATGAAAAAAGCCGCCAGTAGGACGAACCCACGGGCGGCTTGAGGAAGTGGAGAAATCGACGATCAATGCTCGCGGCAGAACTGCTCGAAGCGGGTGAGACCCTCGTTCAGGATGTCCAGCGTGGTGCAATAGCTGAGGCGGATGCCCTCGTCGTAGCCGAAGGCGATGCCGGGGACGGCGGCGACCTTGTAGCGGGAGAGGAGCTTGTCGCAGAGGTTCAACGATTTCAGACCCATTTTGCCCGTGTGGACAAAGAAATAGAACGCTCCCTGTGGCTCGACGACCCGGATGTTATTGATCGCCTTGAGACGGGCGAACATGAATTGGCGCTTGACGTCATACTCGCCGCGGAGGTCTTCGATGAAGCTTTGGTCGCCTTGCAGGGCGGCGAGGGCACCGTATTGCGAGAATGAGTTCGCGTTCGAAGTGGTGTGATTTTGGATCTTTTCGATCGCCTCGGCCAGTGCCTTAGGAGCTGCGGTGTAGCCCAAGCGCCAACCGGTCATGGAATAGGCCTTGGAGAAGCCATTCACGGTGATGGTCAGGTCGTAGAGTTCTTGGCTAAGCGAGGCGATGGAGACGTGCTTGGACTCGCCATAGACGAGCTTTTCGTAAATTTCGTCGGAAAGGATGATAATGTCTTCACCGAGGGCGATTTCTCCGAGGGCGAGGAGTTCCTCCTTGGAGTAGATGGCTCCGGTGGGATTGCCCGGGGTGTTGATGATGACCATCTTGGTCGCTGGAGTCATGGCCTCCTCGAACTGCTCGGGGGTCATTTTCCAGCCAGTCGCTTCCTTGGTCTCGACGATGATGGGGATGCCGCCAGCGAGGCGGACCATTTCTGGGTAGGAGACCCAGAAAGGGGAGGGGATGATGACCTCGTCGCCCTCTTCGATAACGGCGAGGATGGCATTGTAGCAGGCCATTTTCGCGCCGCCGGTGACGCAGATTTGGCTGGGGGCGTAGTCGAGGTCGTTGTCCGCTTTAAACTTCTCGGAGAGTGCGGTGCGGAGCTCAGGGATGCCACCGGCTGGGGTGTATTTCGTTTTTCCTGCGAGCAGTGCGGCGATGGCTGCGTCCTTGATGAACTGCGGGGTGTCCACTTCCGGCTCACCGCCGGCGAGTGCGTAAACTTCTTCACCCTTAGCGATCATCGCCTTGGCTTGAGCGGTGACGGCGAGCGTGAGAGACGGGGAAACGAGAGCGATACGGGATGAGATGCTTTCCATGGGAGCGACGGTTCAGATTGATTTCCGCCAGCCGGGCGGAGCAACTCATTGTGTGCGGCCCCCGGAACGAGCGGACCGCTTTGTGGGGCCTTGCCTATGAGCTGGCAAGCGAAATGGTGCGGTAATTCTAACTCAAAACCCCGCTGTTTCGATTGATCTGGCCCCTAAGAAATTGCGAAATCCGAGTCTCAAGTCAGGCGATTTGCCAAGGGTTCAAGGTGGTCCAGGGAAGATGTCAGGAGGTGAATTGGGTTTCTGCCACTGATGATCCATCGGACTGCTTTTTTCGGGTGGATGGTAGGGTTTCCGGCTGCTGAATCCCGCTTGCCGTGCTGAAAACACCAGCCTAGGTTCTTCGCTCATGCGACATTGGCTTGCGAAATCCCTCCTCCTACCGCCGGTATGCATCGTCTTGCCAGCGTGGCTGTGGGTGACGGATACGGCTTTTTCCCAAGCACCACCCGCGCCCGTGGCCCCAGCGAATTTCGATCCCGCGGACGTTTATTTCCAAGGCTATATGGCCAAGCGCGATGCTCAGAAACTCGAAGAGGCCGGAGATTTCATCGCCGCCTCGGAAAAACTGAAAGTCGCTACCAAACTGATCGAAGGCGTCCAGAACTACTACCCGGCGTGGAAACCAGAGATGGTTAAAAACGGCATCGCCCAGAATTACGAGAACCTGACGCGGCTGTTTCCCAAGACTGAGGAACAGCGCAGCAAGAACAAAAACGTCGTCGCCGAACTCGAAGGTGGCGAAAAAATTTCCGGAGTTCCGCTCGACCCCAGCCACGAAGCGATGCCACCCACTCGCGGGATTTTGGAGGTAAACCCTCTCGACGCCCGTCGCCTCGCGGCGGCCGAGGCCGAGGTCAGGCGACTGAAGGAACTCGCGATCCAACCTCGGTTGGCAGACCCGAATCAATCGCGCAACGAGTCCCGGATCGAGGATTTGAAACGCCAGAATGATTTTACCCAATCTCAGCTCAAGGCGGCGGAAACCAACTTGCAGACCCTGCGCGCGCAGCTTGCAAGCAGCCCGGTGGAAAGCGAAATGAAGTCGCTCAACCAACGCATCGCTGGGCTGGAGCAGGAAAAGCAAGCGATGGCCATGGCACTTGCCCAGAGCCGGAGTTCGCACACAGAGGCACTCTCCCACAGCGCGATCTTGGAAGCTGACCTGAAGGTGATGCAGCAGAAGTCTGCCGATCTTGACCGCAACTTGAAGGCGGAGCGCAGCGTCGCGAACTCAGTCGTCGCCGGCCAGCGGACGCAGCTCCAGGCGCTAGAAAAAGAACTCATCCAGACCCAGACCGAACTCGGCAAGGCCAATGAGCGCATCGCTGGTCTCACCAAGCAACTCGACGAAAGCAACGACGCCTTCGCCGCGCTCCGCACCGAGCGCGATTCCCTACTCCAAGAACGTGAGCAAATGAGCGCCCTGCTCAAGCTGAACGAGGACGGACGCATCCAAGACCTCATCCAGCAAAATATGGGACTCGCCAAAGGTCTGCGCGAGGCCAACGAAAAAGTGGACCGCCTCAACCTCGACAACAACAGCGCCAAGGACGACATCACCGACGCCCTGCGCGACCTCGCCATCGCGAAATCTCAGATCAACAAGCTCCACCAAGAAAAGCGCGACCAAGACGGGCGCCTTGAAGAATTGGAAAATCGCCTCAAGAACGAGGAACGCGCACTGGCGAGTGGTCAAGCAGCAGCCGACCCGGAAGAAGCGAACATCCTCCGAGAAATTATCCGCAAGCAGCTCCGGGTCCAAGAACGCCGCCGCCAAGCCAAGGAACAGCTCGTCGAGGCCGCGAAAAAAATGGGCACTGGCGACGAGGAACTCGCCAAGGCGGTCGAGCTATTCGATGGAGACGAAATCCAGCTCACCCCCGATGAGCAGCGCCTCATCGCCGACAAGCAGGTGGACGGCGAGTTCGTTTCCCCATTCGCCCGCAGCCGCGAAGCCGTGGGTAAAAGCACCGATGAGCTAAAACGCGATATTTCCGTGCTTGAGCGCACTGCCGAGAAATCCTACGCGGCGGGTCGTTTGCTGCCCACGCGGGAGTTGTTCGAGATGATCATTGAGCAACACCCCGGCCATATTCCTACCTTGTGCAAGCTGGGCGTCGTCGATCTCAAGCTCAATGACCCGAATGCCGCGGTGGATAAGTTCCGCCGCGCCGTCGAGCTGGATGCAGAAAATCCCTACGCCCACCGGATGCTCGGGTTTTCCTTCATGAAGCTCGGCGACCTGCCCGCTGCCGAACAGAATGTCAAACAAGCGGTGAACCTCGCCCCGGATAATGCCACCAGCCAGCTCCTTTTGGCCAGAATCACCGAAGCGCTCGGAAATTTCCGGGAAGCGGAGTCCTACTACAAGGCCGCCATCACCGCAGATCCCGTTTCAAATTACCCTTACTATTATCTCGCTTGCCTCTCCGCCCGGAGCAAGCGATTCGACCAAGCCCGAGACTACTACAACCAAGCGCTGGAACGCGGGGCCGTCCCCGACTCTGCCCTTGAGCAACTCATCGCCAAGCAATGAAATTCTTCCGCCTCTTCGCCGTCTTGCCGGTCATTTTCCTAGCGGCTTGTGGGGGAAATTTTGCCACTCAAAAGGCCACTGCCGCCGCTCCGGCCCGCAAGACTCTGAAGCAGAGGATGGATGAAAACGGCGGCTACAAGCAAGATGCCGAGGGCAATTGGAAGCCACGGAGCGACAAGCGCAGCCCGTATGAAAGCCAAGGCCAAGACCCGAACTTCGCGGGCAAGAATTTCAAAGCGAAGGCCTACAAAACCGGCGACTACGCCAAGAAATCTTGGTGGGGAAGCAAGCAATACGACCGCAAATCCTATGCCGGGAATACCGATGCGAGCCGCTTCCAAAAGACCTCGGACCTCCAAGGCAGGGGAGCAAGGGAAGCGAACACCGCCGCAGATATCCCAGACCGCTATCAAACCGATTCTTATGCCACCAACTCCGCCCGCGAGGCGGGAGCCGCTGCGATCAAAAAACCATCCAATGATGGGATCGAGAACCGCAGGAAAGGGTTCGAGCAACCCGAAATCATCGATTGGCGCCAACAACGCACCCTTAGCATGGACCAGTCTAAGGGGATTCTTGGCCGCTGACCGTCACCCCATCCGCCTCCACTTGGGCGAGTGAATCCAGCAGGAGTTTTTTCAAGGTTTCCCAGCGCCAAGGACGGCCCTCAAGGAAAAAAGTCTGAGACACCGCTAGCCGCACCTGCGCATATTGGCCCGAGGGAAAAGCGGTTGCGAGATACGCCCCAAGGGCACTCGGCCCGACTCCTCGGACATGGCGGACGTCCAGATCCGTCGTTGCGAGCCGGTTACGCCATGCCGCCGCGAACTTCTCCGCAAGCTCGGCTCCCGGCGGAGTTTCCAGCACCACCCTGCCATCCGTGGTCGGGTCCGTGTGGATCATCACATGCAGCAATGCGTCGTGTCGCCGCAGGTCTTCGGCGATGCGCTGACTGAGCACGAGCCGATACGGCCGCTCGTGTCGGTCCGCCACTTTTACCCGAGTCGCTTCCGGCAGTTTCGAGGAAAATCGGCTCCAGCGCGCGTCGCCGTCTTTCCCTAGATCGATCAACAACCGAGTCACGTCGCCGTGGACTAGTGGCGTGCGAAACTTCATCGCGAAGCCTTGGGCCAGATTGAGCGATCCCGGTTCCCAGCCCTCGGTCGAGGCCACTGCTTCCTCACTCCCTCGGAAGATTTCCCGGTAAGCCTCCGGCACCGCACACGTGGCATGATCACAACTGAAAAGAAAGGCCGTCATTCGCTAGAAATTTTGAAAAAGAGACAGTTTCCCGGATTGTCCGTAAGCACAACACCTCATCGCCGCGAGGCATCCAGCTTGGGAAAGTCGCTGGCCCCGTGGGTGATCGATTCCGGAAATCCTCACAGTGCCCCGCGCTCTGCTCGCTTGAGGAGAGCTTCGTAGCGCTTTTCTAGCATCAGCGCCCGTTTCTCGTCACCTGCGGAGCGGTAGTAGCTGCAGATCATTTTGCAGATTTCTGCTTCAGTTTTCGCGCGGAAATAATCCGTGGATCCAGTTTCCACCACCCGCTTGAAGGCCAGCTCGATGTCGCGCGCGACCTTGGGGGAAAGCTCGGCATCGTCCTTGAAAAAGCCGAAGTAGTTTTCCGCCATCATTTTGAAACCGGTGATGCTACCGCCGTATTTGCGCAGCGCACTATCATACAACCGGCTGATGTCTTGCTTGGCGGTGGAATCGCCGCGCTTGAAAATGAGGTCGGCTTCACGTTTGAGCGACTCAGCGATGAGGTCTTTCTGTTCGCCGGAATTCCTGTCGATCCGGCGGCGTCCGCGCAGGAGAGTCCGTGCCGCGTCTTCATCGTTGCCGTAGGGAAAGATGTATTCAGATTCCGCACGATCGGCGAGCTGAGCCATCCGTGGGTTGTTCTTAAACTCGCGCCGCATCGCCGTGGCAAATGCCTTCCATTCCTCCAGATTGCTCGGTTTCGCAGGCTCACCCGTCATCTTCATTTGTTTCTGAAGTAATGCATACAGAGCAGTCCAAGTCTCGGTAAACGACTGGCCGATCTGGTTTGCGAGGTGGACGGCTTCCGCGTGGTTCGTCTCCTTGTCCGTTGCCTCGAAAAATCCAGCAAGCCACAGGTGGCGGGCCATGGCGAGACGGGTGACCGGGCTTTGAACGCGGTCGCTCCACATCTGGATTTCCTGCTCGGTGATGGTGCGGCCTGTTTGGGGATTGTCGGCTTCACCCTTGGAAACACCTCCAACGCGACCGATGCCGGTGGTCCACTCGTCTGGCTTGATTTTGAGGCCTACCCATGCGTGACCGCCGAGGTCGGTTTCTCCGCTCACGGTCATCGCCGGGATGCCCTGAGCGCGGGCCGTGTTGACCGTGAAATACGATTGATCACCGCAGATCCCGCCTTCTTTGAGGATCTCCGCGAAGCTGTATTCCTTGTAGGGATTTAAACCTTTCACGGCGCGTTCCATCAAATACTCGATTGAGCCGTAAGCGTTGCCCCAATTTTGCCGATTCATGTGCATTTTATCCAGCGACCACTCGAGCTCGGAGGTGGAAACCGGCGCACAGACGACCCACACCAGATCGCGGGCCGAACTGTGATGAACGGGTGCCGCTAATAGGCCCTTTTCGTTTTTTTCCATGAACCATGCGTAGCGACTGAGCGCCACCACCACGGGTTTCTCGCTGGCCGAGGCCGCGACTCGATTTGGGATTTTGACCTCAGTGTCGAAAACCACCGCACAGGCTAGGGCGAGGGGGAAATATTTGTCCATCTTTCCCGGTGTGTTTGACCATGCCTCCATCAGAAACTTGAGCACCTTCCCGCCGTCATCCTCCGGCTTGAGCGTGAGCATGAATTCCTCCATCGCTTCCGTGTTGTAGCACAGCCAAGTGAAGAATTCGGCCTTGTAGGTGTTCGGCACTTGCGTCGCGAGCACGGGTTCCGAAAGACGGCCCACGACCTGCCACCGCAGCAAGGCTTGATGGAGTGCCGGCTCTTTCCAAACGGCGTCGTAGCGGTTTGTGCCTGCTCCCTTACCCGCCTTCGCCAGTCCCGCATCGATGGATTTAGCCAACAGCGCCCGGTAGGCATTCCACGCTTGGCCGTTGATGGCGCGGGCGAATAGCTCCTTGTCGCGAGTGATCGCGGCCTCTCTCCCTGCATCGAGGCCAGTGAGTATCAGCTCTGTTTCCTTGGCGAACCGTTCTGCTTCCTCGGCTGCCGTCGTGGCTGGCTTCGAAGCCACAGCCACTTGGGGGTTCGCGGCGGTGGTTTCTGCTGGGGCGGTAAAATCGGCCTCCAGTGGATCGCTCACGGTGGGTGCCGCCGGTGCCTTGGGAACCTTGATGGGTTCCGCTTGCTTCGACACTGCGGCAGGGATGGAGTTTTGCCAACGTGGCTTCGTGAGGTCTGCTGCGACAAATATCCCCCCAATCACCAACACGCCCGCAGTCAGCATCTTCAATTGACTCAACCGTTGATCGCGCCGCCGGGATTTGACCGCAGCGGACCATGACGCGGCATTGGCCGACGGGCGTTTCATGGGCGGTAACGGATTTCCAGAAAGTGGTCGTTTGGGCTTCATGAGACGAGTGAAGTATTGTGGTTCAACGAGTTTGCAAATCGCATCGGCGGGCAGAGTCGTGCAACCGGGAGCAAAATGCAATCCCGTTTCAGCTCGCCTGACTTGGGACTGCTCGTGTCACAAATGAAACAAGGCCCGACGCCGGAGCGAAGGACCCTGTTTGAAGTGGATTGCTCGGTGGGCTTCTCAATGACGACGGCGGCGCAGAAGCGCTAACGCTCCGAGTCCGCCCAGCAGTGCGCTGGTTGGTTCTGGCACGGCATCGTAGTTGTAGGTGACAACTACATTGCCGACGACATCGGAAACTGTGAAGGACTGCTGGAGTCCACTCACGCCAGTCGCCTGCACGGTTTGAAGAGCCCCGAAACTCATTCCAAAGGTTTGGACACCTGCAAAAGCGTATTGGGAAATAAACCCTAGGTCGATATTACCGGAGTCGCTGGCGCTGGTGCTTGTCGGGTCGAAACGAACGTAATCGGCGCTACCGGGCTGGGCGTTGAATGCATCGTCAGGATCACCTGTGGTTGCTCCGATGGTGACAGAAGCAAGGGTGCTCACGGCTGTGACGCTGCCAGATTGGCCCACGGATGAAGCTCCGCCTGTTTTCACAAGTGAAACAGAAGACGAAAGCGACCCAGTGACCGTGTGAGTCAGAGTCAGGGTTCCCCCTGTCAAGGAATCGTTGTCAACCTCGAAACGGCCACCGTTCTTGTTCATCAGCACACTGACGGTTACACCAGTGAGGGTTCCAAGCGCAGTATTGAATTTATTGAAGAGCAGAGGCGCGCTGCCGTTGGGGACAAAGTCGAATGTCTGTGTCTGGACGATCGTAGCCGCTGAGCTGAACCCAGCCAAGGCCGTGCTCAGAGTGAGTGTAAGTAATGTTTTCAATTTCATCGGGTGTTGTTTTTCGGTATAATTTGTGACTTAAGCGGTCACTAATTGGGGAGTAGCGCTGTCGTTCTAAGGAGCAGGGTGCATTTAGCAATAGTTTTTTCGTGTCAAAATCGGCCATTACCGATCTTCGGCGGATTCTCCATCAAGGCGAGTGAGTTCGTTGCGCTGGCGCTGCTCCGCCGCCGTCGTCATTGATTCTCGGTTTTTCCGATCAAACGGCTCTCTTCCCTCCTCGGGAGGGGAGCTTTTTTAATGGGGGAAATCTCAGATCAACCGTCCTTAGCGTTTAGCGAGTGGTGGAGCGCTACCGAGGTGAAGCGCCGCAGTGAAGGGTAAGCCGGTCACTGAAATGCACTCTCCCACAGGGTCGAGGCCGTGGTGGGTCCCACGTTGGCAGTCCACCGCCGTGATCCGTTTTCCATCCGGTATTGGCGGGACGAGGCTGAGTCCGCCGGGCGGCAGGGCGATGGAGCTGCCGATTTCCACATGGATCGAGTCCTGACGCACCGCGCGGATGCGGAAATCTAAGGCTCCGTGGCGGGTGGGTAAATTCTTTACCGCGAACCCTCCGTCCTCCGAAATCCATGCCCAAGGCATCCCCGAGGCGAGCACCATCGAGTCTGTGGCTTCGCGCTCGGCAGCGACCATGGAGGCTAGGGCCAACATATATTCTGCTGCGATCCAAGTGTGCGGCACATCGCCTAGGTGGCCTGGCGAGCGTGGGTCACGCCAAGTGATTTCCGGCCACTGGTTCCACTCACAAGGGCGGCGGTCGGAGAGGAAAAACTCCAGCAATTCATTCGCAGTGTCGCGTTTCCCGAGGCGGACGAAGGCTCCGATGATGCGGATCTCGTAAGCAGTGTAGTTCGTCCATTCCATTTCCCCACGGTGCTTGCGGTGGAAGCTGTCGAGGTAGGTGTCGAGCATGGCATGGAGCGGGCCTTCCGGCAGCGAGTCGGCGAAGTCGAGCATGGCGATGGCATTCGCGGTGGCGGTGGGATCGAAGTCCGCCCACTCCACTGAGCCGGGGATGTAGGCGAGCTGCTTGTCGGCGATGACTTGGTCGATCGACCGCAGTAGATCGCCTTGGAAGCGCGAGGCTTCCGTTTTCCAACGGTCAGAATCCTCGTGGAAATCCATGACTTCTGCGAGATCGGCAGCGGCCTCGAGACCCCGCACGCCCCAGAAATCGTCCCAGTAGGAATGCACATGGTGAGCGAGGTAACCTTCGTGGCTGGCAGACTCTGGCAGCAGCCCGTAGCAGGCCGCGTGTTCGCCGGACTCGTAATTGCAAGTCGTGCGCTCGGCTCTCAGGGAAATCAGGAAGTCCGCGGCCTTGCGGACGTGGGGCAGCATTTCGGTGAGAAATTTCCGGTCACAGCCTTCGCGGAAAACCTCGCGAACACCCCAGAGGAACTGGCCATGACTATCGTGCTCGACCAGCCAATCCACCCCATCGCGGTCCACCACGCAGGGCACGAATCCATCGCCGCGCTGGAACTGGGCATACCAAGTGAGGAACTCGCGCAGGGCGAACGGCAGCCCCGCCTTGGCCAAGGCCGTGCCCATGATCACGCAATCCCTGACCCAAGAACGGGTGTAACGGCGCGGCCCGGGCTGGATGGCTGGGCCGTCGCGATTGATGAGAATATGTCCCGCCGCCGTGCGAAAGGCGTCGAAGGCTGGCTGGGCGGCTGGGGGGACTTGCCACTGCACATTTCCCAAGGTTTTCTGCCAACGAGAGAGTGCCCGCGCCCTGCCCGTTTGAGTCGCGGCCTTGGCCTTGCGGAAATACGGGACGGAAACGGTGACCTCGCGGGTCGATTCTCCGGTCGGCAGCCTCCAAGCCATCGCTGCGGAGGCGAGGCCTGTCGGGTCATTCACCTCGTGGGCTGGTGGCATTTCCGCCATCGCCAAGGTCCAGAGCACCCCGCTTTCCTCGAAGGCTCCAGCACCACAAGCATCTGCATGAGGCGTGACGGAAATTTCCCGATCCTCCACCGTCATCCCGTGAGTCCGACAAATGATCCGGTGGATGGGACTGCGCCCGCCGAGATTCCGGAACGCCTGCCACGGTGGATTGACTTGAAATGGCCGCACCGCGACGACCAGCCGCGTGTCTGAGGTGGGCTTGCGGCAGGTCAGCCGGTAGGTGACGTGGAGCGTGAGTTGGTCATCGCCACCATCCACCCACGGCAGGATTTCCAGGGTGATATCCTCGTTTTTCCAAGTGACCGCAGGCATCGGTGCCCCACCTTCCGGCAGCGAGGGGAGCGCTTTCACATCGGCCCAAGTGATTCGTTTACCGGCAGTTAAGACGAATGGCTCTAGGGAAAATCCCGCTTCGTCCACCTCCACCATGCCCTCCTCGTTGATCAGCGCGCGGCGTTTTCCTGCCGGGCTACCGACGGGCGTCCAGTAAGATTGCTCACGCAGCCAATACCGCGGAAACCAGCCGCGCGGGTAATCAGCAGCCACGGCGTGGACGAATTCATTTGGCGTGCTGGAAAATGAATCGGGCCGCAGTGACAGCGCACAAAGCGCCGCGCATCCGCTATTTGAAAAAGTGATCCGCAGCAGCCGCCCTTCCACCCCAGGCGTCGGGATGTGGCTCTTCAGTCCGAGCGCCGAGGTGGAATGGTGGATCGAGGTCCACACGTTTCCGTCGGCGGAAATTTCGACCTCGAATTTCCGCCGTGGCAGCGACTCGGGCCAAGTAATCACCAGCCCGCCAAACCGCAGTGGTTTTCCGAAATCCACCTCCCAGCGCGGCTCTGGATCGTTCGCAACCGCCCGCCAACCGGATAGAAATTCCATCGCAAACACCGCCTCCGGTGGGAAACCCGACTGGTGACTCGAAGCACGGATCGATCGCGGCGAGTGCAGCCCTTGGTCCTCATACGTCGGCGAAACCAGCTCCAAAACTCCCTTGCCACCCGTCCCGCTCGACCCAGCGACGATGGCGAATTCCACCGATCCCACCTCCGTCGGCGCACCGCCGCCCGCCGGTCCCCAAGCAAAAGGCAAGTCTCGCTCGTGAAATCGCACCGCCGTCCACGCCTCCGGTGGCTCGAAGTCCTCGCGCAACCGCCGCCAGACATTCGTATTTCCCGGGTCCGCCACCTTGAACTCGAAATCGTGAGCCGGCCCCTCGCCACGCACGGAAAACCCGATTTCAAACGTCCCCGGCAGCGTGAAACGGATCACTCGCCGTATCACCACGAAGCCACCACCGCCGTGGAAATCGTAAACCAAACGCAGGCCCGGACTGTCATCCGCCGTCTCGATGGAGGTCAGCGTCCCTTCAGATTGGCCAGAAGCAAATACCTGCCACTCGGCTGGATTTTCGAACATCGACAAAAACGGCTGAGCGGGCATGACGCGGATTTTAAGTTTGAGAATCCTCATTTTGCTAAGGAAATCTCCGCACCCACTCACCGATGAGTTGGCAAAAATAGACCTTTCCACGAAATCAGGCTCGCGATCCCGCCGCCGCTCGTTCATTTCACATCCGGTCGGATTCGATCATCTACATCCGCCGGGAAATCTTTAAGAACCCTTTCCTCACATGAACTTACCCATCCTTTATATCAAACGCGGTTGCCCATGGTGCGACGAAGTCGTCGAATACCTCCAGCGCCAGAAAATCGAGGTCCAGACGTTCGTCGTCTCCCATGACCGCGAGGCCATGCAGGAAATGATCGCTCTCTCCGGCCAGTCCAAGGCACCGACGATGGACTGGCATGGCGAGGTCCTCGCCGACTTCGGGGTCGAAGAACTCATCCCATTTCTCAAAAAGCACGGGGTCGCCTGATCCGATCTACCCTTCCGCACCCGACTCATGAATTTCCGCCCGCATCAGACTCTCTGGCTCGCTCTGCTGCTTGCTTCGTGCGACGAGCCGAAAAAAACCAGCGAAGTTTCCGAGAAAAACCCCACCGCCCCACACGCCACCAAGTCCGCCCGTGCCAGTTCCGGCGAGCCACTTCCTTCTCACGAGCCGCAGGACACATCCACCAAGTCTGCCACCGAAACGACGACACCCGAGGAGAGAAATCGGGCGCTCTCCGCAGCGACTTGGGACGCGATCGAGACGGATCCCGACCTCGCTCTCAAGTCGTTTCAGCAAATGACTGCGGGCAGTGAGGAGAAAAACCGGCTCCTCGAGCACTTCGCCATGCGCCTCGCCGACCAAGACGCCGAACAAGCGATCCGGTGGGCGAGCGCACTCACCACCGATACCGAAAAGTCGCTCGCTTTTGGGAAGATCGCGCTGGTCCTCTCGGCAAAGGACCCCGAACGCGCCGCCCGACTCCTTTCTGAATCCGGCATCCCGGGCCGAGATTTCGACGTCGCAGTGGTCCAAGTCGTCCAGCGCTGGGCCGCGAAATCGCCCGCAGATGCGGCGGCTTGGGTGACGTTATTTAGCGACGGAGAAGCTCGCAGCGCTGGAGTTGCGGAACTCGTATCGGTCTGGATCCGGCAGGATGCTACCGCCGCTTTCGCATGGATTCCCAGCATCCCCGACCCCTCACTCCGCCAAGAAGCCGAGCACGGTGCGGCGCAATTTATTTTGAACGAACCCCCAAGCAGCCGCGAGGCCTTTTTGAAATCCGCCACAGTCGGGACCCGCGCTCAGTTTGAAAAATTGCAAACCGAAGCGACCGAAGAAGATCCCTAAGAAAGCCGCCCAAATTCGCGGGCCACCAACATCAACGTTTCCCGCACCCCTGGGGCGAATCCACCTTCCGTCTGCACCGCCAGCAAGACCGGGCCCTCACGGATGAATTCCAGAGCAACCGAGTCCGCATAGAGCTTCAGGACCGCAGTGCCGAAGCCGAGATTCGGCAGCAGATTCCTAAGCGCATCGATGGTTCCCATATCCTGTGAACTCACTCGCGCGATGTTTTTGATCCCGGGAAGTGCACGGCATCGCTCGAAAATTTCCTTTGGCGTCATCTCGCGGTCCACCCCGAAAATCGCGCGCAACTCAAGCTGGCGGATCGAGAAAGAATCCGATTGTGATTCACCGAGAGGTGAGCCCGACATCGCAGCGACTGCTGGAGTAGGGGAGAGACTCGAGCCCGGCTGCGCTCCGAGGATCTCCGTCTGTGCCTCGAAACCGAAACGATCCGGCAGCGCTGCCTCCCTTGTATCGGCAGAATCGCTCGCGACGATGGCAGGTGCTGTCTGACGACCCACCGCCGTGAACGGGCTGGCGGGAGCTTCTGGTGCTACCGTGCCCGAGGCGTCGGTCCGGGTCGCGGTGGGGTTTAGAAAACTTTGTAAAATTCCTCGGGTCGTGCTCATGTCGGGATTCTGCTTGGAGTGTGAATGAAATTTAGGTGATCGGGTGAAAAGGAAAGCGTCTGTTCCCAGATAAAGTCGAGCATCACCATCAAAAATTTCACCCCTCCGCACCCGTCTCCAGCAGCCGCTTCAGTCGATTTCTCATAGAAACCTTCGCCACCGCCGGCAGCCGATCGACAAACAGCACTCCATTCAGATGGTCGATTTCATGCTGTAAGGCGCGTGCTAACAAGCCATCCGTCTCGACGACTAACACCGAGCCATCTAACTGCGGCAGAGTGGCCCTCACCGTTTCTGGCCTCCGGACTTCTGCGCGGATGCCGCGAATGCTCAGGCACCCCTCCATCCCGAATTCCTTGGCCTGTCCGAACTCGAGCTCGGGATTGATGAAAATGAGCGGCATTATTTCCTCCAAGTTTGCGTCTTCCCCATTGACCTTCAGGAAGGAAACACACTCCGGATCATGTGAAACGTCGATCACCGCAAGCCGCACATCCTCACCCACTTGTGGCGCCGCAAGCCCGACCCCATTGGCATGAGCCATCGTTTCTAGCATGTCGCCAACCAGCTCGATGAGCGAGTCATCCACCTCAGTAACAAGGCGGCAGCGTTGGCGGAGGACAGGGTGGCCGTATTGGACGATTTCGCGGATCATGGGGAACGTCCCGAAGCTCTAGCGAAGGGAATTCCAAAGGTCAAACCCCAGAAACCGTACGAACCGCAGTGGCGAGTTTCATGATTTCCTGCACAGCCGACCGCCACCCCCCACAAAAGCTTCCCGTCCAAGTCTCGTTTGGTGCGCAAAATCGGCCGTGGTGGTTCAAATTTAAATCCAAAGATTGACACCCCGTTCCTTTCGCCGTACCCACTCGCCCCCGTGCCATGCAAATGGCGGAGTAGCCAAGTGGTAAGGCAATGGTTTGCAAAACCGTCATTCGAGGGTTCGATTCCCTCCTCCGCCTCCAGCTGTTTTCAAGTGGTTTCCCATTGAAAATAAGCGTTTTACGAGACTAAAAAGAGAGTTTTGAAGTCCGCCAAATCTCGCCACAGCATGCCAAGATTTGCCATTTTTTGCCAGCTTTACCGATACCTTGCCAATCCCTAACGGAAGCGGGTTTCACACAAAACCCGGACGACTCAGCGGGCAAAACAGAACCTCGGGGTCAGTAAATTTGACTCTTCTTGGCTGGCAAGCGGGATTCCCATATATGCGTCGCCCCCCCTTGGGAGTTACTCTTGGGGAAGCGCCAGCCGCGTCTCCAGACTAGCGGAATATCCTTCCAACGCACGATACACTATTCCGGTGTATCGTGCATGGCCGGTATCGTGAAGCCGGCCGCAACCTTGGAAAAAGTGCTCGGGTATTCAAAAATGGACGAAAACCGTCTCCTTTTGCATACGCCAGCACATCACGAACCAGGAAACCTAGTGTCCGACCTCCTCTACGCCTCCCACCGGCGCGGCCTCTTCGGCTTTGACCGCTCGCAGGTGAACAGGTCGTTGGCCATTCTTCCCCCAGGTGCAGGAAAATCTTTGGACCGGCTCAACCCGATCGGTGAACTCGTGAGCAGTTTTCCCGCCTGGTGAAGCCCAAAACTTGCCGCCCCTGATGCAGCCTGATACCCATCTGTCAGAACGCCGATGATCGAATGGATTCTCCACCGCCCTCCACACGCCAGCAATCCTTCGGAAATTCGGGTGGCGGAACGACTGAAGGGACTGGCGGATTCCCCACATGCTTGGACCGTCATCTGGGGTTACTATTACCAAGACTCCCGCGGGATGCAGCGGGAGGGCGACTTCCTCATCCTCGGCCCGGCCGGTGGCCTGTTGGTGCTGGAAGTAAAATCATCGCTGCCCCGGCATTTCGCCGAAACCGGACGTTGGGAAGGCGCGGGCGGTGACGACCCGATCTCCCAACTCAACATCGAGTGGCAGGGTGTCATCCACGGCATCCGGGCGAAGGGAAATCCGCCCTTCATTGAAAAAGCCCTGTGCGTGCCGGGAGTCGATGCGCCGGTGGATGTGGAGAATTTCCAAGGAATTCCCCGGAACTGGCTCGTCACTGGAAATGATTTGGAGAACTGGGTTTCCACCTGGCTGCGGATCTTCGGCAACCACGTCCGCAATCCTGTCGATCCCCTTCAGAAACGGGCCGTGCTGGAAGCCTTCGGCCAAGGTTCCCTCCCGGAGGAAAAACGCGCCTTCGTCGATCACACCGAGCAACTATTCGAGCGGCAGTTCACCTCCCGTTTCGCGTTGCTCGACCAGCTTTCGGAGAATCGCCAACTCCTCATCCACGGCGGCACCGGGACCGGTAAAACCTGGCACGCCCTCGAACTCGCCTTTCGCCACGCCCGCCAAGGCTACGGCCAGCGCGTGCTTTTCCTCACTTACAACAAGGCGCTCACCGCCCAACTCCGGCGCATCGTCGCCCTCCGCCAGATCGAACGCGGTGAGGTCGTCGTTCGCGGTTGGGAGGAACTCTTCCTCGAACTCTGTTCACTCTCGGGAAAGCCAGCCAGCTTGCCACCACCCGGCAGCACCACGGAGACCATTCGCGCCTTCTACGAGGTCGAGCTCCCCCGCCTCGTCCTCGAAATCTCCCGCGACCCAGTTCTCCGGAAAGCTTGGCCGTGCTTCGATGCATTGGTCGTAGACGAAGGTCAGGATCACGACACCTGCTGGCATGCTGAAATCAACACCCTCTCAGGTGAAACCGGAGGCTGGTGGCACATCTACCAGATCCTTCTCAACGAAGGCAGAAACTCTCCCGCGGGAGTCTTTTACGATGCCGCCCAGCGCCCGCCCTTCCGCGCTGCCGAGCGCTTTGATCCCGCAGTGCTGACCGCTGCTTGGTCGCAACCCGCGCACGTCAGGCTTCAACCTGCAGTCCGCTACACCCGCCCGCTCTGGCAGTTTTTCCGCGATCACTCCAGCTACGTCACCTCCGGCATGATCGACGCGCTCGGCCAAGGCGACCACCTCCCCGAAGGACCGGACGTTGAAACCCATTCGCTTCCCGCCGGAACCAATGCCTGCGACCTTGTCGAATCCATCCTCGCCCGCTGGAAAAAATCCGGGCTCTGCGATCCGTCGGACGTGCTCATCCTCCACGCCCACTCCGACATCACCCGCAGCCCGCTCGGCGACCGCCGCATCCTCGGCGTTCATAACCTGCGCGAATGTACGGAACAGGAGGGCGCGCCAAACACCATCCGCCACACTTCCATTCACAAAGCCAAGGGCCTCGATTCAAAAGCGGTCATCTTCATTGGACTCCCTCTCCACAAAGACCTCGCCAGCGACTATGACCACTATTCCTGGTTCATGGCCGTCAGCCGGGCCCGGCAGTTGCTGGCCATTATTGAGATGGGCTGATTCCCGAGCACTCGACTCACCGCGACACGTTTTGTCGTGGGCATGATCGAGAGTCGGCTTTGTGAATCACCCCCATATCAATCTCAGCGAATTTCAAGAAGCCCTCGCCGCCGCGAACCGGCAATTCGCGGAGATCCGGAAAAAGTATCCGACCTTGCGAGCCTACCTCGTGCTGTCGTCGCGGGGCGGTCAGACGAAGCTGGACAACGAACTGGCCGATTCAATCCGCGAATTCCCCTCTCTATTGCTGGATAACCCGGCCAAAACCAAAACGCTCGAACTCATCAAAAAGCTGAACCCGAAGGAGTCAACCAAGCCGGAACAGATCCAATTGAAAGCCGAGCTCAAGGAAATGGCGAAGGACCTTGAATTCGACGGGAGCGTTCAAGTCGAAGTCCGCTTCCACGACCTGGACTACGACTTGATCTGGAAATTGCGATCCGAGGACCTGGTCGACCGCGAGCTCACGCCCCAGACCAGAGCCTCCATCAATATCGTTCTGGGCACGCTTTCACAAATCCGGCCGCAATCCACTAAGCCTGAATCTTCAAGCCTAACCCATATTTCGCTCGCCAACCCTTCCATCCCTAATAAACTTCGCTCAAATTAATGGTCAATATTTACGTAAAATCCCACATGCTCCGGGTCTATGACCATTTTTTGCCCCTCACGAACATGTTCGCTGGATCTGCAGCTCAGGAAACTAGGCTAGCCTTAGACCGCCCGCCAAGCCGGGCATGATGCCGGAACCCCTCCTCAGGAGAACACTGCCCGCCTGACAACAGCAATGCACGCGCCCAACCAAGACGTTGCCTTAGAAGCGAAGCTGACACCGAGAATTCTGACGGTTGCGACCCTTTTGGCAGATCGCAGCCTGGAAATTCCTCCCTACCAGCGCCCTTACAAGTGGACGACAAGGAACGTCGGGCAGTTGTTTGATGACATTGCGACGTTCAAGGCCAAGCAGTCGTACCGCTTGGGAACCATCGTGTTCCACGAGGACGACGGGCTGCGCAACATCGTCGACGGTCAGCAACGAACGATCACTCTGCTGTTGGCCGTCAGGGCGCTGATCCGGGAGAAGTTGAAGAATCTGGACCGGAAGGATCTGAGGGATCAGCTCAGTTCTCTGGAGGGCTCGATGTTTCAACCGGAATTCACCAGCGAAGTCTCCAAGTTCAACATTCACACGAACTACCGCGAGATCGTGCGGATTATTTCCCGGGCGGACTTCACCGAAGAGATGGTCGATTTCCTGCTGAACAAGTGCGAGGTGGTCACGTTCGCGCTGGGTGATCTATCGGAAGCGTTCCAGTTCTTCGATTCGCAAAACGCTCGCGGGCGGGATCTCGAACCCCATGACCTGCTGAAAGCCTATCACCTCAGGGAGTTCGACACGGGCGACGAACGGACGAAGGCGGCGACGGTGGCGGACTGGGAAAGTTGCGAAACCCGGGAATTGGCCGGCCTGTTCGCGGAATATCTCTACCGAATCCGGAACTGGTCACGCGGAGCTTCGGCCCGGCACTTCGGCAAGAAGGACACGCCGCTGTTCAAGGGGATCCATCTGGGGCGGGTTTCACGCTATCCCTACGTGGAGTCACTTAGGATCGCCCATCATTTCGTGCATCACTACAACGGGCAATACGAGCGCAAGATCGTCGGCGACATGCTGACTTTCCCGTTCCAGCTCGACCAGACGATCATCAACGGCAGCCGGTTCTTTGAGATGATCGCGCATTATCGGATGAAGGTTTCCCGGATCGCCAAAGCCTCCCATCACCTCGGAGCCAACGCGCCGGGCACCGGCTTGGAGCGGCAGGCCGACGAGATCATGCAAACGATCAACCGCTATCCCGGCAGAAATCGGGATGGAGACCTCTATGTGCGCGGAATCTTCGATTGCTTGCTGATCTACTACCTAGATAAATTCGGCGACGCGGAGGTGTCGCGGGCGATCGAGAAGATTTTCATCTGGTCCTACACGATCCGAATGCGGATGCAGGTGGTCCAACTGGCGACGGTGGACAACTACGTGCTCGGCACCGGAATGTTCCAGCGGATCAAGGAAGCGACGGAGCCCCGCGATTTCCTACGGGTGTCCCTGCCGGTGATCGGTATGAAGAACCAGTCGAGCAAGACCGGTGAAATTGAAGAGATTTTCAAGAAAATGGGCTACCATGAATAAATTGCCGACACCGCTCACGGTGAGAGAATTGCTGGATTGGGACGATTACCTGATCCCGATGTATCAGCGAAACTACGCATGGAGAGAAGCGGAGATCCGACAGCTCATCCGGGACGTGATCGACTACGTTCCTCAGGGGCGGACCTATCATGTGGGATCGCTGGTGGTTTACGAACGGGAGCAGGCGGGCGCGAAGGTTTACGAAACCATCGACGGACAGCAGCGGCTTACGACGCTGACCCTGCTGGCCTGTTATCTGAAGAACGAGACCTGCGAGGATATGGGGTGGTATGGCCGGATGGGAATACACTTCGAGTCCCGTGAGCATTCCACCACGACCCTGCGGGCGATTTTCAACGGAGCCTTGGTAATCGAGGAGCCGGAATCGCTCAAGGGAACGCCGATCAACGAGGCTATTCTCGAAGGCTACCGTATGATCCAACAATGCCTCCATGGGGAATTGAAAGAGAGCGAGACCACGGTGACCCTCGCCGGGTTCACCGAGTTCCTGTTGGATCAAGTGTGTATCATGCGGGTAAAGGTGCCGGGTGACACGGATCTCAACCATTACTTCGAGATCATGAACAACCGCGGCGAGCAACTCGAAAAACACGAGGTGCTCAAGTCGCGTCTGATGGAGACACTTGATCGAAATTGTCCGGAGGACGAACGGGAGGCGAATCGCCAGTGCATCCATGAAGTGTGGGAAGCCTGCGCGGACATGGAGCGCTACGTGCAGATGGGATTCACGCCGTTCCAACGGAATGCCGTTTTCGGCAGCAGGGATTGGGGGACTTTCCTTCCGCAGGACTTCGATTCGCTGCGGAAGTGCCTCGGGTCAGAGGCCGATAACCGCGGCGTAGATTCCGAAAGGCTCAATCTGGACGAGATCATCGACATGCCGGCACCGGGGGCAGGGAACGCCAAGGGCAACGAGCCTACGCCCGAGAGATTCAACACGGTGATCAATTTCCCGAACTTCCTACTTCACGTCCTGCGGGTGACGACAGGGGAAAACATCGCGCTTGATGACAAGCGGTTGATTCCGGAGTTCGAGAGAAACGTGCTGAAGGCGGAAGATTCGGGAACTGCGGTGAAGCGGTTCGTCTTCAGCATGCTACGCTGCAAGTATCTTTTCGATCACTACGTGCTGAAGCGGGAGTTTGTCGGCGGCAAGGATCACTGGAGTCTAAAACGGTGCAAGTGGAGGAAGGCGGATAGCGGTGAGGGAAGCGCAAGCTATGTGAACGCATTCGGCAAGGACGGCGAGGAAGAGGCGGATGACGGAATCAATCGGCGCATTCTCATGCTGCTTTCAGCCTTCCACGTTTCCACGCCAACGATGAACTACAAGTATTGGCTCAATGCGGCACTGAACCATTTGTACCAGAAGGCGGAAATTAAGGAAGACATCAAAGCGGACGTATATCTGGAGTATCTGGAATCGGTGGCGAGGGCGTTTGTCTTCGATCGATTCCTTTCCGTGGGAGAAGGCGCCGATTATTTCGAGATGATCCATGTCCGGAACGGCCGTTGCCAAACAGAGCCTGGATCACTCAGTTCGGATCATACCAACCCTCAATTGTTATTTGGAAAAATTGAGAACAATTTCGTGTTCAACTACCTCGATTACCTTCTGTGGCTGAAGCACTGCGGGATTAACGCTGCCATCAGGAACTGGGAATTCACCTTCCGCAGCTCGGTGGAGCATTTCTACCCACAGACACCCATGGATGGATGGCCAGCCCTCCCAGTTGAACACCTTCATTGCTTCGGCAACCTGTGCCTAGTCAGCCACAGTAAGAACTCCCGACTGAGCAACTTCACGCCGAAAGCCAAGAAGGATCTCTATCCAAACGGAATGTTCGACAGCATTAAACAACGTTTGATGATGAACGAAGATGATTGGAACTCGGACGCCATCCTACGACATCAGAAAGAGATGCTCGCCTGCCTGAACTCCTACAGCAAGAACTCCTCGATATAATTCCCGTGGAACCACCCGAAAATGCAGGTCAGCAAGCATCACCAACGGCAGCGTATCTTGCGCCTTCCAGATCGCCCATCACTGAAAATCTCGATCTTAAAGCGAAGGACCTTGATTGGACCGGCGAACTTTTAGATTCGTGGCTTCTGGGAAAAATAGAGGAGCGGGCAGCCAATCGAGAGGATGGGACTGGATTCAATCCCTACTCGAAAATCTCAATCAGAGAGATCGATCACAGTCGTTTGATCGGCGATCTCTTGAATCCTTCGGGAAGCCACGGACAAGGAGCTTTGTTTCTTTACGCTTTTCTACGGCATCTGAGTATTCCCGTATTTGAAAAGGAAGACTGGAAAATCTCGGTCGAGACAGGGCGGGTTGACATCATGCTCTGGAGAGATCAGCCGATGAAGTCCGCGGTTCTCATCGAAAACAAGTCGAACAACGCGATCGACCAAAGGAACCAGATTTACCGATACTGGTATGAGCAATTGTATCTTTGGGACAAGTGCCTGTGGGACTCCACTATTAGCGAGCAAGACCAGGATCGGCGTCGCAGATTCCGGGTGATTTACCTCACTACGGACACAGGAAGGAAACCATCGACGCATAGTTTGCAATGTCCTGATGAACTGAAATCGCTGAATTTGCCTGACCCGCTCCCACTCGAAGTGGTGACTATCTCACTATCCGACCTGACGAAGCTCTGGATTGATGAGGCATATCCGCTAGTGCCAGAACGAAACACCCGCCTTCGCTCATTCCTCAAACAGTATCATGAAATCTGGAACCAAATGAATGAACATGACATGACAGCGCGATCTGTTGAGATTTTCGATAAGCTCGAAAAGTGGAACGCATTTTTCCAAATTCAAGGTGAAATCGAGAACATCATCGAGCATTGGCGTCTGATCGGGGCAATGGCCATCCGGGCGCAATTCGAACGAGAGCCTAGCCCTGATTGGACGTGCGAAAAATGGGGAAACCTCAAGGATACACGATGGTATCTGACCAAGCTTGGTCCTGAGTCCATAGGTATCGGCTTTGGATGGATAGAAATGGAATTGGACATCTTCTTCTATTGGGAGTCTCTGGAGAAATATGACCTGAAACTTGCGGCCCAACTTCTAGGAACCGAGCAGTTTTCCAAGATTAGACAGATTTTTCCAGATAACGCAAACAGACATGGGAGGCTGGCAGACGGTTGTTTTGCCTCTGATGAAAATTTCACTCCGTATCCTGAAGCCACGGATCCGGTTGCGCGCCGCCGTGTCTTTGCATGGCATGCGGCCCACGAACCGGACAAGTTCGCCAAAGAGATCGCCGAAAAAATAAGGAGCATTATCGAGGATGAGGAAATCACCAAACTCATCCGATCATTGAACTCGCTCTCGTTGAAGTCCGACTCGGGTGCCGCTGTCGGGTGACCCCACCACGAAATCGATAATTTGTAATATTTTATTCAATCGCGAATTATCGAGACATCTGTTCATGCCAAAACGAAAAGACATCACTATCCGCTTCTGCTTCACCCATGGAGAGGGCGAGGAGATCAAGGCCACCCGCTGCTCAGAAGATGAGCTTGCCGACATCCGTGGATGCCTGTCGCTTATCCTCACCTACGTCCCCACCGGACAATCATTCCCGAAAATCGTCAGCATCGAGATCATTCACGACGGTATCACACCCGTTGACGACGAAATCGATGGATACGTCGTCAACCGGGAAGATGATTTTCCTCTGAATGGCTACCCGACACCAGTTGTGCGATTCCTGCTCAACCGAGGGATGGACGAGGAAGAGTTCCGGCAATGTATTTTCGAAACATCCTATCGTGTATGCACCGAATCCATGGAGCAGAATGGAGAGTCGCCCTATTTCGCCGAAGATCACAACGGCTATTCTTCAGTTCTTTCCGGCAAGCAACGCGATCAAACGATTATCTTCCTCCAGAACAACGAAGCTTATAGCGGGAAAAAATTTCACTTTCCCGATGGATTGCCGGAGGGAGGACATTCGATACCTGCTATGGAATTCGCACTGAAGCCAATGGTCAGAAGAAAGCCGTGAAAACTGGCACCAGAAGGATATGCCCGACTTTCCCCATCATTGAATTACTAGCCGAGTTGGTGTGGATGAGGAAAACTAATACCTTTATATTTACAGCCTGGAGGGGCTATCTGTAATACCAATTCCAACTTAGAATTATTTTCTACTAGACAGAAATCTAATTTTGGGAATTCGCCTTTCAATATATCCATAAGAACGAAAGCCACTTCATTTTCAGCATTGTAGTTGCAGCCCTCCTTGTTTTTGAAGCATTCGTCTAGTATGGGAATTAGCAAATCTAGCCCAATATTTCCGATAATCTCCAATCGGTCTTTTTTACTAATTGTAGAGGATTTGTATTCGGAACTTGCCGAATCCAGAATCTCCCTAATATAAATTGGGTTTCCATTTTTTATTTCCTGATGATTATCAATGATGTGGGAACCTTGAATTTTGTAACGACTGTCACTCTCTTTTTTTATATTAAAGTTTTTCATATATGTATCAATGATTGAGTTTAGCGTCGATGCCGTGCGGGAATGAATCAACGATAAGTTGCTGCACTTGTTTGGTAGTTTTAGTTTCTGATACTGATTTCCCGAATGGTTTTGATCAAGCTGCTGTTGCTCAGCCCATAGAGCTCCTTGATCGCCAGTAGCATTGCCAGCCACAAGACTGACCCTTCCGAATTGGATTGGAGTTGCAGTCCAGAAGGAATGACTGCTTTTTGATGAAGTTCGAAGGCATCATCAAGACGGTGGTCATAATTGAACTTTTGCAACCCTTTTAGAATCTCCAACAGACCTGGCAGCTTGCAGTCCTTCTGCGTCTTGCTTTCACCTAGGATGCCGGAGATTTCGTAGACGTGATCAAAAATGAAATCGAGTGACTCGCCGTTCAACGCCGGAAGGCTGGTTCTTAATTTTGTGAGGCTCATGGCTGGTTGGTAAGGGAGCTTGGTTGCCGTCCGGCGAAGAATTGATAGAGCCTAACCATCGCGAAGGTGTCCAGCTCGCAATATGAAATGAGCTGGTCTTCGATTTCGTCTTTCCTCTCAGGTGGTGTGGCGGGAGCGATTGCTTCCATGAACGCCGATACCGCCATGCCGCCGTCTTGGACACCATCGAGTTGGTTGTAGGACAATTCCGGGATCGCGGCGGGCAGCACGGCTTTGATGCTCCAGCTTCCGTGTTGGCTGGGGTGATAGTAGCGGTTCCTTGCGATGGGGAGCAGGTCAGCTACCCTTTCGATGATGGACTCCAGTGCTGGGGCGAATTCAGGGAAGCGGGCTGCCAGTTCGCGCATCACCCGACACTCGAAGCCGGCGTTGTAGGCGAAGACGGGGCCCTGCTCACCGCAGAGATCGACCAGTGATTGGGCGCAAGCCCGGGAGGGATCATGACCTGACAGATCCAGAAACCCGTGCTGTTGGAGGTCGCCGCTTTCTGAGAGAATATGGAGGCTAAACTGGAAGGGCAGTTGCTGATAGGGACGCGTGCCTTTCCAAATGGGCACGGCGAACATGGCGGTTTCAAAATCCAGGAAATAGGCGGGAAAGCCGTAGGGAGCGAGATCCGCGGCGGCTCCCGCGGAATCGAAATAGGTTTCCCCGGTGATCGAGCATTGCTTGACCCGGTTTTGGATCGCGCCAAGGAACTCATCGGGGACGTCTCTCAGGTCCTCGTGACCTGCCGCCACGATCCTTTCGCGTCTGCTAGGGTGCAGACGCGGCAGGGAGGAGAGCGGATACTTGGGAGACACTTTGTCCCGGTTGCAGTATTCTGCGAAGCCGCAGGCGAAAGGACTGTTGCAGTGCGGACCGGTTGAGATTTCCGGTTCATCTGTTAGTGCTGCGACGGCTTGGGCACCGTTGATCCATTCCTTCACCTCGTCCCTGCGGGAGTTGACTTCCTCGGTGAGGTCGTTTTCTTTGAGAAGGCTCTGGTAGTCGCCATTGCCTGGATAGACGAACGAGCTGTCGATGTGCGACAGTGAAATGGACGACAACCGGACGCCGGCGGTGGCTGCGATGTGGGCCTGCACCGCAATGTCATCCCGCTGATAGTCCTTCACACTGGTCGAGGATTTCACCTCGATCATTTTCCAGACAACCGCTCCATCCTGCGGATCGGGCAACATGACATCCGCGTAGGCCAAAGCGCCGCCCGCGGCCATGCCAGCCTCGAATACGGGAACCTCGCCAGATTCCAACAGCACCGCGCTGCGGGCGAGGGCTTGCTCATGGCCGAGACCATTGATGTCGATGAACTCTCCATTGCCATCCAGGTCGTAGATGCTCCGGGCCATGTCGCCGACCTGATTGCCGATCTGGAACACCATTTCAGAGGCAGAGTCATCACGCAGTTCGGCCTTGTGGATTTCCAGCCACAAGCGCTTCGGGCACTGGCGATAGGCGATGATCTTGGATTTGGAGAGGTTGCGCATGAGGATGAGGATAAGGTCAGACCGCGACAGAACGCGTCGCGGTCGAACAGGTGCCGCTTTGGCACGGGTAATGGGTCAGGTTTCCCTGTGGTGGCACAGGCTGGATTCGAGTGCTGCGATGATTTCCTTCCGCAGGGCAACTGGTTTCAGCACGGTGATCGATGGGCCTTGCGAGAGGATCCAGAATTGAAGCTGCCAGGATTCCTGGACGGTGGCAGTGAGCGTTTGGACGCCCGAGCGGGTGGCGATTTTCTGATCCTTGGAAATCGGTGTTTCTTCCAAGAGCCGGGCGAGGTCATCGGAAACTCGCGCCTTGAGAACGATTACGCCGCCACTGCCGAACTGTGCGCCTCCGCCGGCAAGGAAAGAGTCGAGGGAAAAGTCTTTGGGGCGCAATGCAGGTTCGTCCAGGACGGTGGCGGAGGCGATGCGGTGGATGGCGTAAAGGTGCGGCTGTTCGTAATCGAAAGCAGTGGCTACCAGATAGGACCGCGCCCCCTGTTGGATCAGCGAGAGTGGATGGAGGGTCTGCTCCTTGGCGGCATCCGATCCGGCGCTGAGGTAAACGACCTGCAATTTGCGTTGCCGGAGCAAGGCTTCCTGAATCGCGGGCAACACTCCCGGGGCCATGGCGGGCGGAATGAATGGCAGGCCCGGCGGCACGTAGCGGACGAGGTCCGCCCAGCGTGCGTGCGGGATTTTCGGTAGCGCGGCGAGTTTTTCCCGGGCGAGCGAAAACTTGCCTTCCAACGCGGAGAGAAACGCGGGAGGCATGATCTGGCGGAGGACGTCCTCCATCAGGCCGAGCGATACGGCTTCCGATAGATCCATGCCGAGGATGTCCACGTGGGCGTTTTCCTTCCAGTGCCAGCCGTAGGGTATGGATACTTCGTTGCGGCGAATCGGAAAGATGCGGGACAACTCCTCCATGTCGCGCTCGATGGTGCGCTTGGTCACGTTGTGGCCCGCGGCCTCCAGCCGGTCGCGGAGATCCCGCGAGGTTCTTCCGGGTGGTCGGGAAGGAAGGTGGTTTCGCAGCAGTTCCCACTGGCGGGCAAGGGTGGTTTCGTGGTCGGAGCCTGGCATGGATGGATGAAATTGAGATTACTGGAAACCGATCCGCCGGGTCCGGTTGGCTTTGAGTTCGGATTCGGCGATCACCGCCAGCAACAGGCTTTGGGCATCGCGAAAGGGCTGGAACCGGTGCTGTCTCGCAATGGCGGCGAAATCTCCGGGTGCGGAAACATCCATGGTGGTGGCCAACTCCAAATCCGCTGAGGTCGGCTGCGGGAGATCGAGATTCCGACAGTAAGACAAAAGAAGGCGGGCGGCTTGATCCGGGAGGAGATAGCCGAAGTGCAGTTTGATGTCGAATCGGCGCATACTCGCGGGATCAAGCTGATCGATCAAATTGGTGGAGGCAATCAGGATGCCGGGGAAAGATTCGATCTGGGTGAGCATTTCGTTGATCTGGGTGACTTCCCAGGAATGCCTGGCCTGCGTGCGATCCCGCAGAAACGAATCCACCTCATCAATGAGGAGCACGGCACCGTCCTGTTTGGCTCGCTCAAACGTGCGGGCGATCTTCTGCTCCGTCATCCCCACATAAGGGCTCAAAAGATCGGAAGCCTTCTGGAGGAGGAGCGGTTGGCCGATTTCGTTGGCGAGCCAGTGGCCGAACGAGGTTTTGCCGGTGCCGGGCGGACCGTATAAGCAGAGGCGGGCGCTCGGGTTTTTCCTGAGATTGGCGGCGATCTGCGGGAGATCGGCAGAGGTGTTCAGGTGGTCGATGTCATAGAGTCCAGGTTGAACCATCTGGATCTTAGCCTTGGCTGGGTCGGGATGTCCTTGGGCCTTCAGGATTCCGCCGATGACATGGATGAGCGCTGCGTCCCGATTGCCTTCCGGGATCTCCCGCCTGATGGCGTGGACGACATTCCGGGCGCGAGTGACCACGGCAGGGGCCAGATGTTCGATTCCGGCGAGGTGCTCGATCAGCCCGGGCGAAACCAGGTTTCCGACCTTCTCCCTGAGGATTCTGCCGCGCTGGGCTTTCGGTGGAATGGGAACCTCCAGGATGAAATCGAAACGGCGTGAGAAAGCCGGGTCTAGCGTCTCTATCGAGTTCGAAATCCAGAACACCGGTTGTCGGTTACTTTCGAGCATCTGGTTGAACCACCCCTTGTGGGAATTCGCCATGCCGCGGTGCATGACAGAGGGCGTGAGAATGTCTTCCGCCTCGTCGAAAACCAACAGCACGGTGGGCTCATGAAAATACGTCTGCGCGAGATTGAGAACGGACAACCGTCCACAGGCGCGAAGTGGATCGCCATCGCTGTCCGCAGTATCGAGTTCGAACACGGGGATGTCCAAGAATTGACCAAGAACCCGCACAAGTTGGGACTTTCCCGTGCCCGGCGCGCCATGGATCAGCACGTTGACCCCGGCTTTCCGCTTGGCCTGAACCGTTCGCAAGTAAAGCAGCAGGAGGTCCAGGCTCGCCTGAAGGTGCGGAAAGTCCGCAAGACCGAGCTCCGGCGGCGCAGGGGTAACCACTCCGAACAATTTCAGCAGCTTGCGAGGATCGTAGGCTTCCCGGAGCAGGCGAATCGCCAATTCTTCGGAATGAAATTCCAGCGTGGCGATTTTGGCAGGGTGCCGACTGCTCTTCAAAAGACCGCATTTGATCAATCGACCGCCAGGAGCCAGAGCCTTGGCCACCGCGTGGCGGGGAAGGTCGAGGACGCGGGCCAGAAACCGTGGAGCCTCCTTCCCGATGATTTTCCGGATTAGACGCCCAGTGTCCGCGAGCGGGGCCTCGGTTTCCATGCAGGCAAAGAATTCTAGAACGCGTTGCTCGGTCGCATTGAGTTTGAGCGTGGCCGAAAAACGAGAAAAGTTGACTCTTGCTAGGGCTGGCAAAGAACCTGGACTGGCATGCTCCAACGAAAACTGGAGATCATCCAGCCAGCGTGGCATTTCACGAAGCACTTCCTCGTCAGGCCTCTGGGGCAATCCCAGAAACTCGGCGATGTCGGCATCCGCGTAGGTCGAGCCATTGATAAAGTCGGAGCGACCCAAGCCGGGCGAAAAAGCCCGGAGAACCCAGAGTGCGAGAAGCCGGTCGAAGCGGGAGCGAAATCGGTGAATTGCCATGAGGTGTCGTGGTTGCGGGGTACACCATGGCAGTTTGGCACGACAGAATGCGTCGCGCTTGAGCGTCCGGTGTGGATTTCCCATTCAGGCCGCCCGTCACTGACGAGAAGGGTTCATCCCCGATAATTCGGACTCGCTCCTCTCTCCACGGCTGGCCTCTTGCTCCCATAGCGTGACGACATGATCGACGCGGGTTTTGCCATCAATACCGATCAAGGTCGTCAGCCAGATTCGGGCGGCTTCCACCGAAAGGAGCGGTTAAGCATTCCACTTCTTTTTCTGGACCCGCCAGCAGCACCTTGCTTAGCCACTCCGCGGCCGGAACTCTAGTACGTGACTGCCGACGAGCCAACGCCCGTCGGCAGCCTTGTTTCAACATCGCCTGGTCATTGGAATTCACGGCGTCGGCACTTCGATTTTGGCAATCAGCTTTGGGAGAACCTGGCGGACTAGGTCGAGGCGCTGATAAATAGCCCCGCGGGTAACTTTGCGGCTGTCCGCGATCACCTGGACCTGCGTATTGTCGATGAGCATGTTCACGATTTTCGCATTACCGACGCTGATTTCGCCAGTGCAGACTCCCAGACTCACGCTCGCCTTTCCCATTTCGGTCCAGATTGCCTGCGGCAAATCCCAGAAATTTTGATAGGCGGGATGCATGCATGAGCCTGCGTTGTGTTCGCTGAACTCGACCTGGCGGTTTTGTTCCTTGGCCAGCTTCCTTTGCAATCGAAGTTTGCAAATGCACCGCGCCATTGAAGCCACACGCTCCAAATGGTAAGTGGTGGCATCTTGATCGTTTCGCGCAGCGGCATTCACAAAATCAAAATTTCCCGAAAGAAAGCCCTGCAAAAGCATCAGCGCGGCATCCTGCCGCACCTCAGCCTCTTTCCCTGTGAGAATATCCCGCATGACACCGTCTGGAAGCCGGCGGCGGTTGATCTCGTCAATCTGATTGGCCAAATCATCCAGTTTCGACTCGTTCCATGGATTCTTTGAACCCAAAGCGTTGTTGTTGTTTGTCTTATGTTGTTTATTTTTTGTGTATTTCTTCATACACAGGACTGCTTCCTCACCTAGATGGACGTAGCGGCGACAGACGCGTCGGGCCCCATAGTTTTGAAACGCCAACCGCTCAGCGGTGGGCGATCCAATCTGCCATCATGGATTTACCATGAGCGCGCCCTCCGACGGGCTTCCGAGAGACCGGCTTGTGCAATCGGATGTCGTGTCAGGCTACAACAGGGCTACATCGATGATTCCCTGCACCTCCGGCTTCCCGGGGCGGGCTCCGGCGACCTTGATCTCGATTCCCGGTGCCACGCGCACCGTCGCCGCGCAGTGTGAATGGCCTGCCAAGACCATGATGGTGCGTTCCTGATTGGTGCGTTCCTGATAATTTTTGGAAATTCCCAGCATTGCCCCACCCATCGCAAAGTTGGCGAAGTGCCCCATCCGGTCCCACCCACAGGGCCGCTCATTGAAGCGGATCGCATCCGTATGAACCGGGTAATGAGTTAGGTGCACCACCCTGCTGTAGCGGGCTAGTGCGGCAGGCAGAATACGGCGGACGTAATCGGCGGATTCAGCGCCGAGACTCTGAACCCGTGAAAAATAGGCATGATTCGACAACCCGCGGAAATCCGCGATTACGTGGCGATCAGGGTTTGAGACCGAAATTCGATACCGCGATTTCTCACCCCCATTTCCCCAACCGCGATGCCCCATCAGCGCCGTGTCATTCCCAATCGAGATGATTTCCCCTTTTCCAAGGTGGAAGAGATTCCGGGACCGCTGACAAAGCTGATCTACTGCCAATTCCACCTGCCGGATGGATCCTTGGTAGTAATCGTGATTTCCAAGCACAAAGTAGACTGGTTTCCCACTCCCATTTCCGCTCCCATTACAAGCTCGCCCGATCTCTTCCAAATGCCGGACCACGCACTTGGAATTGCTGACGTCCCCGCTAATCACGACCCCGTCGTGGCCTGCTGCGGCGAGACGTTCGAAAAATCGCTCCTTCCACTCACCACCGGCACGGTCGAGGTGAATATCAGAGGCCCAAAGTAACTTCATTGCGGATTTGCTTTTCATAATCGGTTGGATAAAGGCGGCGAGTCATTCGCCTCCATCCAATCAACGCCTTCAGAAGGCGTGATGTACAGGTGCCACGCGCCGAAAGCTTTCAACGCCTCCGAACTCTGTTGGGTAAAACGACCCCTTTTTTACCACCGTTTGATCATCCGGAAAGTTATCCACAGGGTTCCGATGCGAGAATGGGATGCCCGGAACTCGTCGGAGCATCGGGTTCTTGTGGGCAACTTTTTAAATGCCTTACGGAAAGAACTCAGACTTTTGGCGACAGCGAAGCCGCGCAATCGTGGGATTTCCACCTCACTCCCCGGATGCGGCCTGTACAAAAGGCAGTCCCAATGCGTGATAGGACTGATGGACCACTTCTTTGACTTTCTGGGTCGCGGCGACAGCATGATCGACCGGGGCAAATACTACCACCTACAACCCGATCCAGGAGCCGTTCTTCTCCTCACCCTCCCCTGCGGGCGCACGGAGTTCCTGGTTGGCTATGCTCGTTCAGCGATCGTGGAAAAATGGGGCTGCTATTGTTTCGGCTCCTTCCGCCGGGTTTCCGACGTTTGCCTCCAGCGATCATGGGCGGAGCCGCATGAGGCCGATCTGATGATTTTCCGGGCGGTTTCGGTCTATTTGACGCCGGAGGAACCTTGGATGCGCCTGTCCTTGTGACGCGGAATCTGCCAACGGCTGCTTGGTTCGGCGATCTCAACAATCTGATATTTGACCCTGTGCCGTGAACCGACGGTTTCCGGGAGCCAAGGTTTATGTCAGAGGGCCAATATGGTGTTCGTCGGACAAAAGATGGAACGATAGCGTCTCTCTGGATACCACCCATGAAGCAACTTACCACCGTCCAATTCAAACAGGCTGTTGAGGCTGACCCAGCCTGGGCTGCCAAGCTCACCGAACCAATTGAAATCACCGACTATTGTGATATGACCCGATCGTGCATCTCCCATCTGTCGCCGCTACTCACCTTCAGTGGACGAAATGAACACGGAATTACCGCGACCTTTGACCGGTGTAAATCCCTCTTGGTGGCCGAGGGCCGTTTCTGCGGCCGCGCTGATTTTACAGAATCGGGGGTTGAGCGCATAGGAGACCTTGTCATCACCCTGCCCAGCGAGTTTGGGAGCGCCGCTAGCTTTGACCACTGCGCACAGCTGAAAGTCGCCGAAGGCAACTTCCCTGGTTACGTTTCTTTCGAATGCTCCGGAACCGATAGGATCGGCGAATTGAGCATCTCCCAGTCCACTAAAGACGGGCGTGCAGCTAACTTTGATAGCTGCATGGACCTGAAAATAGCGACAGGCAACTATCCTGGTTCGATCTCATTTAGGGGATCCGGCGTCACAGGAATCAAAGACCTGAACATCACTCGGCCCAACAGTTCCGGAGTGGCAGCCGACTTCACTGGTTGCAAAGCTCTCAGGGTAGCCGAAGGACGCTTTTCTGGATCTGTAAGATTCTGTGGAGCCGGGATCGAGGAAATCGGAAACCTTGAGATCCTCCACTCCGATTGCGACGGGGTCGCTGCAATGTTCGATGGGTGCCCCAAACTTAGCGAAGCCAAAGGCAAGTTTCCTGGGAGTGTCAGATTTAACGGGTCAAGCCTCCAGACGATTGGAGAGCTTGAGATCACGGCATCCGACCGAAGAGGAAACGCGGCTGACCTTTCGGATTGTCCCCTTTTGGAGATCGCCCGCGGAGATTTCCCCGGCTATGTTTCATTCGATGGGTCCGGCATCAAGAAGATCGAGACTCTGCTGATTCGTCGCCGGAACTTCGAGGGTGAGGCGGCATCCTTCCGCGGTTGCATGCGCCTCAAAGTTGCAGGCGGCACCTATTACGGGAGTGTCATTTTCGATTTTTCCCGCATCCAAAAGATCGGGAGCATACACATCCACATGCCAAATGACGACGGCTGTGCGGCCTCGTTTGAGAAATGCAAGCATCTGAAAGTCGCAGAGGGCACCTTCCCGGGTTCGGTGAATTTTTCCGATTCGGGTGTTGAGCGCATCGGGAGTCTGGAGATCACGGAGGCTGATATGATGGGATTTGCTGCCTCATTTGATCGATGCCTTGATCTCAAGATAGCACGTGGGCGATTTGACGGGTTCGTCAGTTTCGACAGCTCTGGCGTCACAAAAATCCGCGATCTAAACATATCCGATCCGTACCATGGCGGGCCATGGGCAAGTTTTCAGAAATGCGATATTAGCTGGGGGGATCACTCCTATTCTCAACTTGAGCAAATCATCAATCAATCCTTCGATGGCATCACCGCTAAAGCTGGGGAAGCGCTTGAAAAATTGAAACTGGCGAAGAAACTATTAAAGGATCAAACCGAGATTGAAATTTGAGAGGAATTCATCATTGAGCCAAATCAACCTCGATAGAATTACTCACGGAGAGGTGCCCCAGGGGTGGCATCATCGAACCTCGCGCTTTTGCAGCTGCCTGCGCGATCCCCTTTCCCTGCGTGATGCATGGGTGGCCTCCGATCAATGCACCAGACGCGACCTAACCCATCGTTATGCCAGATTCAGCGGCTCGCGCAGCGAGTACAGGAGTGGCCATTGAGCAAAGGCCTCAACATTGCCTTCACCCATTTGGTCGGTGCCCGGCAACGCCACGCCTACACCGAACCCGTCGTCAACTCGGCCTACGTGGTCCCCGATTACCGGTGCCGCCGATCCTGGATCATCACGGCCTGCGGTGGATCATCGAAAGCGGCAATCCTTGGCTGTATCGTATTACTGCCTTGGGACTTATGAACGCGATTAGATCGCTGGGCCGCTTGTCGTCACCGCCAGCAAGGGCTTATCTCGATCCCGACGCACCGACCTGCGCGGTGCGGATGCCGCCACCAACCTGCGTGAATGGGAAGGCTTCTGCCGACCATGAACTTGAGACTTATCGTAAACATGGTCCTATCCTCCGCCTTCCTGACAGAAACCAGCGCCCAACTCATTGACCCCAACCTAACACTCAATACCAGGATCTCCCCCCACTCCCCGGGGGGGACGGGAGGGGCGAAAAAGTCTCCGTGACAGGAGATTTAGAGGAGACTCTGTATGCGGTGGAGCTGGCAGCGGCTTCGCGGGGTTTGGGGTGGCAATCCCATGGAATCGATGTGCCAAGATCAGGCATCCTCGATCAGATCGGCGAAGTGCCGATCAATCGCTTCCTGCGCATGATGTTCTTCACACCAGGCAAGTGCCTCCAAACGAGTCATCCGGATAATTTTCTCGCCTTCGGAGCTATGTCCATCTTGGTGGTCCGCATACCGTGTCATACCTCCTCCACACCCGAAAAGAAACCAGCTTCCCTTTGTAGTTAGGTAGAGCGCTTCCGACCACCATTGGAAGTCTCCTGTCCCGATAACACTTTCGTCCCCGGCAACCAAGGTTGCTGTGTCGGTGTCATATACTTTACGTTCAATTGTTGATTTCATTATTATTTATTAGTTCTAATACTTTTTTACCTACGGCGAAGGTCGAAGGGCTGTCTGTAATTCAGACAAATTGCCTCGTGTTTGAGTGGTGAACGGCTTTCGAAAGAAAAACCGTGGAAGACTCTCCATTCTGATGTAAGCCGAACTCGTCCTTGCAATCGACTAGAACTTGCAGCATGGGCGATCGACCTTCAGTGCAACAGACGAGGAAGGAAATGTCCTTGCCCTTGCAGGTGAGATCTGGCTCACGGTCCGCATCAAAAGATCTGCAGATTTAGTTCGTCGTCTTCGGGCTCCACCGGATTCGCTGGGTTAGCAGGTTCTTCCTTTCGAAAACTGGCAATTTCACGCCGCTCCGTTAAAAGCATTTCCAATCCCAGTTCCTCGAAATAGCGCACGCCGAGCCGAAGACGGGCAGCTTCAGGGATCCCTTCCCGTCCGAGTTTGATGAAGCGCGGTTTCCAAAAATCAGGCATCACATTCGCAAAGGCATCAAGAATTTGATGATACTCCGTCTCCTCAAGTGGGTGCAAAATGATCAAATTTGAACCAAATCTGTTGATGAATTCTCTCGGAAGGGTCTTCACCAGATCGTGGAGATCCGGATCCGCACCCCGACCAGTATCAGGCACGAAACCCAGGCCCGGGCGGGCGCGGTCATCCCAAGTCCCCTGAAAAGCACCGGCACCAATGATTAATGTTTTATTCTTGAGAAATTGCCGCGACTCCGCGAGGGACATCTCGGAAATAGAATCCCCATCACCATCAACAAGACTGCTCGGGACGCTTCCATCAAGTAGCATATATATCTCAGTCCTTGCAAAAGTAGTCCACTCTGCATTTCCATATAACTTGTCTAATTCATCTATCAGTATTATAGATCCTGTCTTATTGGAATTATTCACGAGAAACTCATGAATGCGCGGCCACGTTGGCTTTGACCCACGGTGCGAGGATCCAAGAACCATCCACTCTGACGAGGTGATAGAAAGAAAAGGAACTTCCATGGAATCAGCCACGGATTTGGCAAGATGGGTTTTACCATAACCGCTTGATCCTATGAGACATACATTTGTTCTGATGGACAGCGGGAACTGATTTCGATTGACCAAAAAGCACACACGCGCGATTGCAGCTAATCGTTCAAAGGCGACTTGTTGATGAGGTAAGATTAATTTAATATTATTACTAGTTTCTGATTTGGACATTCTTATTGAAAAAGTGATTGCGGAGGGCCCATTCCCACAGGCCTGAGCCCTCCGGCGGGTTTTTTATCGACCAACGCTGGCTCTGATCTTCTCCACGATTTCGGGATCAATCACACTGGCCAGACATTTCCATTGCTCATCGACAGTTAGTTCACGAACGATTTCCTCCAGAGGCAGAAGCATGTCGGTCTCTTCGGGAGTCATTTTCTCGATCAATCCATAAACAGGGAGTGGTTGCTTGCCGCGGCGAAGCATGAATTTCGGATACTTGTTCGCCGCCACCTGCTGCTTTTCGATTGAAATGAGCGAGCCTTGGTCCGGATCAATCGGATCTGAGTAAGGCTTGCCGGTTTCATCAAGCTCCGTCGTAAGTTCCCAGACCAAGCGTCCGAGTCCCACTCCACCCGTCTTTCCTTTAAAGGTAGATCCGACAAACAGTTTTAATGCTGACGGCGGTCCGCTTTCATCTTGGACGAGAGACCAGAATACTCCGTATTCAGTTGGAAACAACTTGAATCCTTTACGATTGGATTCGCTATAGAGTTTTCCCGGGTCGTTGATCTTAAACCAAGAGTCGGCATCGTTAAAGACGCTTTTCGCGTTGACGCGAAAGAAGCTTGGATCTACGAAGCGTCCTCCCTTATAGCTGATAAGTGGAATATGCATCATCCAGCCATGCTGACTCGATTCGAGCTTTGGCAGAATACGCAGCCATGTCGTTGTTCCAGCCTGGAACTTGACATGGCGATCGACATATTTCATTTTGAAAATCATATCGTCGTAGTTTGGACGCTTTGGAATGTCCCAAGGCGCTGTGGTGTTATTATTTTCGCTGTTGTGGGCGAATTTGATGTTCTTATTTGTCATATACTATTTGTTTCTGGTTTGTTGTTTGTTGTTTGGGCAACCTTACCTACATTTCTTCGTGTAAAAAAGAGTGAGTTAGTTACCTCGTATCCATCGACACCCGTAATCCGGATTCCAAAGGACAATGAAAGCATCTTCTTCCTGTGACGGTTCCCGAAAGGGAGCAACTGTCCACGGGCCTTTACATTCCATCTTGTCACGGGATCATCAAACAGAGTTTGGATGTCCTGAGATGGCGCAAGCATGGAGTCACCAAAGTGGGCCCTTGCGCATGATGTTAGAACTTGACGAGGTCTCAGAATTGAATGGATTCCGTAAATTCAGCCACTGAGCGGAAATCTCCGAAAATTCGCCTCTACCCCCGCATTTGTCCCACCCCACCGGCTGGGATTGGGCCTCATGCCATCGAGTTTCTCTCCCGCACGCTGGTTCTTTCCCATCCATAAAACGCCGGTTCTCACCACGATCACCCGTTACGTCATGTTTAATAATGTTGTAGCGCCACGGAACGAGGCGCTGATCGCGTCCGATACGGGGCCAAATCGTGGGCATCGTCGGAGCTCGCTACAAGGTGTCCACCAATGAGCAAACGGTCCCTTACCATTCGGGCCTTCCCCTCCCCATTTCCTTTGTCATCAAAGTCCGTGATCGCACGGAAGCTTGAAGGCACATCTGGTAATCCAACTTTCTGAGATTCTTAAATTCGTAACACTTTAAAAATTAATCCTGTAATTTTCGGAAAAGCTAGTTGTCTGATGTGTCCTTGATCGTAAAAAGTCATGCGTGCCTGCTGCTCTTCCACCTCTCCCTCCGGGCAATGTCGGCATTATTGGCGCTCCGATGCCCGATGTAGCCCTACTGGCTCTCCTCTACCGGAGCTCAGGCACCGTTCCGGCGCAGGAGGTCACGTCCATCGCTTATGCCCGCGATGCGATCATCCCCTTGGAGCCGTCTACCAAGCTCAGCACGGCCGAGATGGCATCAGTCGCAGGCGGCTCCGCGACGGGGAGCGTGGTTCGCATCTTTTGCATTGACGCACCAGTCGTGGCTCAGATCCAGTCGATTTGCGCAGCGGGTCCTAGGCGGATCAGCACCGATCTGCGCCACCAAGTGCCATTGGTACACCGACGAGCACTCCTGGACGCGTTGGCTTCGGGCCTGCAACTGCCCCAAGCGCTGACAGAACGAGGCATCCACTGGCAGCATGGCGGCCTGCCTACCGTCACCTACGATCCGGATTCCATGGCGTTTCTAGGCCTACATGTCGATGACTTTGAACGGCGGCCGCTGCCTCTTCGTCACGCATCGCACCAAAGAATCTCCATCAACCTCGGCCCGGGTTTCCGGTTCTTTCTTTACCTCGATCTCACCCTTCAAAAAATCGGTGACCTGCTGCGGGAGAGCAACTTATGGGAGAATAGCAACCCGCATGCGTTGGCACAAAAATTCATGACATCTTTTCCCACCTACCCGGTCATGCGCGTCCTGTTGCCACCGGGCCATGGATACATGGCACCTACGGAAAATTTGATTCACGATGGCAGCACTTTACATGAGTCCGGTGACTCATTTTTATTTACCGCTTGCAGTCAACAACGGAAGCATCTGGAGTGAGGTTATAACCGTGGGTAATCCCAGCGTTTTTTGAAGCATCAAGCCACACGTAAATCATGAATGCCACTCTTGAAGAACTCCTATTACTGACTTGTAACTCTCTGGAAACCGGTCATCTCTCCCCTGAATCTTTGAAAGAGCTCGCCAGCACAGTCGGCCAATCACCCCCTCAGCCGGAAGGTCCTGCCACATTGCTGCGGTATCGCGCAATCGCCGCCATCATTCGCCAATCGCTGGATCTCTCGAAAATGCGGACTTCTGCTAGCGAACCCAGCCTGGAGAAAACCTGGGGTCGCCAAGGGGCAAGTCCGGATGAAGCCGATGTCGGCCTGGAGAAAACCTGGGGTCGCCAAGGGGCGAGCCCGGATGAAGCCGATGTCGGCCTGGAGAAAACCTGGGGTCGCCAAGGGGCAAGTCCGGATGAAGCCGATGTCGGCCTGGAGAAAACCTGGGGTCGCCAAGGGGCAAGCCCCGATGGAACCGAGAACAATCCGGAAAGGACCTGAAAAGCTGCGGAGCATCGTTTGGCGGCTCCCCCCAGTCACACAAGGCACGTCCTTTGTGTTTAATTCCAAGTCCATCAGAGTAGTTCAGCCTCCCTCCACTAACGGCCAGCCCACGGTGCTAAAGTGAGTCAAAATAGCCTTGTAATTATTAATTCACCGAAATCGAACCACTTCAGGCTACCATGAAACCATTGTCGGCACCCATTTCAGTTGACATCAACTTAACTCGGCGCTGCAACCTGCGGTGCGAATTCTGTTCTGCCGACCCCGTTAGTGTGGCGCACGAGTCCCGCAACACGGAGCTGTCCACCGTTGAGCTTCAGGATCTTTTTGAGCAGATCGAGGAAATGGGCGTCTTCTTGATCCGTCTGGCGGGCGGTGAGCCCCTGGTTCGGAGAGATCTTCCCGAGATTCTCTTCAGCCTGCAGTCCACATCCTTCGACAAGATTTTGCTAACCAACGGCGTTGGGCTCAGCGACAACGTTTGCGGGCGTCTGCGTGAGGCGAACTTCAGCACCGTCGGTATCAGCCTAGACGCGCCCGTCGCCGATAAGCACGACTTCCACCGCGGTGTCACGGGCACTTTTCAAAAAATCATTCACAACCTGCCGAACCTGCGGAAACACCGGCTCCCGTATGCCGCACAGTTCGTGGTCACCGCCTACAACATCCGGCACCTCATTGAGATGGTTCGCTTCTGCGAGCAGCAAGGGTTCGCAGGACTCAAATTCATCCTGCTGAACCTGTCTGGCAAGGCACGGGATGCACCGCACTTCTTTCCCAGCTATCAGCAATGGTCCGAGGCCCTTGTGGAGCTGACCCTGCATATCGCGGCCAGCGCCCCTCGGCTGCACATCACCATCCTTCCACCTCATGAAGACGCTGTGCCCTACGAGCTTTACTTTCCCCTGAAGGAAGCAGGGCTTCTGCCGTTGCTGAGTTCCGTCTGGCAGTTGAATCCCGCTGAAGTGGGGAGCAACGGGCGGATTGGTTGTGCCGCCGGCAGAAATCAGCTTTCCATTTTTGAGGACGGCAGCGTGTATGGGTGTGATCTGATGCGGGACAACAAAATCTGGGAGGCTGGAAATATCCGCACACAAAAGCTGCAAGAAATCTGGGACACCTCTCCGATCTTCAACTCCCTCCGAGCCATGCACAAACATCAACTACAGGGTCACTGCTCCACATGCGAATACGGCGGCTGCGGAGGTGGCTGCCGCGCATCTGCCTTTAATTTGCACAAGAGGATCGACGCATCTGATTCCAACTGCCTACTTCTAACATAACCCATGGCCCGCTTTCTAACAATACGACTCGGGAAGAATCTCGTCCATGTTCGAGAGGAGTCCGACTATCAGTTTTTGGTCTTCAACCCGCACACGAACACAGGCGTGCGCCTACAGCCTTACTCGGTGTTATTGCTTGCAGAGGCCGCTCTGGGTAGCCGCCTCGAACAATCTAGTGGGTGGGAGCGGCTTCAGGCCCAAATGGATCGAATCGGCATCCGACTCTCACCGCCTGAACCATAACCCCAACACTAACACCATTCCACGATATGGACATCACCTTTGTGGGCCATGCCAGTCTCCATGTGCAGACCGCCAGCCTTGCCTTTCTCAGTGACCCGGTATTTCTCGATCCTTTTTGCGAGGAAACCAACGAGATTTACCCGGCACGCACCGTCACGGTTCAGGACATCCCTGACTATCAGGCAATCTTCATCTCGCACCGGCACCTGGACCACTTCGACGTGCCCACCTTGAAGCTGCTGCGAAAAGATGTCGATGTCTTCATCCCCCACGACCAGCTGCTGCTGCAGACCCTGCATGAGCTCGGGTATCAAAAAGTCTTCCCCCTACGCGACTTTGAGCAGGTGGATTTCGGTGCCACCCGCCTCACCACCACCAGCTCCCTCAATAAGGTCCCGGAGTTCGGATTTGTGTTAGAAGAGTCCGGCAGTACCTTCTGGAATCAAGTGGACACCGTTTCCAGCCAAGAATCGGTCGACCAGGTGCATCGCATGGTCGGCAACATCGACTACCTCTTAGCCCCTTGGCAGCCTTTTTTAGAGACCACCTGGCAGTTGCGGTCCGACGCGCGGTTTCCCTTCGACCTCTACTGGCAGCTTCTGCATGAGGCGCTGAGTGTCAACGCCCATGTGGTCACCCCCGGTGCCAATGGCCTGCGGTTTGTGGGAAATGCAACCTCCCTCAATCGGGTTGCATTCCCTATCACCCGCCAGCGCTTTCAAAGTGACCTTCAACAGCTCACCGCCTCCAAGGTGCTTCTCACTTCCCCCGGCGACTGCGTCCGCCTGGCAAACAATGCAGTCACGCTGCTACCAACACCTGCGCCATGGATCACCCGACACCACGAGGAAGCAGGCATCCCGGACCTGCTTTTCCTCCCGGCAGCACTTGGCAGCATCTTTGATCGGGCGCTGCGCTCTGCCGCCAACAAAACTGCTCTTCCCCCTGCTGCCACGAATCCTTGGGCCTCTCTCGTCTCCCGGGTTTGCCTGAGCACCCTGGAAAAGCAGGGGCAGCTCTTCCGAGACTGGGGAGTGGTGTTTCAGTGGATCGTCGTTGACGAGCTGACCGCCACCCCCTTCCACATCGACTTCACCCAAGCGGCACCGGTGCCCGCCGCCGGATGGAACCCCTTGGCCAACCTCGTGGTCTGCACCACCGCCGGGCTACTGCGCGCCTTGGAAGCACGGGAGGTGTCCCTCTCCTTCATGCTCACCGGTGGTGAATACTGCGTTCTCAACTCTATCTACATACCCACGAAGCAGGCGCTACGCACCCCGCCGCCGAAGGCATTAAAGGAGCCCGTGCTGGCCTACTATTCGCCTTTCGCCGAGGCCCTTCTCGCGGGCAGTTTTCGCAAGAGGCACTAATCCCAATGAAACCCGTGCAAGCTCCCAAGGAGAACTTTCCCGTGGCGGTTATGCGAGTGCGGATCTATGACGTCCTGCTGAACGCTCTGCTGCGGGTGACGACGGAACTGATCTCCGACGCGACCCACCACCTTGATTATTCCAGCGTGCTAGCCGGGAGGATAAACCGGGGAATGCAGCGCCAGATACCTGAGCCAGGCACGGAGTGGCTTTTTCGGGAGGAACGGCAGCTAATCTTTTCCGAGACGATGAAACTGGGGCAGAAATATACAGCCCTGTGCGCCAAAGACGAGTTCGTGGCTCGACACTGGGCCACCTGCGCGCTGGAACTTGATGACATGTGGTGTGTGAGCCAGCTTGCCGAAGACTACAATCCGCGCCACGCTCATAATGGTACTCTGTCGGGCGTATTTTACCTATGTGTGCCGCCGACGATAGAGACAGCCACAGCAGAAGATGGGTGCCTTGCCTTTGTGCACAGTAACCCACTGCTGGAGGTGCGGCATGCCAGCGCCGCCCGCCTCTACGACTTCATCCCGCGAGATGTCCTACCCAGCAGCCAGCAACCGGTTCTCAAAAGGCACGTCGTGAGACCCCATGTGGGAGAAGGCTGGATCTTTCCCTCTTGGCTGCTCCATGAAGTACCGGCATTCCATGGCGACGGGGAACGACGGTCTGTTGCCTTTAATATGGTGGTCAAACGTCCTGGAGTTCTCCCGCCCACCCAGCAACCGACGCTCTGCCAATGCGAGCGTGTGGAATTGTTTCCCGTGTGAAACGCCGATTACTCCTGGCAGTGTATCTGCTCTTACCATTCCATCCCCCATCGCCTCATGCCCGCCGAAAAATTCGAGACCCGAGTGGCTCAAGCTCTGGAGCAAAACATTTTTGGTGTGGGGGACCTTCTGAACCACTGGCCTGCCTTCATACGCCGACAGGAGTTCCCCCGGTTCTTCTCGCATTACGAAATTTTCAAGCTTGTTGAGACCACTCCAGGAAGCATTGTTGAAGTGGGTGTCTACAAAGGTGCCAGTTTCTTCACATGGGCCGCGCTTCTCGACACCTTTTGCCCATTTGATCAATCGCGACTGGTCTACGGGTTTGAATGGTTCCAAGGCTTAAAAAGCTTCGGAGAGTATGACAACACACAAGCACCGGAAGCAACCGTGCCTTATGCAGCGCGAAGGGAAGGGTTGGAACTGCTACTCCAGCTACATGCCAGCGATAGCATTACCGGGAACTTCCAGCGCTGCCAACTAATCGACGGAAACATCCACGAGACCTTGCCGCATTTCCTACGTGAGCATTCGGGGCTGCGCATTTCCTTACTCCATCTAGACCTCGATCTTTACGAACCGACGCGCTATGCCCTAGCACAGCTCTATCCCTTCATCACTCCCGGCGGCGTGGTCTGCTGTGACCAGTACGGACTCCCGCAATGGGCGGGTGAATCGCGGGCTGTCGATGAGTTTTTGACTGGCCTGAATGCAGACATCTGCCTAAAGAAACATTCATTTGCCCACTCCCCCGGTGCCTACTGGGTCAAAAAATAGCCCTCTTTTTCGATAGGCTTGCTATTTACTAGGCCACTTCTGATCACGCCTGAGGCGGGCCGCTTATGTTAGCTGTAACGCTTCGACCAATTCCATTCGCGACTGGTTGCGGAACACCAAACATACGGCCAGTATGCGCCGCGGTTTTGATGCGACGGATTACGCCTCACTATGAACAAGTCGCTGAAGCTTCTTTCGATAGCGCAATGAGCCTTGTGTTCTTTGCTCCTCCGCGAGGAATTCGCCATAACGCTCGCTGCGGGCTGTCGGGATCACCCCGGAGGCGCCACGCAGATTGTCCACCGGCTGGCCGCAGATGCGGGAAAATCCGAAACTGTGGGATCGCGGCGAGCAGCCGAAATCGAACTTTTGAGGCGTCTCAATTCCAAACCCACCATCTTTAAACTGTCAATTTTGCCGAATTACCGACAATTCATGCGTAGGGACTTACGCGGAAATTGTTCGGAGCGCCGGTTCCCTCACCCCGCGAATCAATTTCCCAACCTGATCCTTCCATCTCAATCCCCCCATCCATGCCCGCCAAACCTAGAAAAGCGCCCAAGCCGACGGTCCTTCGTGATTTCTTCGGATCCCTGGATGACAAGACCAAAGGTCTCCTGCTCCTGACCTTAAATCTGGAAGCCGATTCGGAACTCTCCCAAAAGAGCAAGCAGGAGAAGCTGGAAGCCGAGCTTCTCCGGAGAATCAAGTAGCCCGCCCACGATCATGATTTTCGAACGCTTGACTCTTCACAACTTCCAGCGCTACGGCGGCACGAACACCATCGAGTTTCCCGATCCCGAGGAGACTTCCCTGGTCGTCATTCTGGCCCCCAACAACACCGGCAAGACTACCATCCTCCGGGCCATCGATTTCCTGTTTTACGGCTCGCTCGGTGGAGAGGGCTCGGAGACCTCTTGGAAACTCGTCACCGACGTAATCCGGGATGAAACGAAGACGGGCACCGAGGTGAAGGCTTGGGTTGAGGCCCGGTTGAAGTTCCCCGATAACCAGACGCTCACCGTCCGCCGACAGATCACCGCCCGCCGTCCCACCGAAACTAAATGGATGGCCGAGTCGCCGAAGCTCCTTTGGAGAAAAACGGACAACGCCAATGAAAAATTCACGGCGGACGATGGTCACTATCAGGTAAAAATCGACAATGCCGTCCCGCAGGATTTGTTCTCCTGGTTCTACTTCCAAGGCGAACCCGCCAACGGAAAAATGGGCCGCGGAGCGACCGCCAGCGTTCTGGAGCCGCTGAAAAAAGTGCTTCAAATCCGCCGCTGGAAAGATGCGCGCAACAACGTGCAGGCAGTGATTCAATCGCTCACCCAGCAGGAAGCCAAAGAAGCCGGAGCTAACAAGGCCTTTTTTGATGTCCGTCATCGGGAAGGTGTCGTCCGCAACAGCCTAGAGACCAACCGTCTCGACCTGAATACGTTGAAAACGGCCGAGGCCGAGTTGGGCAGGTCCAAAGCCCGTTTGGACACCGAACTCTCCGAAGTCAGCTCTCAGGCCAAAGCGTCTCAGGATCTCTACGCTCAACTTCAAAAACACAAACTCGACGAGCAGCAGGCCCAACAGGCGATCAGGACCGCCGACAGCCAAGTCTGCGATCTCGTTAAAAGCACTCTGGCCATTCCGTTGCTAGAACCCGCTTTCGGACCCGCCGATCGGCATTTGGAAGATCTGCGAACCCGCAACCTATTGCCCGCCGATGTTAGCAAGGGATTCATCGAGAGATTGCTCAAGGGCGAGCATTGCGTGTGCGGCACCTGTCTCGACGCGACGAAGCGCGAGGAACTCACCAAATACCTTGGCCTCACCCTCGCCGCCCAGACCAACCGTGATCTCGTCGCCCTCGCAGACGCGCTTGAAGGTGGTAAGGAAAGTGTCTTGAGAAAGAAAGCCGCGGCGTTCCCGGCCCGCCTCACGCGTTTGACCGCGGAACGTAGCGCGGCCGTCGCCTTGCTCAAGCGTGCGCAGGACGCCATCGAAGGACTGATGCCGAAAATCGAGCAGGCTTCCATCGACCGCTTCTCAGAACTGGTGAACCTCGTTCGCAGGGCCGAACGGGAAATTTCCGACAACCAGCGATCACAATCCGAAAAAGCCGAATCCATCCGCCGTCAGGAAAGCACCTTGGCCGGCCTTGCCACCGAACTCGCCAAAGCCCGTCCTAAAAAGGGAGCCGACAAAATGGAGGGCATCGCGAAAGCCATCGAAATGGCGAGGAACCTCCAAGCCCAGTTGACCGAAGGTGAAACCAAGTTCCGTCAGGCAGTCCACGGCATCCTCCAGGAGCGGTTGACCCACTACTTCGGTGTCGCCACCAGCGGCAACACAGCATGGATCGACCGGGAAAACTTCCTTCCCTCCATGCACGACCGCAGCAATCTGGTCGTCACCAATCCAGGTGGCGGCGAGCAACAGGTTCTCAACCTCGCCTTCGTTATCGCCCTTGCGGAAATGCGAACGATGATCAACGAGGACATGACCTCCGCAGGTCTTGGCGTCCGGTTGTTGGGAGACCAGTCATTTGTCCTCGACTCTCCGTTCACCAGCGCCGATCCGAATTTCATGAAGGCCATCGCCGAGTTCCTTCCTGGTAAGGCACCGCAAATGCTCCTGCTGTTGGCCAAACAAAACTGGCCGGATAGCGTTCGCGAAACCTTGGAGCCGCACATCTCCCGGGTTTACGGCGTCAGGCTGCACACTCCGGTCACCCCGAATGATCCCGAGTCATTCCGCTTCCATTGGAAAGGCAACACCGTCGATCTGCGGGAACCCATTCCAGCGGGCCAACCCTCTTTCAGCTCCTTCCACGAACTCTGAATCATGGCCAGTATCCGTACCCCTGCCAGCGCGAGCGAACTGCTTCCGTTCTGCTCCCGCCACTCCGATCCCCACAAGCAGACCTGTTTCGAGACCTACGCCCATTTGCTGGTCACCGCGGCTGCCATAGGATTCGCCCGTGGAGGAAACGCCCGTGGCGTGACCTGCCGCAGTTTCATCAATCAACCCGGTCCCATCGACCTCGCGATTTTTCGTTCACAGGGTTTGATGCCACAAATGCTCATCCTGGGAATGAGCTGCCTGGCGAACGCTGATATGGCCACCGATGAGAACGAACTCGCCAAACTGATCGAGGATCTCGCGGAGGTCGGGCTCACCGAGATGGAATTAGTGCTCCAGCGGGATGGTCCGGCCTCTTTCCCTTGGCGACTCGCCGAGTGGGTTGCATCGCCTCCGCCAGCCGATCAGGGCCTCATCTAAATGCTGCCACGCAGGGAGCCTCAATGGCCCGAAACCTCCGTAATTGCTGGTCAAGTGCCTCAAGTCGCTGTGAGCTAGGGGCAAGGATTTAAGAGTGCCGCTCAATCAACTCAAACTTCAGCTCTCTTACCGCACCGGTCGTGGCGACATGGTGAAGGATCTTTTCGTCCCTTGCCTGGAGCAGTCCATCCTCTACCGCAGGGCCGCCGGGTATTTCACCAGTTTTGGCTTGGGCCTTGCGGCCCGGGGAATCGCCAGCCTCGCCTCCCGGAAAGGCACGATGCGGCTGGTTGCGTCGCCCCATCTGGAGCCGGGGGACGTGGAAGCGCTCAAGACTGCGGCGGAACGTCCCCAAGATGCCTTACGGGCAATCGTCGCCCGCAGCATGATCGAGATCGAAGATGCGCTTCTTCGGGACCGCCTTAATGCCTTGGCCTGGCTGGCCGCATCAGGTTGTCTTGAAATCCGCTTGGCCTTGAGACTCGACGAGGACGGCAACATCTCACGCGGCATTTTCCATGAGAAAACCGGCATCTTCACCGACGAGGAGGATGAGCACGTCGCCTTTTCCGGGTCATCCAACGAGACGGCGGGTGGTTTGGTGGAAAATTTCGAGAGCGTGGACGTCTTTCGCTCTTGGATTGATCCCGATGAACGCGTGGCTCAGAAGATCAAAGATTTCGACGCTCTCTGGGATGACACGACTCCCGGACTCCGGGTTATCGATTTCACCAAGGCCGGCAGTGAACTTTTGGAATACTTCCGCGACCCGAAACGGCCGCCACCCGGATTCCTGCTGAGTTCCGTGAACGACGCCGGCCAAAGCGAGTTCTTCCGGCCCCCGCCAGGATTTGACCTCCGGCTCTATCAAGGAGATGCCATCCGTGCGTGGAGCAAGGCCGGCGGCAAAGGTATTCTCGCCATGGCCACGGGATCGGGAAAAACCGTCACCGCTCTCGTTCTCGCCAGCAAGGTTGCTGAAAAAAATACGCCGTTGGTTCTGATCGTCGTCTGCCCCTTCATCAATCTTTGCCGGCAGTGGCTGCGTGAAATGGCAGCCTTCGGCTTGCGCCCGGTCGCCTGTTATGAGGGCCGTCAACGCTGGGAAACGCTACTTGAGGAAGGCTACCAGCGTCTCGCCGCCGGACTTTCCAAGGTCCACGCGATCGTCACCACCAACGCCACTTTCCAAAGCGATGCCTTTCAAAGCCGGATCCGCCCGCGGGTGGACGGGTTCCATCACCTGCTGATTGCCGACGAGTGCCACAACCTCGGGGCGGAGAATATTCAGAAGGCGCTTCCCGAGGGTATCCAACTCCGCCTCGGCCTATCCGCCACCCCGGAGCGCCACCACGACCCCGTCGGCACCCAAGCCATCGTCGATTACTTCGGCGGCATTGTTTACGAATTCACACTCGCTCGTGCCATCGCTGAAGGGCAGCTCTGCCAATACCGATACCACCCTGTCCTCGTTTCCCTCAGCGATACCGAAGCCGAGGAATATGCGGAAATCACCGCCAAGCTCGGGCGGATGATCGGCGGGAAGGACAAGGACAAGAACGAGGAAGTCGGCCAAGCCGCGATGCGCCTGCTCATCCGCCGCGCCAGGCTGCTGGGAAGCGCCGTCAACAAACAGGACGCTCTGGACCGGGTCATCAGCTCCCTTCCCGAACGCCCCAAGAAGGCGCTCTTCTACTGCGGCGATGGACGCACCACCGATTCCATCACTGACGAAGATGTCCGCCAGATCCAGGCAGTTTCGCGTTTGTTGGGTGAAAAGCATGGTCTCCGCGTGCGGAACTTCACCTACCGGGAAACCTCGGAAGAACGCGAGGAGATCCTCAGGGATCTTGCCAGCGGTTTTCTTGACGGTGTGGTTGCAATCCGCTGCCTGGACGAAGGCATCGATCTCCCCGACCTCCGCATGGGCTTCCTGCTCGCCAGCTCTAGCAATCCCCGGCAGTTTGTGCAGCGGCGGGGACGTTTGCTCAGACATGCTCCCGGCAAGAAACGCGCCACCATTTATGACTTCATCATCCAGCCGCCTGACTTTGGAGGAACACTCGATGACGATGCTTTCAATCTTGAGCGCAGCTTTTTTCAACGCGAACTCAAGCGAATCACCGAGTTCTGTCAGACTGCTGAGAACGGGCCAGAGGCACTCCATACACTTCGTGAGTTGCGTTTGAACTACAACCTAATATCTCACTGAGACCATCCTTCAAACTTTATGTACAACGATCAACTTGAAGAAATAACCGTGAGTGTCACTGATTTGTATTTGGATCCGAATAATCCAAGATTCTGGTCTGAACAAACACGATCAAGTGGCGATGTGGCCGATTTAAAAGTGCCTGAAGATGTCCACCAAACTCGCGCCATGGAGCGAATCAAGTCTCATGGACTTGAAGAGCTACGTAACAGCATGCTACGAAATGGATTTCTCCCTCTGGATCGAATTGTGGTCAGAGAACTTGCAGGATGTCCCGGGAAATATATTGCGATCGAGGGCAATCGAAGACTGGCTGCATTGAAGGCTCTTAGAGAAGCTATTCAGCTCGGCACGGTTTCAGAAGAAGGCATTACTGATGATTACCTTGATAATCTTTTCAAAAGAACAGATAAAATAGAGGTCCTGGTGTATCGTGGAGATGAAACGAAAGACATTGCCTGGATCCTACAAGGGATTCGCCACATCGGAGGCATCCGCGACTGGATGCCTGCCCAACAAGGAAAGCTCGTCGCTGATCAGATTGATCGAGAAGGACTTTCTTTGACCGAAGCAGGGCAACGATTCGGACTATCGGCTCAGGCAGTTGGCAGACGCTACCGCAGCTATAAAGCTTTGGAGCAAATGCGCAAAGACTCGGAGTTCCAAAGCCAAGCCGAAAATAAATACTACAGCCTCTTTGAAGAGGCTATTCGACAAAAGGAGGTTAAGAAATGGCTGGGTTGGAGTGATCAAGAGAGTCGTTTCACAGAACCCGAGAATTTAAAGCAATTCTATGCTTGGATCACGCCGGACGAAGAACATGAAGACAAGCTTCGCCGAATTCATGATCCCCGACAAATACAATACCTTGGAAAGCTTTTATCATCAAAGCAGGACTCCCTCCTTGATCAAATTGATAGGCATGAAATCGAGATTGAGGCGGCACATCAAAAATTAAAAGATGTAGACTTTAAGTTTGATTGGAGAACAGCGTTATTAAAGGCAGAAGAATTAATTAATGACATCCCAGGCTCTTCGTTTGCCGAAAATCCAGAAGAAGTAATTGAGAACCTTGATCGCATCATGAAAAAGATCGAGAAGCTATCTTCGATGGCGGCAGCAGTTATTGAAAAAAATGGGGTTAATAAAATTTAATCATGGCATCGCCTGGAGAAACAGAAGTCCGTCTATTTGCACGCAAGCTCTTTTCTGAGCATGTGGTTATTCCGACGCCAGAACACAAAATCAATACACAGACAAAATTTTTGGAATACCTACAGGCTAGCGGTTTCCCGAAAATAACATCTTTCGAGTTTGCTGAAAGGAATCTTGGATTTCTTCTTCAGCTAATTGTAGACAAGTGCAATGAATGGGATGATCTAGACCTCAAGAGCCCGTTGCATATTCTCAATCAGACGGGAAACCTAATCACGTGGCCTCATCCAAAATTTACTGAAATCTCTGGAAAGACTCCCCTTTCGGGTGATTATTGTGCGATACTTCAAGCCATTCGGAATGCAAAGCCCCGGGAGTTTCTCGGCTACGTTGCATGCTATCTCTATGCAATCGGTTGCACGAGAATCTTCATCACCGATACCTCTGGTGATGGCGGAATTGATCTTCTCGGTTCCTTTTCAAATGGGAATTTGCGCAACATTTGCATCTTCGTTCAATCTAAGAGTTCGGGCCCAGATTCACAATTAAACAAGGAAGTCCTTTTGTCAGACTATTCGAAGTTTTTACTCCTTCGCAGACTCCCGAAGTGGTCGGAATACTGCAAATGCACCGGAGTCGATTCTTCGATTTCTGGAATGGGAAGCATTTTCATGTTCCTATCAAATTCCGAGTTCAAACCCGGGTTACAGGATGCAGCGAGCGGCTTGGAGATAGTGTTGCGCTCAGGCCGCCAGATCGCAAGTGCGCTTGCTAGCCTAGGTCCATTTTGCACACTCAAGCGTGCCATAGACGCATTAACCCCCTTTGAGGTTAACCTTAGTAAGAATCTTCATTCAGTTATAGGACGTAATTTATGAGTGCATTAGAACAAAAACAGGGCATTCCGGCCCCACCACCTAATCTTGCTTTGGAGATCTTCAAAGCGGCCTCTCCCGACCACCAATCTCTTATCCGAGAGATCCTCCGTGAGGAACGGGATGTCCAGCACTTGAAACGGCGCTCGGACATCCACACCCGCCTTTACGAACACGTCCGCCGTCTCATCAAATGATCCTAGAACGCATTGTCCTCGAAAATTTCCGTCAATTCAAGGGGCGGCAGGAGATCGTCTTTTCCGATTTACGGGAGCGGAACGTCACTTTAGTTCATGCCGAGAATGGATTCGGCAAAACCACTCTTCTCAATGCCCTCTTATGGGCGTTGTATGGACAGGAGGGCTTCACTGAGGACTTCGAGAAGCCGGAAAGTCTGATGCATGAGGGTTTAGCCGCGCATTCAAAAGATGCCACGCGCATCTCGGCCAGCGTCCAAGTCAGTTTCAAGCATGATGGCGACCGCTACATTCTCACTCGTGAACTGACATTGGCCGAACAACGGTCCGACCCGAAGCGGGCAAGGCTTAGCTTGGAAGTCATGCGCGATGGGCAGACGATCGCGTTGGACAATCCGCAGCGGCGCATCCAGACGATCGTCCCCGATGCTATCAGCGCATTCCTCTTTTTCAATGGTGAGCGAATCGATCACCTCGCCATGGAAAAAAACAGTGCCCAAGTTACGTCAGCTATCCACCAGATGCTCGGCTTAAAACTTCTTCGCACGACCATCGAGGATCTCCAGCATCAGAATGTCCGTGGTAAGTTCATCAAGGAGCTGCGTGATAATACGAGTGACGAGAAACGCAGCCTCCTAGTCGAGATGGAGCAGGCCGAGAACAAGATCAAGGATCTCGAAGATTCAAAGAATCAGATCCGCGTCAATCTCAAGGCTATCGATTCGGAGATGACCACCATCGACAATCGACTGAATGCTAACCGAGCGGCGCACGAGCTTCAAGCGAAGCGGATTCGGCTCCAAGATGAATTGGCAGAACTCATCAACCGGCGAGACGATGTTGTACGACGGCTTTCCAAGCTGGTTGCGGAAGATGGCTACACGGTGTTCACCGGCGAACTCGTCAGACGCGGCGGTGAGATCATGCGGGACCTCCGAGATCGCAATATGATTCCAGCTCCAGTCATCGACACCTTCCTCAAAGATCTTCTTGAATCCGGAATCTGCATCTGTGAGCGCCATCTCCCCACCGGAAGCCCGGAATACGTGGCCGTCCAAAAACAACTCTCCAGAGCCCCAAACCAAGACTTCAACAACGCGGTCAGCGCGATTGATCACTCCATGGGAGTGCTCTCAGGGGTTGCACAGCAGACCAGGGATCAATTGGGCCAGCTCAATGGTGAGCGTCTCGAACTAAATACGGAAATCCGTAATCGCGAGGAGGACATTAACGAGATCCATCAGGCCTTGGGCGGAAAGGACGACGAAGAGGTCCAAAGCTTGGAGGCCAAGCGCAAGGCCCACCTCCTCGAAAAGGATGCACAAAACGCAAAGCTAGGAGCTTTGGATCGAGACCTTGATGGCTGCAAGGAAGACCTCGTGAGGCTCACGGAACAGATCAAACAGATTGAAGATCAGATCGAAGTCGCAGCCCGCGCCCAGCGGAGGGTGGATGCGGTGGAAGAATGTAGTCGTGTCCTTCAAGCCATTCTCGACGCGGAAACCGCTGAACTCCGGCCAATCCTCAACGATGAGATTGACAGCCACTTTCGCAAAATCATCGACAGGGAATATTGGGCTGAACTCAGCCCGGACTACAAACTACGCATCCGGAAGAAAATTCCCGGCAGCGAAGCCGGCGAGGAAGTGACGGAGATCGACGTCGCTCTCAGCACCGGCCAGCGACAGGTCACATCACTTGTGTTTATCGCCAGCCTTTTGGCTCTAGCTCGCAAGCGATCCGAGATTCCAACAATTCTCAAAGGACTCTCCGGTAACGAATATCCATTGGTGACTGATTCCCCATTCGGGTCACTTAGCATTTTCCGATTCGGAGTGGCTAAATGGGTGCCGGATCTCGCTCCGCAAGTCGTACTGCTCGTCAGCCCCCGCCAGTTCGATGGTGACGTGGCAGACGCACTTCGCGAAACCGGCCGAATCGGAAAGCGTTACTACCTCGCCTACCACGGGCCATCAATCCCGGACCGGGCACAGCCGCAACTGGTTGTCGATGGTCAGACGGTGCAGCAATATTTCCAAAGTGAGGAAGAGTTCACCGAAATCAAAGAATTTGAACCATGAGAAGAATCCAACGAGACGTCCGACATGAAGAGTTCGTGAAATCGCTCACATCCGGTGAGCATGCGATCTTTCGGGATATTTGGAGGGTGTTGTTATTTGCTTCAGCATACGGAGTAAGCCAAGGCGGCAGAACACCTCTCCAAAAAGTTGAGGGTAATAAAGCCATGCCAGAATCCTATTTCAGCACGCCTGGATGGCGGGGATTTCTGTATTTGCTCGGGTTCGCTGACAGTGAGACCAGCGATCATCTTCGGAACGACGAGGAGCAGCAAAACAAGCTGATTACTGCGTTTGAAGAGTATGCGAATTTTGGACTGGAAGAAATGCAGCGTAGGATTTCAACCCCATCAAAGGCCCTTTCTGAACTTGTGGGAGTTCTACTGGATTCTTCAATCAAACGTGAAACTAAGGCCGATGTGACCGATTTGATTTAGACCAATCATGGAGATACTCAGAAGCTAACGAGGCCATCGCTCGATAAAGTCGCCAATCGATCTGGTTTCTTTGCCTGATGCTAGGTAGGAAAGTCCACGATTGACGTGAGCACGCAGGCATTTACCTGGACCGTCAGCGGATTTTCCCAGGCCATCCTTTTCAGTCCTCAAATGAATTAGTGCGGCAAGGGTTTCACTCTCCTCCCCTGCAAAGACTTTCCACGTCATCTCGACCCCTCCATCCAGCTTTTCTCTGGGTTGTGCTGGCGGAGTTGGTTCCCTAAGTGACACACACAGCGCCCAGCGGCAGAGAATATTCCAATTCTCGATACCTGTTTGGCGACGAACCTTGATGAGTTGATCACGCCCTTGTTTACTGATTCGAACTGTTTCAATGGGTGGATTCATGAGTTTCAAAATATCCGGATTCAATGTGGGTTTGGCCAAGGGCCTCATCATGGGCGAGGCGGTAGTGGCGGGCCACGAATGGGGCGAGAGCCTTGTGATAGCCGCCGACAATTTCCTCGTCAGTCGATAGCAAGATCACCTGGTGCGAGGCAAAGGGGAAGTAACGTTCTACCAGATGGCGGCGGTGAGAGGAATCCAGACGGCCAAGCGGCGTGTCGATGATCGTGGGAACCGGACGGCCGGAAGCTCGGGCAAGGCCCCATAGCAAGGCGGTCGCGAGTAGCTGACGTTCTCCGGCAGACAGCCGGTCGAATGGCAAGGGTTGGTTGCCCCGGCCGGTCAGCGTGATTTGGAAGGTCTCGGGATTGATGGTGAGACCATGGACCAGGTCGCTCTTGCGGAGAAGTGTCCGGAAGGCTTCCAGCATAAGAGCCTCCATGTTCGAAACATGGCGGCGGATCACCTCGGTGCGGAACTTACCAAGGGTTTCACGCACACGCTTCGAGTGCTTGAGCATCCGTTGACGATCATCCTCGGCCACTTTTGCATCGATGTCGCGGTCGCCAAAGCGGTCCAGCCGGGCTTCCGCTTCGCTGCGTTGGCGGGTCATCACATCGCGGCGGATTTGCAGAGCTTCCAGTTCCGCAATCTTTTCAGCATGCAGTCGTCTGGAATCGTCCAGCTCCTTTTGGAAACTGGCAATGCGTCCTTCCTCGGGCACGCGCCCCAAATCGCCATCCAGGCGGGCGATTTTCTCTTCCAGATCGCGGATCAGGGCGAGCAATTCACGGGAGGCTTGTATGGCATCCGGTAGAACCTTGGCCCGGAGGTGTGCCACCTGCGCGGGAAAATGGGGATCAGCATCGAGCAATAGAGGCTCCGAAGCCAGACCGATGCGATAACTGCGATCCAATGCCAACTCCTTGGATACCTTCTTGATGGCTTCTGCGGCGGCGAGCTTCTCCGACTTTAACATTTCAAGAATGAAATCGTCCCGTTCTTCCATCGCTTCCACCAACAGTTGATTGTGACGGATCTCGGTTTCCTTGTTAGCTTGGGTCTCCACTTCAGCAAGAAGGTGATCCACCATGAGGAGGGGCAATGGTCCGGCAGCAAGTTCTCTCAAGCGCGACTCCGCATCGGCCAGTTGCTTCTTCAGTGAGGCTTGTTCTGTCTCGAACTCCTTGCGTCGGAGGAAGAGGTCCCCACCTTCGGAACGAAAGCTTGCCTCCCGTTCCTGGAGATCCTTGCCGAGGCGGCCCGCCTCATTGACCAAGGCTCCGCTTTCCATGGCGAGGCGCTCTTGCTCGCGATCCAGATGCTCAACTTCGGCTTGTGCGATCTCCAGCAAGCGGGCTGCTTCGGGATCCAATCCTTCCGTCTTTTTGCGCCGTTCGAAAACCCGTAGATCGCCTTCCAGACGGTCCACCAAATCCAAACCTAGCAATGAGCTGATCGCTGTACCGAGAATCGCCGCGGAATTGTCCCCCTCGGCAAGATCCTTGATTTGCTCACCGTCGAAGAAGAATAGATTGGAGATGCCTACCGGGAGGTAGGATTCAATAACTTCATCCCAGTGATCGGTAAAGAGGTCGTCGCGTTCTCCGTCGCGCAGCACACGCAGGGTTTCCTCGATCCCTTTCACGCCCAAGCGCCAAGTGCGTTGCAGCTCGAAATGGCTTACGCGACCTTCCACGGTTCTTCGGAAGCGGAGTATGACGCCAGCCCCCTCTCCCGGATCAGCATTCCGGTTGATGCAGTCCCGCAGGTAGTCGCGGTAACCCATGCGGCCACGGTTCGAAAGTTTCGCTTTGGAGCCATAGAGCGCGAGCTGCATGGCATCAAGCAAGGTGGTCTTGCCACCGCCGTTCATGCCGCCAAACAGAATGACGGGCCGACCTTCTTCCGGCGTTAGATGAGCTTCCTGACGCCCGCAGTAAGCGCCAAAGTTATCAAGGCATAAATAATCGAGAATCATATCTGGGTAAATGCAGTGTTTTGAGAACTGGAGGGTTCCTAGCCATCACCAAACACGGAGTTTGCATCACGGCGACGTTGACGATCATCAGCGATGCCACGAGCCCGGTTCACTGCGTCCTCCCTGTCGTCATAAAAATGTTTGCTGAAAGTCTTCTCAAGTTTTTCGAATAGTCCGGCACGGCGGGCGGCGTTCCTCTGCTGGCGAGTCAGGCTGAGCAATTCACGGGACAGTTCGTAGTGAAGTCGATCTCCGTCGCAAATTGTGGCGAGTTGTGCCATTTCTGTAGCGCCGAGAACCAGATCGTCATCCAATGTTGCACCTGGATAAGGCTCGCCTGTCGCTTGTTGATAGATACCAGGCAAAGAATCTTCCAACTCGTGCTTGTCCACCACCCAAATGCGGCGGACTTCCTGAAGTTCCTCAAGCGTGATCAGTTCGATCTTTCTCACATCCTCTGGCCCGCGCTTCCGGATATGCGTCTGTGCTTTGAGTAGTTTTATCAGCCATAATTCGCGGGACTCCTGCGTATAGGGTCCCGGAACAGGCTTGCCACTCTGCATGATATTGATCGCTCCTGTCATCCTTCGGAAATCGCGGAGATGATGGTCGGAATTCATTGGATCCTCGACAGTGGCATTACTTCTAAAATCCAGAGCATTGCGAAGTTCAAGGAGTGGCAGCATCCATTCCTTTTCCGCGTCGTTTTGAATCATCGCCGTCATGGACTTGTCCTTTTCCACCAAAGTACAAACCCAACAGCCGAAGCGAGAATCCCCGCAGCTTGGAGTGCTGGTGTCCACAACCAAAGGACACTCACCATCTGCGGAAGCACCTGCGTACATGTTCAAAAGCTCTTTATTATTATGTCCCCAAGGGTTCTTAACCTGAGTAAGGAACATCCATACGTCATCACTGGTCCAATCCTCGACGGGCGTGTAGATTAGACAGCCTGCAAGAGTCGCGCTTGGACTGAGCCGACTCCGCACGCGGTATTTTTCATTCTTCTTCATCACTTTCGCACGGGCTTGGCTCTCTTCCTTTCGAGCGCCGAGAACCAAGATTGCCTCGCCATTTTTGGTCACCACATCTGTGATAAAGCGGTTCGAAGGACGGATTTTTAGCCGCTCTGTACACCAGCGGAATTTGTGCCGGGGTGCGGGATAGCCTCGTCCAATCAGATTCACCCAAAAGGTCTCTTCAACTCTTGGATGCAAAAGTTTAGGCTTAATAGGTACGCCTTGTTCTTGGGCCGCCTTGTCCATTACCTCGATAGACCGTCGGACCCAGGATGACACGATTGGATTCTCAACAAGCGTATCGGTCGATATGACATGAACTGTCTTGGTCTTACGGTCAGCAGGTAGCTCTTTGAGGGCCATCCAGATTAGCTGGAGAGTAGCGGTGGAGTCCTTACCGCCAGAGTAGCCAATGATCCATGGAACTTGATCCTCCAGGTAAAGTTCACGAATTTCCTCACAGAGAACTTCAAGGGTCTGTTTGAATCCTAGCTCCGTGAAACCGGAGTAGCGTGTCGAACGAATGGCCATAGGTTCCTCAACCGGGAGCGAACCGGATTGCGCAGGAGGTGTTTTGATCTTGGCTGGCATGGGGATGGTGCGGAAAGTGAGCAGTGATTCGAGAAAGAAGGAAGTGGATCAACGGGAAAGACCGAGGTGGGATTTGCCCTTGGCGGTGAGGCGGTATTTCTGGAGGCGGCTGTTGGGCTTGTCGGGGATGGTCATTTCGATGAGTCCGGCTTCGAGAGCGGGCAGGAGGTAGCCCTTTCGCATGTGGTCGTCGTCGCGAAGGGCCAACTTTTCCTGAAGTTCTCTACGCTGATGACTGCCGCTGAAGACTCCAAGGAATCGCGCGACTTCCGGGGTGACTTCCGGGGTGACTTCCGGGGTGACCTCCGGGGCGACTTCCGGGGCGAGTGATTTGATGAGAGGAAAAGTGACCACGGTAGAACCTGCCATTTGGGTGTAGATGGGTTCCGGCTTACCTGCGGCGACGGTGATCTCGACGACGCGATTGGTGCCACGGCCCCAGCGCTCGATCAGACCCCGACGATAGAAAACGTTGGTGATGTTCGGATTTCGCGGTCGGGAGGCATGAGCCACCTTGAGGTCCTCCGGGCGGAGACCGAATGGGAGAGTGCCGTCGTTCCAAATTTCCACACGGTCGTCGAACACGGCGATGCTGACCGCACCACCGGGATGGGAATAGTCGCGGTGGCAGAGGGCATTGACGATGGTTTCGCGCAGGGCCGGCACGGGGATCAGCAATTCTTCGATCCGCTCCAGGCGGTGGTCTTCAAAGCGGCCGCTGATCGGGAGATGGCGGTGCAGGAATGTCATTGCCTCGTCGAGCAGATGAAAGGCGTGGCCCTGATACTGGCGGTTGTCGATAAACTCGTTCTTATCGGTGCCTTTGAAGCGGGCCAGCCGGAGAGAGCACTGGGGATAATGAAGAGAGGATTTGGATCCGAAAAGAACGACCGCCGCATTCAACAGGCAGCCGTCAACACGCAGGTCGAAACGGTCGAGGATCTCAGGAATGTCGGTGCCGGTGGCTTCGGGCAAACGTCCGGCTTCGATGCCAAGGCGCACGGTGCGCAAGATCTCGTTGGAGTCGAGATCGGCGATGGCGATTTCGTGTGCGGGCATCGTTTCCCATCGGTGCCGGGGATGCACGTTTTGGAGAATCCGTTCCTCATAGCGTGTCCTCGGCAGCACGGAGGTCGTCGATCCGACGCGATGATAGGGCCTGCCGTCGAAGGTGAATGGGCCTTGACCCGCCAAGGCAGGAGCCACAAGCACCAAGACTTCGTTGCCGCCGGGAAGCACGACCCGCTCCTGCGTCACCGCCGCCGCAGGCTCAAGATGCGACAGCATGGAAGCAACCTCGCGCAACGTGGAATCCGCCACCGTCTGGCCGATGATCCTGCCCTCGGGGGTGATTCCGATAAAAACCCGGCCGCCATTGGTATTGAGGAACGCGCAGAGGGTCTCACCGGCACGGGTGAGCTGGGCGGTGGATTTCTTGAATTCCACCGTTTCGCTTTCACCGGCGGTGACGATGGCTTGAAGGGCGTCTGGATTCATTTCAGGTCTCTCGTGCCGGCGGCGGTTTCAATTCTTTGCTCTTCGGGTTCGAGCGGCAAGTCCAGGGCTTTTTTGATGACGTTGGTGGTGAGGGTGAGGTTGGTGTTTCTCTTCTGGACGACTCCGAGACTCATGGCGCGGCCTTCCCAGAGTTTGGAATTTTTGCGCGACCAATCGATCTTTTCGAGGGCGGCGAGGCGTTTTTTCCAGTCCTTTGGATGTGCTGTTAGCAGGGCATTGCCGGCCTTTCCGAGTGACTGCAGGGCGATACCATGGGAGTGGATGAATCCCTCACGCACTTCACTGGCGGGCATGCGGCCCTCTCTAACCTGCTCCCATGCCGGAAAGTGCTCCGCCACGGCCTCCCAGTATTCGCGGGCAAGAGCCGCGTCTTCGGCGAGATTGCCGGTGGCCAACCCATGCACGAGGTCGGCACAAGCATTGTAGAAAGCGGACAGGGTGAACAGCTTGCGGGATCGCTTGGCGAGGGAGGACTTCTCCATTTCGACAATGTCGCGGAACTTTTCGGATTCAAGAACGACGAGCTTGGCGAGCTTGGATTTCTCGTTGCGGTGGTCGTAAAGCAGGCCGAGCGACCGGCTGGGGCGGATGGCATGGCGGTTGAGGTCGGCGAACATCTGCTGGGATCGCTGCAAACCAACATCGAGAAAGAATACGATGGCGATGGTTTCGTGGGCGAGTTCCGGGCGTTGCTCCAATGCCACCTTGATGGCGGCCCGGCGGTGCTGGCCGTCGTTGATGATGAACTTGGCATCTAACGGCACCCGGAGCATGCCGAGCTTTCCTTGTTCATCCACTTTTTCAAAAGCCACTTCGGAGTCGATCGAAACAGTCAAGGCGGAGAACACATAATCGCCGGGATTGTCGAGAATGTAGTCCGAGATCTCGGGAATCCGCGCGGTATTGAGGGTCCGCTGCGCGCGCATCTCAGCCGGGACTTCGTCCTCGTCGTAAATCGAGATCTTGGACAGGTTGCGCAACGTCCACATGGCAATGTAGTACTCGCGCCGTGCCTGGAGGCCCCGGATGACGGGAAAGCAGAAATGGGGTTCGGTGGGGTCCATCGTGAGGGTTGAGGGATGAAGTGGCGGCGGGATCGGCCTAGATGGCAGTTGCTTCGGCAGTGACAGCGGAATAAGCGGTGGGCTTGGGATTCAGGATTTGATTCAGCAGCATGGCTTTATTTGGATTTGTGGTTGTCTTGCACACACTGTATGCGAAGATTCTTGCGTGTCTGTTATTCACTGTCAACAAAAACACATACATTGAAAGAAAAGGCAAACATCAGCCCCGTTTATCTCGATTGCAACGCCACTACGCCGCTCGACCCCGAGGTGCGAGACGTGCTGTTTCGCTACCTGACCGAAGAATTCGGGAACGAAGGGAGTCGGACGCATGAATATGGTTCCCGCGCCAAGCAGGCGGTCCAGAAAGCCCGCGACCAAGTGGCCGCCGTGGGGGGAGCGAAACGCGATGAAGTGATTTTCACCAGTGGCGCAACGGAATCCAACAACCTGGCCATCCTCGGACTGGCGGATTACGGCAGAGAGCATGGCAAGCTGCACCTGATCGGGACGCGGTTGGAACACAAGGCGGTGATCGAGCCGCTGGAAGCTTTGGAGAAGCAGGGCTTCGAGGTGACCTGGCTGAATTCGGACGATCAAGGACGGGTGGACGTGGACCAGCTCAAGCTGTCACTCCGGCCGGACACCTTGCTGGTTTCAATCATGGCCTCCAACAACGAAACCGGCGTGCGGCAGCCGTTGGCAGAAATCTCCGCCGTCTTGGAAGGACACGACGCTTTTCTCCATACGGACGCCGCACAGGCGTTCGGGAAAGACATCGAGCCATTACGCAATGGTCGGATCGATCTGATTTCAGTGAGCGGCCACAAGATTTATGCGCCCAAAGGAATCGGAGCGTTGATCCTCCGTCGGCGAGGCTACGACCGTCCGCCGCTCAAACCGCTGTTCTACGGCGGTGGCCAGGAACGCGGACTCCGCCCCGGCACCTTGCCGGTGGCGCATGTCGCCGCTTTGGGTATGGCCGCCGAAGTCGCACTCAAACAACATGAGAAGCGCCGCAAACATTGCCGCAAAATCAAGGACGCAGCGCTGGCCGCATTCTCATCGCTCTCCCCACGGATTCACGGCAGGCCCGAGGAAACGATGGATCACGTGCTGAACCTCGCGTTTCCGGGAATCGACTCCGAGGCCCTGATCGTAGCACTCAAGGATTTGGTGGCGATTTCCAACGGCTCGGCATGCACCAGCAGCAGCTACACTCCCAGCCATGTGATCAAAGCGATGGGCTACGGTGACGACGAGGCGAATGAGGCAATCCGTCTGAGTTGGTGTCACCTGACGCCGGAGGTGGATTGGGAAGCCGTGGCGGGAAGAGTTTCCGGATTGCTGTAGGCGAAGTGGGATTGAGTTCCGGGACGAACAAGAAGTCTCGCCTTTTCTCATGATGGGTCACGCCATTGACTCAATCGCTCGTTTTCCCAACAGTGGGCCACCGCGATCATGCGGATGCTCCATGTCCCATTCCGCCGAAACCTTCAACGAGACGATCAAAGACTCCCAAGTCCTGCTAGCCCATTTCGACAGGCTCCACAAGGAGTCGCCCGATGATGCCGAGGTGCTGAAACGTTCCGGGCTTGTGATGGCTTTCACTGCTTGGGAAACCTATGTCGAAGACCGTATTCGCGAGGCGATCCAAGACCGGTTGCAAATCGTGAACGGAAGTCCGATCGGAGAGTTCGTTACCCGGAGTCTGGAAGAGGAGTTGAAGCGATTCCATAATCCGAACTCGGAGAAAACCAAGAAGCTGTTTCTGGACTACCTGCGAATTGACGTTACCACCAACTGGACGTTGCTGAATTTCAGTCCGGCCGAAGCGAAGAAGCGCTTGGACTTGCTGCTCTCAAAGCGTGGCGACGTGGTTCACCGCTCGACCACTGCTGGAGGGAAAGCAGCACCCCATCCGGTGAAGCGTGATGATTTGGCAAAGGCAATTGGGTTTCTCAAGGAGTTGGTCAAGGCAACGGACCAGGCGCTTGTTGGAAACAGATGATCCCAAGGCCGTTGATTTAGTGTCCCATGCGAAGATCCTGGGATTGAGAGGCCACTCGAAATGCCTCCCACTTTTCCTTCGAGGGGCCGTAACCGATGGTTTCCTCGCGCAAGCCGAGCTTGCGGAGTTTGGCGCTGAATCGGTCCATCTTCGGTCGGTCCGGGTGGTCTTTGGCGAGGAAGCGTTCCTTGAAAAACAGGAGCTGGTGCTCGGGGCCGGTGGTGTGGTCGATGACGGTGACGAAGAGCCGCTTGAGGTCGATCTTGATGCGGGTGAGCAGTTCGGGAAGTGGCGTGGTGTCAAAGTCGCGGTAATAATGGAAGGTGAGTTTGCGGGAGTGAAGGTGGATCTTGATGAGGTCGGCCTCGCGGGGATCGCCGTAAAGGCGGGCCGCGCACTCGACATAGACACGGAGGATGACCGGGAGTTCGTCGAGCAGACTACGGTGAATGGTGTAGTGGCCTTCTCGCGGGTCGAGGAAGCCGAAGTCAAGCTGAGCGGCAGCGATTTCCAACTCGTCCGAATCGCCGGCGGCGAACATGAGTTCGCGGGCTTTTTCCTCTGCATTGATGTAGCTGCCGAAGAACGCACGAAGATCGCGCTGGAGGCGGAGAGAGAGCTGGTTGAACGGGATTTTGCGGCGGAGTTGAGCCGCGGCGATGAAGACCAGCAAATCCTCCTTCCGGCGCTGACGGGCGGCGACAAATGTAGGCTCTCCGAAACGATCAATGAATAGCTGAAGCGCCCGCGGTAGGGAACCGCAGGCTTGGCGCACTTCTAGCAGACGACCAAACTCCTCCTCACGCGGAATTCTTCCTAACACGAGTACTGATTCCCAAAAGTCATCGAGCAGTTCGCGGTGGGTATCGTAGGGATCGCGTTTGGCCCGGAGTGCCTTCAGCAGTCCCAAGCGGCGTGAAAGCGATTCCCAGTCGATGAAACGGCGCGAGCGCTGGGCGAGGAAGTCGTGGAGCTCTGCCGTATCGCGGAAGACCAGATAGATGCCGAGGCCAACCGGCACGGCTTCCGTGTGCAAGGTGTCTTCGAGCAAGGCCTGGATGTCAGCGGGCTCAAAAAACTTTTGGAACGTGTCGCGGCGGGTGATCACGCCGTCGCCGAATGTTAGAACGTTATCGTAGGCCTCTTGCCCGGCGATGAGTGTGGAGACGAGCAGCACGCGGAGTGTGTGGTGCCACGCGTCCAACACGGCCTCGATGCGCTCCGCTGGATCTTCGATGACGTTGAGGACGAAGCCGAGATTGACCACGTCAGCGGATTGCTTTGGCTCGTCGGGAGCATGGACCGGATCCCAGCCGTTGGAGGGATGCCCAAGTTTCCCGATCGCCTCAACGTCGCCACCGTGGCCGCAGCCATAGTCGAAGAATGATTCACCTCGCCGCAGTTGGCCGAGCTCCAGCAGCGTCTTGACTGGTTTGGAAATTTCGCGGCGGACGAGGGCGGTCTTGTGCCGGTGGATTTTCTTCTTCGGCGCTGCGTGGGTCACGGAATTACCCGGCCCTGTTTCAATAAGTCGATGGCTTTTGAAACCAAGGCCTTTTTCAGCGAGTGCTCGTTCCCAGTTCAGGCGGAAGCCAATCCGTGAAGTGTCTTCCAACAAGCCTGCCTCCTCCTCTTGGCGCGTGAGCTTCGAGAACTTTTCATACAGCGGGTGCTCCGGCGGCAGGAAAGTTTCCTTGCGGTGGAGGACCGGCGGGTTGGCGCGGGCGCGGTAGTCATCGCGGCGGGTTTTGCCAGTCACAAGATCGACGATGACAGCCTCCTTCAAGGCGGGATGCGGGTCTTTTTCAAAATCCGGATAGCCAAGGAACGAGATCTTCGGCGAGGCGGTGTGGAATTTCAGCAGGTTGAACTCCATGCCGATTTCCATGCGCTTCCGCAGTTCAGCCACCGTGATCCGGAGCAGAGATGAGATTCGAGGATCGTCGCCGGGATCGATGAAATAGACCGCGCCCGGAAGCCGCTTGCCGAAAGGTAACGCGTCGATGGCTTCTCGATATTCGGTGGCGGTCACAAGAACTCATTATCACGCCTTTCGAACGCCGTCACTCCTCCGGCGGCTCCGAGTTCTAGGGCTTGTAGTGGAGGAACACGTCCCGCGTGAGGTTGTAGATGTCCATGTCGCTCATCCCGGGCACGCCTCATCGCGATTCTGTGATGCCAAGGCTTTGAGGTCTGGACCGCGGGCAAGCATTGTCTATGATCCAGAAACGCCGTGCTGGATTATCTCGATGCCCGTCGCCGTGACCGCCTCAAGGCTTTTTGTAAGGTGGGAAGGCTTTTCGACGCCCAGCGGCTTCTTGAAAATGTTGGTACGGTGCGGTTGCGCAAGACGCGGAAGTGGACGCCTCTGTTCATCTCCGTTGACCGGGGCTTCCACAGCTTGGTCGAAATCCTGCTACGGTACGACCACGCGCAGTGGGACCTTGAAAAATCCTATGAGGGAGCACAACGCCGTCGCAGGGCGGATCTCGCTGCACTCATCCTCAGTGCCCCCTCATGGTCCTCGCCCATCGCCCCGGTCGAGGTGCTCGCTACCGGGGATTTGGCTCTGTCGCGGAAACTCCACGCAGCGGGAACCGACTTCACGGCAGGTGACGTCATCTTGCGGGGTGCCATGAGGAACGCCAAGGGCACACTGGAAATCGTTGAGCACCTCGGTCTCCGCTCCAAGGAAGTAGAGGACCAACTTTATTCCGCCATGGTCACGCACGCGAATCTGGGACATGTCGCCAGTGTGATACGCTTCCTCCGAACTGGCTTCGATCCCCACCGGATCGTACCTTATCTCGATGAACGCGGGCGCTTGTCGGACGGGGAATCCACTGTCTCGATCTCCATGTTCACGGGGAAGGCCGGCTTCTTCGCGGCACTCAAACCGAGCCCGGCCAAGGACGATTCCGCGGAGCTGATCGGGAGGGCGGTGTTTCTCGGCGATGACAAGATGCTAGAAGTCCTGCTTGAGGCCGGATTTCCGCTGAACTGCAAAGCCAACGGTGGCTCGCCAGCCCTCGACGAACTCCTCTGCGGTCACACGCTGAAACACCACGTGCCATACACCGAGCACCGACGAGGTCATGACTCTCCCAGCTTCTCCCGGGTCGATGCCGAAGCGTTTCTCCGGGCTGTCGAATCGTTCCTGCAGCGAGGTGCGCGATGGGTTCCTAATGAGGATCGAAACGAGGTGAGGATGATCCGGGATACACTTCTGGCGCTCGGCGACATCCACCTCGCCCGGCTTTTCGAGATGCTGGATGGGTACGGTGCCGCAAGGCGGGAGCACCTCAAGACACTCCTAGCCGCGTCCCGGATAAAGCCGCTTGCCCAGGCTGTGCGGAAAAGACTGTTGTGGGTGTGACAGTTGGTCCGAAGGACTCGCTGTCATGGTGCCTGCTGGGCTTGGATCCGGAACGTTGCGTGTGGACTTCCTCCAGTTTGGAAAAAGCGCCCTATTAGGTGGGCATCTCCGGCCCAGGAGTCATTTTCGATTTTTCCACGGTCGGCTCGGGCTCGGGTGGCAAATTTGTCCCCTCTTCAGCTTGCGACGGATCCGGCGGCAGCGCGGCGGGTTCGAGCAATTTCATGGCGGCCCGTCGGCGGCTGACCGCCTCCTTGATTTCGGCGAGGAGTTTCAAGATGCTCCGCCGGAACTTTTTTATTTTACCCTTCTCGGTCGCGCGTTCGATTGAGAGGTAGTCGAGCTCGGGATTAAAACGGGGAACCTCGCAGCCCAAGGAAAGCAGTGCTGGCTTGAGAGCGGACACGGTGGTCGGCGGGATGGGCATCGCCGCCAGTTCGTCAGCAAGGTCAATGATGCCTTCGAGCAGCCTGTGGGCCTTCTGCACCTCCCGCATGGTTTGGATCGGTGCGATCCCTCTTTCGAGTCGTTTCACATTTAGGGCATCCGTCACCTGATCCATTCTTCTCCGAAGCGCTCTGATCCGGTGCCGAGTCCGATCCTTGACGGGATCACCATCCTCGTCGAATTCGACCACCAGCATGTTCAAGTCTTCCGCATGGGTGAGTCGGTTGTAGTGGGAGTTGCCAATCACGAGGGACGCTCCCGTTTCATCGACCATCGACTCCCAGAATTCCTTGCGTTCGATTTCCGCGAGGCGGGTATAGTCCGGCATCCGGACCACATACCAAGTGACGGAGTTTTTCGGACGCGGGCCACTCTTCTGGCGATTGTGACTCAAGCAGAAATTCTCACGGACTTTTTTCTGAAAATCCGCAACCGACCGAGCACCGATCGCCATAAGGGGCGACAGTTTGTATTCCGAGTGATGGTCATGGAGTATATCCTCCAGATAGTCGATTACCGACTGGAGGTCCTCATGAGGAACCCCGATGATGTTGGACCAAGGCATCACTCGTCTCCCTCGATGATTCCGAGGTCCTCAATCAGTTTCGCGATCATCTGAGAATTTCTGAGGGCTGTGTCGTTGGATTTCGCCTCGGGCGACGAAGCGTGGGAAAAAGTTCCTACCTTCTTGGACATAATCGGGATGCGACCTTTCAAATGCCCATACAGAACGCGCAGATCGGCGATATTCTCGGCGTCCAGGGTGGTCAGCAACCTACGCTGAGCACGCGCTGACTCCAATAGAGCGGGAAGTTCTTCCAACAGCTGGGCCGACATGGCGCGCCAGGTTTTGACCAATTCGGTCAGCACCGCGTCGTCCGGTTCCGGCATCGGTGCAATGAGCCGGGAGCGGACTCCGCGAAGCATTTTGATCCATGCCTTAATTTGCTTTGCGAAGAATTCAAGATGGATGGGTGGCGCTTTCGGTTTGATAATGACGCGGGGTTGTCCCAATGCGGCTTCAATCAACACGCGGGCAGCTTCGCTCTCGGTAAGTCCCGCACTCTCAGCATATGATGAAATGCGTTCCTGCAAGTCATCATCCGCCCTGAAGGAGACCTTGTTGTCTTTCTTCTTCTTGGGCTCTTTAGGGGGCCTGGGGGAGTTCTGTCCCCCAGCAAGTTGCCCATCTGTCCCCGCTTTGTCGGACAGTTGGGTCGCTTGTTTCAGAGGGGAGACACTTTGGGTCTCCCCACGTCGCACTTGCGACGGATCGGCCTCCGATAGGGGCCGCCCACCATCCGCATTTGCGGGTGGTGCCGTGGTTTCCACGGGGGAGGTTGCGTTGGATTGGCCGGTTCCCGTTGGGGGACTGCCAGCATCCGCGGTTGCGGTGCCCAACGTGGTTTCCGCGGTGGTGATCGCGTTGGATGGGTCGGCCTCCGATGGGAGGTCGCCAAGCGTTGCGATGGTAGGGTCCGGCGATTTGTCGGACTTGGTTGGTGAGGTTCCATGCGCCGTGAGGTGTTGGCGATCCACCGGTTGCTGTTCGTCTGGGG
>JAYUHS010000064.1:0-2148 GCA_043766715.1 Luteolibacter sp.
AATCACGCTGCGCAAGCCAGTAGCGCAGCTCGGACTTGCGCCGTTTTCCACCATGTATTGGTTCGGCGAGGCTACACACCCGAAGCCGCTGGATTTCCGGCCGGAAGTCCACGATAACGATGGCCTACTCATGGAACTCGGTAGCGGAAATCTCCACTACCGGCCGCTGGAGACCACCAAGGACCAGTTCCGGCATTGTGTATTTACCATGGAAAAACCCCGTTCATGGGCACTGCTTCAGCGCGATCGTTCGTTTTCGTCCTACCAAGATCCCGAGGCACTCTATCACAACCGGCCAAGTGTGAGAGTCGAGCCTGTGGAAGGATTTGATGCAGGGAAACTCCACCTCATCGAGATGCCGACCAAGGATGAGACCGACGACAATGTGATCTTGCTATGGGAACCGATGCCGACGCTGGAGGTCGGAAAGACTTACAAATTTCACTACCGCCTGCGCTGGATGCGAGATCCGGCAGCATCGGGGGTTTTTTCTGTGCGCTCCACCCGCTGCGGCACCCCCGTGCAGAAGCCAGATCAGGTGCTGATGGCTATCGATTTCGCGAAGCCACTCCAGCCTCAAACCAAGGTCGGTGATCCGAAGTGGGACGACATTTCCAAGCTGAAACCGGTCGTCACGATCAATCAGCAATCGGTGAAGCTCATCCACGTCGGCCTGTCAGATCTCAGTATGCCGAACGTGGACGATCTACCTGCCGGTATGGGCCGCAGCGAGACACTTCACATGCCTCAAGTGCTGCGAGCATTCTTTGTCTGTGAACCGCCCAAGGATCTCGCAGACATGGATATGACCTGCGAGCTTCAGGATGAGGCCGGTAAATGCGTCTCCGAGCGCTGGGTGTATCTGTGGAAAAAAACTCCGTAATCGTCAGTCGAGACCATTCAGAAAAGGCAATTTACGAGCGGATTATAATTGGAATAATTCTTGATATTAGTCGCCACGGACCTAATTTCCCGCCGCGATGGTCACACAAAACGCCGAATTTCCTGCCGAAATCGAGATCCCAGACGAGATATCCGGTCTCCGGATGACGCGCCAGCGCCAAGAGGTTTACCGCACCCTCGTACAGCAACGCAACCACCCCACCGCGAACGACGTCTTCATGCGCGTCAAGGATCGCCTACCACAAATCTCACTGGCGACGGTTTACAACTGCCTCGAAGCCCTCGTCCAGCACGGCATCATCCGCCAAGTGAACTTCGACCGCGAATCTTCCCGTTACTGCTCGAATCTCCAAGAGCACGGCCATTTTCACGACCAAACGACCGGTGTCATCCACGACGTCTGTTTCAAGCCCGGCATCAATCTCGCTGATGTACTCGACCTTCCCCCCGGCACCATCATCGACGCGGTGGAGGTCACGCTCCGTGGGAAACTCACCAACGCGTAAATTCAAATTTCAAATCTCAGTCCGCTAAATTTTTCCTCATGAGCCTGCAAATCACCAACCTCCACGCCACTCTCGAAAACGGCACCGAAATCCTCAAAGGCGTCGATCTCATCATCCCCAAAGGAGAAGTCCACGCGATCATGGGACCTAATGGCTCCGGTAAATCCACGCTCTCCAAGGTGATCGCGGGTCACCAGAGCTACCTCGTCACTGTCGGCTCGGTGACGCAGGACGGTGAGGAAATCCTCGGGAAATCCATCGACGAGCGCTCACGTGGTGGCATCTTTCTCGCCTTCCAATATCCATCCGAAGTCCCCGGCGTTTCGAATGCCAACTTCATCCGCGCCGCACTGCAAGCACGCCTCCCCAAGGGTCAAGAAATCGACGCCGTCGCCTATTATAAAAATCTCTACTCGAAAATGGACCACCTCGAGATGGACCGCAAGTTCACCGCCCGCGCCGTCAACGAAGGCTTCTCCGGCGGGGAGAAAAAGCGCAACGAAATCCTCCAAATGATGATGCTTGAGCCTGAATACTGCATCCTTGATGAGACGGATTCTGGCCTAGACATCGATGCGCTCAAAATCGTCGCCAAGGGCGTGAACGCCATGCGATCAGAAGGACGAGGGATGCTTCTCATCACTCACTATCAGCGGCTGCTCGACTATATCAAACCGGACCACGTCCATGTGATGGCAGAGGGAAGAATCGTCCGATCCGGCGGCCCGGAACTCGCTTT
>JAYUHS010000065.1:0-2137 GCA_043766715.1 Luteolibacter sp.
AAAGACATCGCCCGCACCGCCCGCGCCATCGATCTCGACCAGCCCGGATTCGCCGCCTTCTACCGCCTCCCCACCGAACCCACCGCCAGCAACCTCAAAACCCACGCCGACTCCCTCCTCACCCGCCTCGAAGACGCCCCCACCGACACCCCGGCCCAGCTCGCCGAAAAAGCCGCACTCCGCGCCCAATTCATCGCCAAGCTCATCCCCGCCGACTTCGTCCAGGACCTCCGCGCCGACCGCGACGCCATCGACGGTAAAAACCTCACCAACACCGCCACCAACCTCCAAGGCCTCGAAAGCACCGAGAGCATCAGCGTCCTCCTCCTCGAAGGCAGCCAAGAAGTCACCCGCCTCGACGCCATGATGCAAAACCTCTACCGCCGCCACCCCGCCAAGCTCCACGCCTGGCTCGCCGCCTCCCGAGTCGAACGCAGCCCCCAACGCAACAAGGACACCGGAAATCCCGCCGTTGCCACAGCCCCGGCTATAGATGGGTAATGAATGAAGTCGGAGCAAACGGAACAACATTAAGTCAAAATTTTGTTCATCCATGAGCGGTGCTCCGATTGATGCTGTAGCACAAGTTGGATTACGAGCTGATGCGGACCGGGCGAGAAAAAGGAGAGAGAATCAGCCGTCAGGTGCTGCCGCGCACGGCCTAAAATGCCAGAAATGTTGAAATACGCCACCCAACCCAAATGGCCCCAATTGTTTCAAGGCGCGGCCTGACCCCAGAGACCACCTGAAATCTCATGACGACCACCACCAAGACTCAGTTCCTCTTTCGCATCAACAAGGGCATGTTAGGCTACGACCAAGACGTCAATGACCACATGCCCGCCGACCAACGACCGATCCCTTTCGAGAATATGGTTTACGTCGGCGACGGCCCGACCGATGTCCCCTGCATCACCGTCATGGCGCGGAATGGCGGCCAGGGCATCGCGGTCTATAATCCCGAGGACACCACCGGTAAGTCCTTCAGGAAATGTTTCCAACTTTCCACCCATGCAGGCCGCGTCAAACACATCGCCCCGGCCGACTACCGCCAAGGCTCGCACCTCTGGCTGCTGCTCCAAGAAATGATCACCGAGACCGCCGACCGGATGCTCCGCCACCGCGCCGAGGAGCGCGAGAACGTCCGAGTCGCCGCCCCGACTTTTTGAGCAAGCGACCGCCTCAGGCTCCTAGAAAATTTTCTGTTCGATCACATTAGAGAGCTCGCTCGTTTCTCTATAGTGACCGGTTTAAGCATATCTCTACAATCGGTCTGAGAAAATCAGCAGGGAATCGGTGCAGTGAATCGAAAGACTAACACGTAGCTGGCTTCTCAATGAATTAAACCGATCTCTCAGAACGAAGGGTAACCTAACGGATTCTAAGATTTCGTCTCTGAGTATTCATTGCCTCAACCCTCCGTGAGATGGATGCGCCTCTCTGCGCTGGAATTCCAAAATAACCGCAATGATTCCTTGTCTTATTTTCGTGAGCCGTTAACCGCATAGGCGGAATTGCAGAATTCTAGGGAAATTAAAAAAACCAACATTCCCTGATCATCAATAACCCCAATGAAAAACCAAAAAAACCATCGTCCATTATGGACACCCTTGGCAGCGATTGCCTTGGGAACCGCTGGGTTACTTGTCTATCAAGCGAAACAGCAACCGAATCCGAATCCAAACGCAGCGGCTCCCTCAATCAAAAGCCGAGTAAGCCACCGAGAGTCCACCGCTCGAACGCCAGACTCATCACTGCTTCAGAGTCCTCTATCAGATGCCGTGAAACCAACCATCCCGGAAGAACCTCCAGCAATCGCTGTAACGCCTCGAGTGTTCCAAGAATTCAATGACTGGGCGATCACCTATTCCAATGCAACTCCCGCCCGGCAGCAGGAAATGCTCGCCGATGGCGAAACAATGGTGGCACAACGCCGTGAACGAATGGCGGCCTTGATCGAAAAGTCACCCCAAGCCGCCTTAGATGAGGCAGATGCTTTTTCACCACTCGCAAGAGAAGCCCTCCCCGAGTCACTCAAGGCGCAACTGGAACAGCCGGTCAATGCCCGTGGCGACCTCAGTGTGATGGCCTACATTGGTAAAAATACCGCACCCTATGAATGGACTACCACTTTCGG
>JAYUHS010000066.1:0-5759 GCA_043766715.1 Luteolibacter sp.
TCAGCTACCTCACCATCGAGTTCTCCGACCGCATCCCTCCGAACCACTAACATCAATCGCCGAGAAAACATTTACACAAAAAAACTTACACTCTCAAAAGGCCGGGAAAATGGGGAAAAACCTGACCCAGCTACGCACGTGTCCAGACCAAAGACGCACGTCTCTAAGCCGACATTCAGGTATCTCAGCCAACTACGCACGTCTCTGAGCTAGACATGTGCGTCTCTGGCTCAGAATTTCGGGCGTCTTGAGTGGCGAGGCCAGGCACTGGATGGGAAAGGGCGAGATCTCGGCGGCCGTTGCTCAGACTTTTGCAGCATCCACCACTAAAAAACTTCTTTCTTTATCTGGCAGCACGACCAGTCTGCACGATTACTCGCTTAAAAAATCCAACTCACATCGCGATGCAATTGTCACACCGAGCCGATCTCAAACCCATCCTTCTCAAGTCCCTCGCTGTGGCCTCCGCCCTGCTCGGGATCACCAGCGTCCAAGCCCAGCCCCCGATCACCAGCGGCCTCGTCTTGCGGCTGGATGCCTCCCAGATCACCGGCACCAGCGATGGCGCCCAGCTTGGCGCTTGGGCTGACACCTCTGGCCAAAATAACAACGCCAGCCGCCAGAGCACCTCTTCCACCGGTTTCCCGAAATACATCGCCAGCGGCCTCAACAGCCAGTCCGTGGTGCGCTTCAACTCCAGCAGCCTCAACACCGGCGACTATTTTAGATTTCCCCGGATCTCCACCATTCGCTCCGTCTTCTGGGTCATCAAGGACACCGGCCCCGGCGACCGATTCCTACTCGGGGACGACACCAGCTACGACTTCCACCGTGGTCTTGACTCCGACATTGGGAAAATTTGGGACCCCCGCTTTGTCTCATCGAGCATCACCTCCGGCACCACCAAGCTCATGGGAAATGTCGTCACCGGCACCACCACCGCCCTGCCCACCGGCAGCTTCCAACTCCTCTCAGTCGTGACCGGTGCCAACGTCCAAGCGAACCAACTCTGCCAAGATCGGATTTATCACGGCAGTTGGCAGGGCGACATCGCCGAGGTTCTCATTTATAACCGCGCCCTCAACAGCAGCGAGGAAAGCGCCGTCGGCAGCTACCTCGCCGCGAAATACGCCCTCACCACCGCCTACCCCGCCCCGGCCCTCGCCACCGCCATCAACGTGAATTTCGCCGGCGGTCCCAACCCCGGAAATGCATGGATGAACGGCTATTCCTCCTCCGACACCAGCGCCTCCGGCACCGCTAGCCGCGTCGCCCCCATCGCCTACAGCGGCACGGGTTGGAATGACTTCACCGGCAGCGGCACCAATAGCAGTAATCTCACAAACTCGCTCGGCATCGCCACCGGCATCGGCCTGACCACGACCATGCAAGACGGCCCGTGGAACGACTGGGTCGCACTCGGTGGAAACCGGATGCTCGTCTCCGGCCTCATTTCCTCCTATTCCACCTACACCAAGACCCTCGCCTTCACCGGCCTCAATCCCGCCCGCGCCTACAACCTCGCCATCGCCTGCCTCCACAACTCCGGTGGCCCGACCTCCACCTTCCGCGTTGGAAATGTCGAGAAGACCCTCACCTACTCCGCCGTCTCCACTTGGACCGAGGGAAAAACCCACGTCCTTTTCACCGGCCTCACCCCCACCGCCACCGGCACTCTCAGCGTCGATGGGAAATCCACTGGCGAACTGCTCTTAAATGGTCTGCAACTCGTCGATGCCACCCCGCAGAATGACATCGTCAGCTTCACCTTCCCGTCCGCCGGAAATGCGACGATCAGCGGCACCAACATCAGCATCACCCTGCCCTACGGCACCAATGTGACCGCCCTAGCCCCGACCTACACCCTTTCCTACGGCGCGAACTGCAACAAGGCATCCGGCTCCAGCCAGAACTTCACCAGCCCGGTCCACTACCTCGTCTCCGCCTCGAACGGAACCGTCAAGGACTACACCGTCACCGTGAACCGCAACGCCATCCCGGACCCGGTATTCACCCTCACCGCCCCCACCACTTGGAACGGACGCACGACCATCACCGTCCAGCCGAACATCACCAACGCCGCGCAAATCGCTGCCGCCGGTGGCACCGTCCAAGGTTACAACTGGGGCGTCAGCGGCATCGCCACCAGCCGCAGCATCAGCGGGAACACCATGACCCTGACCCGCGCCCAAGGAAATGGCCCACTCGTCATTTCCCTCGCCCTCAATACCGGCGCAACCATCGTCACCCGCACCGCCGTCATCACCGTCCAGCAGCCGACCTCGGATGCGTGGGTCGTCCGCACTCCAGACGTCGGTGAAAAACCGGTCGATGGCCAATTTTTCGCCCGCGATCCTTCTGGCTACGGCACCATCTTCTACCGTGGCACCGAGACCGGCAGCCCCACCAGCGTCTATCTGAAAGTCTTCCGCACCGACACCGGCACAGACGTTCAATACGGCGCGACTCAGAGCCAATCGCTCGTCGGCGGGACCTACTCATTCTCCGTGCCCATCCTCGGTGGCCTTTATAAATACAAAGTCGTTTACGGGAAAATCACCGGCGGCATCGATACGCCAGTCGCCACCGTTAGTAACCTGATTTGCGGCGATGCCTACATCCTCCAAGGTCAGTCCAACACCCTCGCCGAACTGCCGAACAACGGCACACCACCTGAGGAAAACTACTACACCAGCGACTGGATCCGCAGCTACGGCACCGCGAATACCGCCCACGCCCTTAGCAGTAATGACGGTGGCTGGGGCGTCGCCCTCCGCACTCGCAAGTGGGAAACTGCGATCCATGGCCGCTACCAAATCGGCGCATGGGGCATCAACATGGCCCGCATCCTCCTCCAGACCTATAACATGCCGATCTGCGTCATCAACGGAGCCGTCGGCGGCACCCGCATCGACCAACACCAGCGCAATGACTCCGACCAAGAAAATGCCGCCACCATCTACGGTCGCCTGCTTTCACGCATGAAGTCCGCCAAGCTGACCCACGGCGTCCGCGCCGTGCTCTGGCATCAAGGGGAAAACGACCAAGGCCCCGATGGTCCTTACTCGCCGCAGTTGAACTATAAATTTTACCAAGAAAACTTCATCAGCATGACCGCCGACTGGAAGGAAAACTACCCGAACCTCAAGAACTACTACATCTTCCAAATCCTGCCGAATGCCTGCGGCGGCGGTAATGGCCAAGATGAGCTACGTGAAGTCCAACGGAATTTGCCCTCTCTCTACTCGAACATGCGGATCATGAGCTCCATCGGCGCCGAGCCGGGCGACCGCTGCCACTACGCCCTCGCCGGTTATGAAAGATTCGCAGATCAGATCACCCCACTGGTGCAACAAGATTTCTACGGCCTCAGCACCAGCCAAATTTACAGCGCCCCAAATTTACAAAAAGCCTACTTCACCAGCACCGCGCGCACCGAGATCGCCCTGCAATTCGACCAAGCTGTCGCCTGGAATCCCGGCTCACCCGGCTTGTTCTTCTTAGACAGCATCGCTGGCAAAGTCGCCTCCGGCAGCGCTGCGGGAAATGTCATCAAGCTCCAGCTCACCGCCGCCTCCACCGCCAGCACCATTACCTACGTGATGGGCAGCGGCTCATGGGACCGCGTCAACGTGATTTATGGCGGAAATGGCGTGGCCGCACTCACCTTCCACAAGGTCCCCGTCACCCTCCCCGCCGCCATGGCATTCACCTCATGGACCAGTAATATGAGGCTCCCCACCGCCGAGGCCACCGCCAGTGCAGATCCAGATAACGACGGCATCCCGAACGCCCTCGAGTGCGTGCTCGGCGGCGAGGCGAACCCCGGCAACGCGGGCTCCAACTCCGCCGACCTCCTACCGACCTCGTCCCCAAGCAGCGGCGACCTCGTCTTCCGCTTCAAGCGCAAGGACGCCTCGGAGGGCATGGTGGACCTCACCTTCGAGTGGTCCTCGGACTTGAGCTTCGCCACTAGCAACACCGTCGCCATCGGCGCGACCAGCTCGAACACCAACGGCGGCATCCTCGTGGAAATCACCGAGGATTCCCCAGACGAGGCCACCGACGACATCGTCATCACCGTCCCCGCCGCCGAGGCCGTGGATGGTAAATTGTTCGGCCGTCTCAACGCCACGATCCGCTAGGAAATCACCCATCGCCGTCGTTTTCCCACCCCCGCTCGCCACCACGAGCGGGGGTTTATTTTTGCCTATTTCGAACAAATCCCACCGAGCATGAAAGTCAGCCACCTCGCCGTCCGATTTAACCTGACTCCTTGGTTATCAACTTTATGAGCCCTAAAATTTCACTCATCGCCGTCAGCACTTGGCTTGCAATCACCTGCATCCTCACCTCTCGCACTCTCGCCGTCGAAACTCGTGACACAGAAATGGCAGGCTACATGGACGTCGAGACCGAAGAGGCCCCGGCGAAATACAACGCGGGATTTTCGTTCTACGTCGCCGCATGGCCTCTGCTCACGCGCTACCCCGGCCACGAATTCCAGACCGGACTCTATGGCACCTGGATGTTTCCCAAACAAGATCGTGAGCCGCCCAAGGATCTCTACTCCGACATCGAGGGCGGACTCGGCTGGTGGCGCGACACCCGTTTTCCCACTGTCACCCCCAAGTTCATCATGGGCGGCGTCGCTCCCAGCTTCGAGGAAATCGCCAATGGTCCCGCCCACGGCGCTGGCTCATGGGACGACCCGAAAGGCCTCTACGGCGTCGCCCAACTCAGCCCGTGGCTGCTATTTCCCATCGATGGATTGAACATCAAACAAGGCACCAACGGCGACCTTTTCGGCTACGGCTACCTGCCACTGCCACTGACCGAGGCGAAAACGATGACTGCCGGTAAAAACATCCCCACCGGCGACAACAGCTGGACGCTCTTCCTCAATACCGGGAATTTCAAAGGCCCAGTCTGCTTTTTCACCCCCTATTTCTGGTCGCGCTCCGTCGTCGCCCATCCCGAACTCACCGGCCTGCTGCTCGACACACGCCCCTCAGACCCGAACAAACCCTTCGCCATGGAAACTCAGTATGTGCCAGCCGTTCTCGCCAACGGCAAGGGCGGTAAGGAGTATGCACGGATCGCCCCCGTGACATTTCCCGTCAACGCCGGCGGAGACTCCGCCGTCATTCATCGCATCACCTGCTACAGCAAGGGAGCGCTCTGGAATGGCGTGAAACAGTGGTTTAACGGCGGAAAACCCGTGAGCCCTACCCTCAAAGCCAGCGGCAGCTTCATCATGAAAATCAAACAAGGAGGTGAGCCGAGCTGGGGGATCCGGCCCGCAGACGCCTCCGAAGACGAGCGCACGCCCATCGCTTGGGACATGATCGCCAAGAATTCCGCCAGCGATGCCAAGACCGGCGCCTACCGCTGGAATAAAAAACTCGTCACCACCTCCACCACCCCACCCCGCGTCACGCTGCCAGAGTATTACCGCCGGGCGAAATCTGGCGACAAGGACCGTTGGGTCCCCGTGAAGCCTGAGGAAGCACCCGCCGAACTGCGCCAAGTGAAATTCGAAACCCCCAAGGAAGATCCCCAGCCTGCCTACGACACTCCAGACGATCCAAAAAGTTCCTTCAAATCTCCCGGCCCCGTCGCCGGTCCCTTCAAGGCCCACCTCGGCGACCACAGCGTGGTTACTTACTACTGGTATCGCTTCGCCGACCAACCCGCCCTGCTCAACGCCGACCTCACCCAAGAGGAACGCGAGGCGATGCAGGTGAAAGTCGAGAAAC
>JAYUHS010000067.1:0-2128 GCA_043766715.1 Luteolibacter sp.
ACCGCTAGTGGTTCCGCGAGCTCTTTCAGATGGTCTAGCTTTTTGTTAATACGACCTTTCTCAGTTTTTTCGTGATCGATCGGATCCCTATGTCGTGCAGCGCCTAGCATAATGATTATCAATATGTTTTAGGGCGGATGATATTGATTGTTCCCAAATCGGAATTACGGCTCGTCACTACCTCACGGATTGAGATCGATTTGCGCCCCATCAATCCGAACGCCGCTTTTTGTAAAGAAAGCACGTGAACCTCCGATCCCGATAAATATTCCGTTCTTGTCTACTGCCAACAGCGAGGCCCCAACTTTAAGTTCTATTCGCGTTGGCGTTATCGAAATAATCGCTCCACCTTCATCAGGCGAGCGAAATTGAATAAGCTTGGCGCCGTCGGCGAGGATCTGCTTCACAGCGGTGATATACAAGTCATCCGTCACCAGATGGTTAAATTTGTCTGCTATTGTCGTCGTCGATTTGCACTTAATTGTGATCCCTTCCGCCACCGTGTGGTCCTCCTTTCCAGCAATTTCAGTGCTTTCATCTTTTCCAACGGTCTCCGTACGATTACCGGTGATCTCTATGTGCTCGTCCCCACCGACCTTCTCGATCCGGTCGTGGCCGATGGTGATTTTTTCGTCGTTCCCGACCTGTTCCGTCCGGTCGTTGCCGATCTCGATGTCCTCGTTTTGGCCGACGGTTTCGTGACGGTCATGGCCGATCTCGATGGTCTCATCGTTGCCTACGGTTTCCATCCGGTCATGGCCGATCTCGTTTGTCTCGTCGTTGCCGATGGTCTTCACGCGGTCATGGCCGATCGTCTCCATGTCGTCTTTGCCAATGGTCGTCTCGCGGTCGTTGCCGATGGCGTTGATGTTGTCCTTTTGGGCTTTCACGAAGAGGCCCTCGGAGCCACCGGCATCGTTCATGGTGATCTCATTGGTGCCGGTCTTGCCATCCAGACTGCTGGACTTGAGGCTGGACATCATCACCGTGTCCACGACCGACGTGGGAAACTTGTTGAAGGGGTTGTCCTTCTTCGGGGGCATGCGCTCCTCGGCTCCTGCGAGGATCGACGGGGAGTTCGGAACGGCCACCGGTGCGGTCTTGGCTGAGGGTGCGGAGGCGGTGTTCTGCTGTTTGCGGTTTGCGCGCTGCTTTTTGATGTCTGCGGCGTTCTGTTTCTTCGCGGTGGCCTTGTCGCGGGAACGGCGCACGTCCGAATCCTCGCGCCCGGCGTTCGAGGGCGGGGGCATGCTCCCCGCATTGTACACACGCCCGATGATGAGGGGGCGGTCGGGGTCGCCTTCGACAAAATCCACGATGACTTCCTGTCCGATGCGCGGGAAAATCAGGCCCCCATAGGTTCCGCCGGCCCAAGGTTGCGAGACGCGGATCCAGCAGGAGCTGTTGTTATCGTGCTTGCCTTCGCGATCCCACGGGAACTGGACTTTCACACGGGCATGCTTGTCCACGAAGAGTTCCTTCCCCTTCGGACCGACGACCGTGGCGGTCTGGACGCCGGTGATCAGCGGCTTCGGAATCGTGCGCTGTGGCCGGAATGGCAGATCATTCGGGATGCAGGAGAAGGTGTTCGTATAGTCGAACGTTTCCTTTCCGCCCGAGCGGTAGGCATTGCCTAGCTTCGCGCTGTGGGTCACGGAGGTGAGGACGTACTGGCCCTCGGCATTGAAGTGCCGGTCGAGCATGAAATGGTGCCCGGTGGTGAAGTGGCGGCAATTCGAGGTGCCGCGGATGGCGAGTCCGGCGACGGTCTCCGCCTGCATGCGGATTTCGGCGGTGCGGCGGTTGTCCTCGAATATCTTGCGGATCTCGGCGGGCGTGGGGCCGCCGTCGCGGTCCGTGCCGTCGAAGCGCTTCGCGTACTCGCCGGGGTAATCATAGATCTCGAGCTGCTCATTGTCCGCCACGGCGAGCTTCTGCGTGACCTTGCCCACCTTGACGCTGCCCAAGGTGGACTTCATCGCATGCAGGTTGTCACCGGGAAGCTCGAAGCTGTGATCCCACAGCGTGACCTTTCCGGAACGGACTTCCTGATGTTTCTGCCATTGGTGGATGTGGTTTCCCTCGCGATCTCCGCCATCCACATTATGCCACCGCGCTGTGTGCTCAC
>JAYUHS010000068.1:0-5739 GCA_043766715.1 Luteolibacter sp.
TTTGCCCACTTACTCTCCTCACTATCATGAACTCCAACGCCTTAGAAAACTCGTGTTGAAGTAAACTTCAATTTCTATTTGACTGCCTTCTCATGGAAGCACGCGTCCAAGTCGCATTGCATAGTGAGGAAGCAATGGAGGAAATGAAGAGGAGTCTATCTGAGGTCAGTCCGCGCATCACCACAAAAACTAGAAAAGGTCGGTTTGGAATCGGTCAGATCGGTCCCAAATAACAGACATTCGAAAAAGGGCTGGCGGATTCCATTCTTGGATTTTCGAAATTTCAACCCACTCTCTCCTCAGGCACTCCAAGTTTGACACCACTCCCGAAACTTGTTCAAAGGAACTCATAAACACCACTCCTCCAACCTTCGTCGATTTCTTTGCCGGCAGCGGCCTTGTCACCCAACGAGCTAAGCACGCCCGCACCCCCGTCTGGTCGAACGACATCTGCCCGAAGAAGGCCACCAACCCAAGCCGACGCCCATGAGTAAAGAAATCGTGATGAACAACCCTCGCCTCAATCATCTTGTAATGGAACTTGAGATGCCCATCTGGACTCTCAAAAATGTTTTGGCAGGCGACGTAGAAGCCGGGAAATCGACACTCGATCCGACCGACTCCACCGTAAAGTCTGCTCTTCGCCGCGTCATGGGACACCTCAAAGGAAACCCACCCAAGCCCTTGATCCCAAATAATGAAAGAGACGAATGGATCAATAGCCTCACCGAAAACGTTTGGCGGACTTGTCAGAATCACCTGACGCAATCTACCCCGAAAAGCGAAATACTCATTTGCTTGGTCGCCATCGAGGACTCCATCAAAACCCACACCACCGCAGACCCTCGCGGCTATCTAAACTTTCTTGATCACTTCTTCAAACAAATGGGTGCCACCATCCAAGAGGTTGATAAAGAAACCGCCGCCCAGTTCAATTCAGCCCATTCATAAGGACAAAAAAGACGAGGAACTCTCAGCTACCGCCAAGCTCGAAAATTCGGACAAACTAATCCCACGCCCCGCAAAATTCGAAAACTCTTTCACAATCATGAAACCCGAGGACCGGCACCTATGCTTCGTCCGCTGGTCCGATGAGGACCAATGCTACATCGGCTATTGCCCGGATCTCTACTTCTGCGGCACCTACCACGGCGATTAAGAAGAAGCCACCTACGCCGAGCACTGCTCCATCGTCCGCGACGAAATCGTCCATCGCCTCGCCAAAGGCGAAACCCGCCCCGAGCCCGCCGTCCGCACCACCCGCGGCCTCGACTCCGCCGCCGCATAACAACTCTGCTCTACGAACTCGGCGCTTTCTTCCTCTTCCCTGAAAACTGAACGTTAGCACCCGAGCGTCCGCCATTCGAAAAGTCTCGGTTGCCGCGATCTTCTAACGAGGATCCGAGGCATCAAATTGACCAAAAAACGTCAAATTCTGACCCTTTTCGGTTAAACGTTCATCCTTTTAGGTCGATGGTTTACCCCCGGAGGGCAAGGGTATGCCCCAAAAGAGTCGGAATTCACCGTTGCTAGGTAAACGTTTAACCAAAAAAGGTCATCCACGACCCTCGGAGGGTAAACGATCACCCTCTATCCATCAGCGTTGACCGAAAAAGAGTCGTCCCTAACTGGATTTACCCGGGCGACCACAGGAGCGTGGAGACGATTTTCCAAGGAAAAACTGTTTATTTGTCTGGCACTTAAAATGACGCTTAAAATGGCATCTTTTCTGGGGATTTATATTTATTCGCGGTGATGCCCGGACTGGTAACAAGGAGCAGCTCCAAGGAACACGAAATGAATTAGAATTACGTTGCTGCGAGACGCAGCAACCACCTTCCGCACTCTACGTTTTAAAGTCGCGGGTCTGGAAGGACAGCCAACCGAGGACAAACAGCGTGACGTTCATCCCCAGCAGAAACGCGTAGGACTCGATGATTTTCGGCCACGAGATTTGCTGCTCAAGGATGAAGACCCATGCACTCATCAGCCAAGTGATGAAGTAGCTTTCGTAGGGTTTAAAAAATGGGAAACCCTGCAAGATCATGTCCACGAATAGGATCGTCAGCGTGATAATCGTCGCTGCCGCGGGCTTGATTTTAAAACACGAGAACATGAACGCAATCGACGACAGCGTGACCATGCTGATGCCGATGCCCGCCGCAGACATCGCTAACCGCACCGCACCGTCCCACCAGTTTGGGTAGGCGGCGAAGACCTTCATCTTCGGCTCCATCACGAACAATCCACCTTCCCAGCCCACCGCCGCCACCGCCATCGCGTAGCCGGTCACCCCGACGAAGAACACGAAGGAAAACGTGTAGAGCGAGACGGCGGTGTATTTGACTAACAAGAGTCGAAGGCGACTGATCGGACGCGCGAAGACCAGCCGCAGATTTCCGTCTTCATTCTCCTTCGCGACGATGTCCCCGGCGACGAGCGCGAAATAAATCGAGCCTAGCAGGAACATACTTAGCAGCATGATCGTAAATGTAATGGTCAGCGAGCTATAGAAAGTGCCGAAGTCGAGGCCATTGCGCTCCAGCATCCGCTGCATGTAGCGCTGGCTCGCTGGGAGTTTATAAACGGATAGAATCACCGCCTCCATCGCGATGAAGGCCCCGTATCCCATCCAAGTCCGCGGCCGGGCGAAGAGCTTGCGGAGTTCGCCACGGAGTTGCTGGAAGAAGAGCATGTGGCCAGTATGGGCAGGAATTTCCTCCGGACAACCTCCGGTATCCTTGGAAATCAACGGCGCAGGCGGCGGGTGATGGACTGAAACAGCGTCTGTGCTTGCGGCACGCCAGTCATCAGAGTGCCACCCAGATAGATCGTCCCGAAAAAGCTGAAAATCAGCGCGGCGAGCAGCGCCGGATGCAGCGGATGGAGATTTCCTGAATTTCCCAACAGCCACTTCACCCCCCAGCCGCCCGCCGCAGCCGCGAGTGCAGGCAGCCAGAGCCGCACAAGGAACGACGGCGCGATCCCCGTCGTCCCGATTTTCCCATTCAGCGCGCGGCGGAGCAGGGAAAACTCCACCCAGCCCGCGATTCCAGCAGTGGCCGTGAGGCCCGCCGTCCCCCAAGCCGCGTCGAGGCCAAGCCAGCCGGGCAAATACAGCCCGCCGATGCCGCCGAGCACCGTCGTCAGCACCACTCGCACGATGGCGAATCGCAGCGGCGTCTTGGCATCTTGGAGTGCGTAAAAGGTCGAGGAATAAAGCCGCCCAAGCGTGCTCGCAAGCAGCCCGACACCGCTTCCCGCCAGCGTAAACCAGACGTAGCGGACATCCTTTGCACCAAATTCTCCAGTTTGGAAAATCGCCGCCGCCGCGACATCCCCGAGGAAAACGAACGCCGCAGTCGAGGGCACGATGAAGAACGCGACCTGTTTCAAGCCACGATCCAAGTGGAACCGCAGCTTCTCCTTCGCCGCCTCGGGGTCACTCTCGGTGCCGCGCTCACGCGACATTTCTGCCAGATTCGCGGCAGACACGGACATGCCGAAAAGGCTGATCGGTAGCAAATAGAGCGTCTGTGCGTAGCTCAGAGTGGCCACCGCTCCTTGCGGCAGCCAGCTCGCCAGCACGTTGTCGATGTAGGCGCTGATCTGGACCACACCGCGGCCAACGATCACCGAACTGAAGCTCCCCAGCACCGCCCGGACGTTTTTCGACGCCCACTCGACGGAGAATTTCAAGTCCGGTGCCAGCTTGAGCACCGTGGGAAGTTGCACCGCGAATTGCAGGAAACTCCCGAGCACCAGCCCCCAGCACGCCGTCCGCGCCAGCTCGTCCAGCGGCTGGTGACCGCCGAAAACGAGCAGCACGCCGATGATCGCCAAGTTCCAAACCACCGGGGCCACATACGACAGGAAAAATTTCCGATGACTATTCAGCACCCCGAGGCACCACGCAGACATCACCAGCAGCGCCACGCCGGGGAAAAGAATCCGCACGCACTGGACCGTGAGTTCGCGTTTCTCACCCGTGAAGCCCGGCGCGATCACCGCGATCATATACGGCGAAAGCAGCACCCCAGCCAAGGCCAGCAGCGAAGTCACAATCGCTAACAACGTCGCTATCACCCCCGCCACCCGGTCCGCTTCGATGGAGTTTTTCTCCCCGAGCAGCCGCGCATAAACCGGGATGAACGAGGCAGAAAGCACGCCCTCGCCGAAGAGATTCTGCAGGAAATTCGGGATCTTTAGCGCGGCATTGAACACATCTGCCGCATCGGACCTACCGAAATAATGCGCAAACACCCGCACCCGCACCAACCCCGCGATCCGACTGAGAAAAATCCCCGCCGCGACGAACGCTGCTCCGCCACGGACAGGTTTTGCGGGCGGTGTCGTGGGTTCTGCCATGGAAATAAGCTACCCGCGCAGCATCGCCATCCCGCCCGCCCTGCCAAGGCTGATATTCCGAGTCACGGAGCTAGGAAGACTGTTTGATGGGGAATCTGGGCCGAAGAATTTTTTCACCACCAAGCAGTGGTGTTAGTCGGCAAGCGAAAAGTTTGGTTGGGCGATCATTTTGTTGAGAACACTCAGCATTTTTCTCATCACTGCCACTAATGCAACTTTCGCGGTTTTGCCGGATTGGGTGCGCAGTTTTTGGTAAAAGGCGGCGAGGATCGTGTTGCTCCGGGCTGCGGTGACGGCGGCCATGTAGAGGACGTGGCGGACATTGGCGCGTCCTCCACGAATGGATGCTTTGCCTTTGAAATTTCCACTTTGCTTGGGATGTGGGGCGACTCCGATCAGGCAGGCGAGGGTCTTGTCGCTGACCTTCCCCAGCTCGGGTACATGGGCGAGTAGGGTGGCGGCAAGGACCGGACCAACGCCTTTGAGCTCCCGGAGGCGAGCGGCCTTTTGGGCCAGCTCACCGGTGTCACGGATGTGCTCGGCGATGGAAGTTTGCACCTTATCCTTGAGTCCTTCGAGGTGGGTGAGATGGCTTTTGAGTTGCTCGCAGAGGTAGCCTTCGGCGAGTTCGAGGCGATTGCGGGCCTTGACGATGTCGTCGCTGAGCATACGGCGAAAATCGCACATCTGACGGAGTTTTTGCGCGGCGGGATCCCGCTTAATCTGGAGCGGAAGCGGGATTTTCTCGGCAAAACGCCGGATGAGTTCTGCATCGATAGAGTCAGTTTTGGCGAGTAGGCCTTCGGCGTGGGCGAGGTAGCGGACCCGCCCTGGAGCGGCGACGCAGACCCCGATTTCGGCGTCGAGCATGGAGGTGACGAGAAGTTTTTCGTAGCCGCCGGTGGCTTCGCAAGTGACCCGGGGATGGGTGAGCTTGGCGAGTTTTTCAAGGAGCTTACGCAGGCCCGCTGAGGTGTTTGCGAGGCGTAGATTTTTGTTTCCGGTGATGGAAACGTCGAGGTGTAGCTTTGACACGTCGATGCCGACGTGGTTGGATTCGGTCTGGATGTTCTCAGTCTTGCTATGCGAATTCATGATTCTATCAGTAGTTCGAGATTAAATCCGGAAACGGAGCCAGTGACCCAATGCTTGGCGACGGACTCAAAGGTCCTGGGAGCCAATCGGTCTTTCTGGTTCCGTGGTTCACGGGGTAGCTATCCCCGTGAACCTACCGGATCAGGCGTGCATCCTGAGCTTGTGAAGCCCGAATGCAACCCGCCGCCCGTGTCTTCCTCCGACGAGTTTAAGGACCCATTCTCGGAAGACACGGGCGGCGGGTTGTGGGAAATGGAAGGCGGGAAGAACATACAA
>JAYUHS010000069.1:0-15181 GCA_043766715.1 Luteolibacter sp.
ACCACCACTCCGCGAGAGGCGGATGACACGCTCGTCATTCTCAGTCCGCACAACGAATCGATCCGCCAAGAAATCGGCGAGGCCTTCGCAGCGCATTGGAAAAAATCCACCGGCCGCTCGATTTACATCGACTGGCGGATCCCCGGTGGCACCTCAGAAATCCGCATGGTCTTAGATGCCGGATATCAAGCGGCGCAGCAAACCCAGCGCAATGGCATCGGCGTGGATGTCTTCTTCGGAGGCGGCGAGCCAGACTTCGCCAGCCAAGCGAAAAAAGGCCGACTCGTACCGTTGAACGTTTTCGGAAATCACCCCGAGTGGTTCGCTAACGACGGCCCAATCCCGGAGACCTTCACCGGCGAGCGCTACTATCCGCCGGACCATGTCTGGGTCAGCACCTGCATGTCGCAGTTCGGAATTTGCTATAATCCAGACGTCCTCGCGCTGTTGAAAATCCCCACACCCACCGCGTGGAGCGACCTAGGCGATCCGCGATACTTCGGGAAAATCGCCCTCGCAGACCCGACCAAGAGCGGATCGGTCGCCCGGACTTTTGAACTCATCGTCCAGAGCGAGATGCAGCGGGAAATCGCCAAGGCGGGTGCCGACCGCACAACAGCCATGGCCGCCGGATGGACGGCCGGACTCCGCTTGATCCAGCGAATGTCGGCAAATGCCCGCTACTTCACCGACAGTGCGTCCAAGGTGCCGCTCGACGTCGGCCAAGGGAATACCGCCGCCGGAATGTGCATCGATTTCTACGGCCGGTCATTCGCCGAGGAACTCACGTCTGCATCCGGCAGTCCACGAGTCGTCTGGACCGCACCCGTCGGTGGCACCACCCTCAGTGGCGATCCTGTCGCCGTGCTCAAAGGCGCAGCACACCCCGCCGTCGCCCAAGATTTCGTGGAATTTTGCCTCAGCCTCGAAGCCCAGACGATCTGGTTCGGCAAGCCCGGCACCGCCGGTGGGCCGAAACACCGCGCACTCCATCGCACCCCGATCCGGCGGGATTGTTACACACCAGAAAACCTCGCGAACTCGACGATGCCAAACGCCAACCCCTACGACGATCCCGGGAATTTCATCTATCAAAAGGAACTCACCGGCTCAGCCTTCAACACCCTGCGGCAGCTCGTGAAAATCATCTGCATCGACTCTCACGAGGAAATGACATCTGCATGGCTCGCCCTTCAAAACGCCGGAATGCCCGCCGATGCACTGGCCGTTTTCAACGATGTCTCGCGGGTCAGTTATGCCAATGTCGGCAAGGGCGATCCGATTCTCGACGGTCCCGATGCTCTCAAGGCAGCCGACCGGGCGTCCGAACTCGGCGAGTGGTTCCGCGCGAACTACCGCAAGGCCGAGGAAATGGCGAAACGACACCTCAAGCACTAACTGTCCTTATGAAACGCAGCAATGCCATCATCATTTCGGTAATCATCACGCTGCTGTTCGCCGTGTTCTTCATCTATCCCGCCGCGATGGTGGTGAAGCAGGCCTTCCAGGGCACCCATGAGGATGGCTCGCATTTTTTCACCCTCGATTTCTTATTATCGGTCTTCCGGAATCCAATCTATCGGGAAGGCTTATGGAATGCGTTCGCCCTTGGAATAACCAGCACGCTCGCCACCTTGGCGATCGCATTTCCACTCGCACTCATCGGCCATCGTTATGATTTCTTCGGAAAAAACTGGCTCGGAGTGCTCGTCCTCGTACCGATGATTCTGCCACCCTTCGTCGGTGCAGTGGGAGTTAAACAAATGTTAGGAGTGAATGGTTTGTTTAATTCCCTCCTCATCGACTGCGGGTTGATGGAGATCAGCTCCCCCTATGATTGGCTCGCCCACGGTCGTTTCACCGGGATCGTCGTCATGAATGCACTGCATCTCTATCCGATCCTCTACATGAACATCGCTGCTGCCTTGGCAAACTTGGATCCAGCGATGGAACAAGCGGCAGAGAACCTCGGCTGCCCACCGTGGAAACGATTTTTCCGGATCACCCTACCACTCGCCATGCCCGGAGTCTTCGCAGGTGCCTCCATCGTCTTCATCTGGGCCTTCACCGAGCTTGGCGTGCCGCTGGTGTTTGACTTCGCTCGGGTGGCTCCGGTGCAGATTTTCGATGGCCTCAAGGGACTCGATAGAAACCCGATCCCCTACGCCCTCACCGCCGTTTTACTCATCGTCGCCACTGCGGTATTTGCCTTTTCGAAATGGCTGATCGGCCGCTCACCACTCGGCTCCGCACCTAGGCCGAAGAGCCGCTCCACCGCCGTGCGGCTCACCGGCTGGAGGTCCGCAGCTTGTTGTTTAGGTTTCATGTTCGTATTCTCACTGGCAGTGATTCCTCATCTCGGAGTGGTGCTTCTTTCCCTAGCCGGGCGCTGGTATGGCACGGTGCTGCCAGAGGAGTTCACCCTCCGCCATTATGCAGAAGCCTTAGGAAATGGACTGGTGGTGCCATCGATTCAAAACAGCCTGCTCTATGCGAGTGGTGCCACTGCGGTCGCATTAGTCATCGGTCTAGCAGTCGCGTGGGTGGTGGTGCGGTCGGATTTGAAATTCCGCAGTGTTCTCGACGCCATGGTGATGCTGCCGTTAGCAGTTCCCGGCTTGGTGATGGCATTCGGCTACCTTGCGCTTTCGCAGGAAGGAAAGGCTTTTCATTTCCTCATCGGGGCCGGTGGCAGTCCATTTCTCTTGATCGTCATCGCCTATGCGTTCCGCAGGCTTCCTTACATCGTCCGGGCCGCGGTCGCCGGTCTGCAACAGAGTAATCCTGCGCTCGAAGAAGCCGCGAAATCGCTCGGCGCGACACCGGCCCGGATGCTGCGACGGGTGGCCATTCCACTCATCGGCGCGAATCTCGCCGCAGGCTCGATCCTCGCCTTCGCCTTCGCGATGTTGGAGGTCAGCGACAGCTTGATCCTCGCGCAGCAGGCCCAACATTACCCGATCACCAAGGCGATTTACACGCTGATGAGCGGCCTCGGCAACGGCACCCAGCTCGCCGCAGCGCTCGGTGTCTGGGCCATGGTTTTCCTTTCCGTGGCCATCATGGGAGCCGCCATCCTCGGCGGGAAACGCGGCGGATTATTTAGAGTTTAACCCGCGATGAGTTGCTCTGACCGCTCTCGTAGTTTGGGGTTTGAATCCGTTTGAATGGCGGAAATTTCGCTGAAAACCGCTGGATATGTCATCGACTTCCGTGTATCAGACACGACGCATGAAAACCCCACTTACTCTATGAACACGCCCATCGCCCCACCCACACGCACCGGCCTCGCGGCGGAATCAGTCGCCACTCCACTGCACAACACCGGATTCAAAAGCTACGATGAAGAGTGGGCGGCTTTCCTCGCCGAGAGTTCGATTCGAAAAACACGATCCGGCATCAATCATGAGGTTCCTGAAACACTCCCCCGAGTTTGGAACCATCCGCGATCGACCACTTCCGAGCCGCATCGTCGGAGCGTTTAACTCCGCCAGCGTAGTCCAAAAGCGGAAAAGGCGAGTTCCGAGCTCGGTTGTTCCCCCAAAAAGCCCCGACGTTCGCTCCCCTGAGCTCGGTGAATCGAGCAAAAAGCCCCGATGCCCGCCCTCATGTGCTCGGTGGATCGAGCAAAAAGCCTCGACGCCCGCCCTCATGTGCTCGGTAAACTTAGCAAAAAGCCCCGACGTTCGCTCTCCTGAGCTCGGTGAATCGAGCAAAAAGCCCCGATGTCGGCACTTTGAGCCGCGATGTTGTGCCCTGCCGCAGTTCGGAACTGGGATTAGCGACGATTGAGGGGGGCTGTTTTGTCGAAAAATTTGAGGAAATCCAGATCCATCGGGGCCTCGATCCGTAGCGGACTGCCGTTGTTTGGGTGGCTGAATTCGAGAATTTTCGACTGCAGTAACATGCGAGTGCCCGTACCCAGTAGCTTGCCGAGCGCGTGACTGCGTTCCTCTCCTGCATAGCGAAAATCGCCGACGACGGGGAAACCGGCCTCCAGTAGATGACGCCGGATTTGGTGAAATCGGCCCGTCATCGGAGTCGCCTCCACCCAAGAGAAATCCGTGGCCACGCCGTTGGGACCCGAATATCCAGCGATCCATCCGAGACGCTGAAAGGTCGTCTTCGCAGCCCGTGCGGGGTCCTCGGGATTCGCTCGTAGTGGCGTGTCACAAATCCAGTTTTCAGGGACAGCACCGGTGACGATTGCGTGGTAAATTTTCGTTACCTGCCGCTGCTCGAAGGCTTGCTGGACAAGGCCTGCGGTGGACTTGTCGAGTGCGAACAATAGCACTCCCGAAGTCGGGCGATCCAAGCGGTGAACGGGAAAAACGTGGCAGTCGAGTTGGTCACGCAGCCGTTTCATCGCGATCCATTCCGGATCTTCGACTTCGCGACATGGGTGGACGAGCATCCCGGCAGGTTTATCAATTGCGACGAGAACATCGTCTTGATAGAGAATGGTAAGTGGAGTCATCGCCGCAATTAGAGTCGAGGAATCAGCCGTCGTCCGACCCACCGCCATGGCCGCCATGGCCGCCATGCGCCTCACCGTCTGCGAAACCGAATTTCCGTCTCACTCCAGCCATTTCCGCCGTGAGGCGACCCGACTGCTCGCGGACGATGAACGGCGGCTCCTCCTCCATGGCTCCACCGCAGTCTGCGGGAAAACGGCAAGCGTAGAGCGTGAACAACGGCTCAAGGGTCTCGCGCGGAATCACCTCCCGCAGCTTGACGATATCCAATCCCGCCGCGCCGATCCCATCCATTGCACGCTGCCGCTGACGAGACGGAAAGCACAGCACAAACCAACCACCCGGCGCGAGGTGGCGCACCGCAGCAAGCGCGTAGTCCGAGACATCACCGCGCAGCTCGAACCGGGCGTGGGCCTTTTGTGAATCCTGAGGGATCACTCCCGACCCGGCTGGGAAATACGGCGGACTGCCGGTGATGAGTGGAAATTTCCGCTCAAGCGCCAGTTCACGGAGGTCTCCTAACGAACTATCCACTCGCTCAGCTAGGCCATTGTGATGGATATTCGTTTTTAATAACTCATAACTGATTTCCTGAGCTTCCACACAAGTGAGCCGTGCCTCGGGCCCCATGCCCCATAGCGTCAGCAGGCCGACCGTGCCGATGCCGGTGCCGAGATCGAGATGCGCGGTGACCTGAGGTGTGTGCTGCAAGGCATACCAAGCGGTGAGAACATCATCCACGGAATGGCGGTGCCCACCTTTGCGCTGGGCGATTAGCCAACCAGCGCCACCGCCAGCATCGTCTTGATACGGGCCACAGGCAGAGATCCCGTTAGGACCTGTCAGTGCGTCCAGAGTGATCCGCTCGGAAAGATCCAGCTCCAGCCGCCGCCGTTCCTTGTGCCACTGCTCCATGCTCATCAAGGTAACCTATCCATTACCACGACACCGACGGGGTGGATAAAGAAACGGATTCTTTGGTAAAGTGAGCAAACTACATCTTTCATTGGCCCGGCAGGTAAAACTGCGACTCACCAGAACTCAAGCACTGAGTCGATCATGGCCGTGGCGGAATCGGAGTCCTCCACTCCTTGAACGTCGAACCGAAGAGAAGAGCCGGGGAAGGTCTGTCGGAAAATTCACCCAGCGTGAATCGCGCCGTCTTTGATGATGAGGGTGCGGTCGCCGACTTTCGCGAGATTCTGATCATGGGTGACGACGATGAGCGTGACGTCGTGCTCGGCGGCGAGATCGAGGAGGATGGCCATGATTTCCGCGCTGTTTTTGGAATCCAGATTGCCCGTCGGCTCGTCGGCGAAGAGGACTTTCGGCTGGTTGACGATGGCGCGGGCGATAGCGACCCGCTGCTGCTCACCGCCGGAAAGCTCGGCAGGCAAGTGGTCGGCACGATCGCCGAGGCCGACGCGCTCTAGGGCTTTCATGGCCAGCGCGGTGGTGTCTTTCCCGGAAATGGCCCCGGGCACTGCGACGTTTTCCAGCGCGGTGAGCTCGGGGAGGAGATGATAATTTTGGAAAACGTAGCCGATCCGCTGGTTCCGGAAGCGTGATTGCTCCTTGCGGCCCATGGCATAGAGGTCTGCGCCATCGATGCGGACACTGCCTTTTTCCGGATGCTCCAGCCCGGCAAGCGTATATAATAGCGTGGTTTTCCCCGCACCACTCGGGCCGCAAAGGAACACCTTCTCACCGCGGCGGATCTGGAGATCGATCCCGTGCAGCACCTTGATGGATTTCCGCCCGATGCGGTAGCTGCGGTGCAGGTCGATTGTTTCAATCATCACTTCGCTCATGCCGCACGGTGGTAGGCCGACCGATCCGGTGCAAGCACGACGCGGCTGCGGGAGAAGACTCTCCGCCATTTCTCGGGTCCCGTGCTCCGCGTGATCCTGTCTGGACAAAGCCTCGACGGCTCCTAGTTTTCGCGCAGTTACCTTGCACCCATGGATTTTCCTCACGACTTCAGCCACCCACTACCACCCGATGACGTCGCCGCCATCGATGAACTCGGAAGAACCTACCAAGCATTCCGCAGCGAGCTGGCGAAGGCAATCGTCGGGCAAGAGCAGGTCATCGAGCAGCTCGCCATCTGCCTTTTTGCACGAGGTCACGCCTTGCTGATGGGTGTCCCGGGCTTGGCGAAAACTCTTTTAGTTTCCTCGGTGGCGCAGACCTTCGACCTCTCGTTTAACCGCATCCAATTCACGCCCGACCTGATGCCTGCGGACATCACCGGCACTGATATCATCCAAGAATCCGGCGTCGGTGGGAAACGCGAGTTCGAGTTCATCAAGGGCCCGGTCTTCGCTAACATCGTCCTTGCAGACGAAATCAACCGCGCCCCAGCGAAAACCCAGTCCGCCATGCTCGAGGCGATGCAGGAAAACAAGGTCACCGTCCTCGGCACGACCTACACACTGCAACCGCCGTTTTTCGTGCTCGCGACTCAGAACCCGATCGAGCAAGAGGGCACCTATCCGCTGCCAGAAGCCCAGCTCGACCGTTTCATGTTCCTCATCGAGGTCGGTTATCCATCCGCTGCGGAGGAGAAGGAAATCGCGAGGGCCACCACCGGCACCGCACGGCAAGTCCTCAATCATTTGCTCGATGGAGAAAAAGTCATCGCCTTCCAACAACTCGTCCGCCGCGTGCCCGTCCCGGAGCACCTCTACGACTACGCCGTTCGAATCGTCCGCAAGACCCGCCCCGGCGAACCGGAATCACCGCAATGGATCAAGGACACCGTCGGCTGGGGCGCCGGCCCGCGTGCTGTGCAGTATTTGATCCTCGGTGCGAAATCCCGCGCCGCGCTGCGGGGCTCTTACATGGCCTCGCTCGAAGACTTGGAGGCCATCGCGCCGTCGGTCCTCACCCACCGGATTATCACAAATTTCTCCGCCGAATCGCAGGGGATGACCTCGAAGAAAATCGTCGAGCGGCTAATCAAGGAGATGAGAGAGGATTGAGCTTCTGATTCACCAATAAACCATCCATTCCCCCGTGAAAAAACCCGGTAAAGTAACCATCGAAGTCCAAGGAGCGGACATCTCAATTCTGAGTGCCCCAGACGGTGACTTCATCTCTCTCACCGATAGGCCCAAGGCGAAGGATGGCGATTTTTTCATCTCCGACTGCTTCAAAAATCGCAATAGGGAGTCCGTTTACAGCCCCCATTTTAATTCCGGAGAATTCCCCACAATGAAGAGTCAGGCCGGTCTCAACCGCATCCACTCCGACGCGATCAAATCCAAGCTCTTCCTTCTGCGTCTATCCGCGTTCATCTGCGGTTAAAAAATCCAAATTCAACCCGTGTCCCATTCCTTCATCGATAGCACCCTGCTCTCCCGCCTCGGCTCGATGCCCATCGAGTCCCGAGCACCGATGCTCGGAAACGTCGCGGGCAAGCACCGCTCGCCGCACCGTGGCTCTTCCGTAGAATTCGCAGAATACCGGAAATACGTCCCCGGCGATGACACCCGGCGCTTAGATTGGAAGGCATTCGCCCGCTCGGACCGCTTTTACATCAAGGAGTTCGAGGCGGATACGAACCTCCGTGCTTACTTCGTCGTCGATGCCTCTGGCTCCATGAACTTCGCGGGAAATGGTGAGGCTAAGATCCAAGTCGCCCGCCGCATCGCCGCATCACTGGCCTACTTGTTAGTCAACCAAGGCGACGCCGCCGGACTGTCCATCTGCACCGACAAGCTCCATCTCGAAGTGCCGCCCAGCCGCCGTGCCGCCCACTTAGAACGTTTTTTCACCACCCTCGGAAAAGTCCAGCCATCGGGCGAAACTGGACTCATCACCGCGCTTCACACCATCGCAGAAAAAATCAGCCAGCGCGCCTTCGTCGTGATTTTATCCGACCTCTTCACCGACACCGCCGCCCTCAGTGAGGCACTCCAACACCTGCGCTATCGCAAACACGACCTCTCGGTCTTCCACCTGATGGACCCGCTGGAACTCGGTTTCGAGTTCGACCGACCGCACCGTTTCGTCGATCTCGAGGACGGCACCTCGATCGTCGCTGAGCCGAATCTCATCGCCGACGAATACCGAGCCGCACTGCGAGATTTCCTCACCACCGTCCGCGCAAAATGCCACGACGCCGCCGCCGACTACCAGCTCGTCACCACCGACACGTCCCTCGAGCCGCTGCTCCGAGACTTCCTCACCGCACGCTTGCCCAAGTCGAAACACTGAGCTTGTAATTTCATCCGTTTCATCCATTTTAGACGAAATGAAAACCGTCACCGCCAACATTGCGAAGCAGCAGCTCGGCCAAGTCCTCGACAGTGCCCGCACCGGCCCCGTTGCCATCACCAAACACGGACGCCCCGCCTTCGTCGTCACCTCCAAGGAGGACTACGATTCCTTGATGGAGCTCAAATTCGAACATTTCAAACGCGAGGTCCAACTCGGCTTCGACGCCCTAGACCGAGGGGAATTTTCCACCATGACCATGGAGGAGATCGCCGCTGAAGCCTTCAGAATTCATCGCCTAGAACTGACTCACCCCGAGAAGGAAAGCGCACGTTAAGTTGACCCAAGGCTGCCGCACATTCCGCTGCGCCAAGCATTCCGCCAACCACACAGCCTCTGATCAATTCAGGTCGCAGTTGCTTTCATTCTTCACCAAGCCACTCCAAGCTTCTGCTATCGGTCCAGTCACCCATGCTTTTCCTCAATCCACTGCTGCTATGGGGCCTGCTCGCCGCTGCTGTCCCGGTGGCGATTCATCTGCTCAATCGCCGCCGCCACAAGACGATCCAGTGGGCAGCCATGCAGTTCCTGCTCAAGGCGACTCGCGAATCTCGCGGCAAGAAAAAGCTCCGCCACATCCTCATCCTCACCTGCCGGGCGCTGGCCATCGCTGCGTTAGTCTTCGCCGCCGCCCGGCCGATCGTCTCCGGCCTTATCGGCTGGGGCGGCGGCTCGATCGACACCGTGGTCCTGCTGCTAGACCGCTCCGCATCGATGGAGTCCAAACCCGGCGACGGCCTGCCGCCCCGGCGGCAGCTCGTCATCGAAAAAGTCCGCGACGCCATGAAAAGCCTCGGGGCCGCCCGGCTTGTGCTCATCGACAGCGCCAGCGGCAGACCTCAGGAAATCCCCTCACCCGAGGCCCTCGCCGAGCTAGCCTCGACCTCCCCCACCGACACCGCAGCCGATTTCCCCACCCTCCTCACCCGCGCCGCTGAATTTTTAGAAACCACCACCGGCCGCTCAGAAATCTGGCTCGCCTCAGACCTCCAAGCCTCTAATTGGCGGCCCGAGGACGAGAGTTGGTCCGCCGCCCGCGCCGGGATCGCCGCACTCCCTCAGAAGCCCGCCGTCCGGGTGCTATCTCTCACCGGTCCCGCCGCCGCGAACACCGCCATCCGCCTGCTCAGTTCCCGCCGTCTTGACGACGAAATGCTGCTCGATCTCGAAATCCTCCGCGCCGCCGATTCACGCGGCACCACCAGCATCCCGCTCACCACTGATCTCAACGGCACTCGCACCACCGAGAACCTCACCCTCCCCGGCCAGTCGCTCCGTTTCCAAAAACGCATCGCTCTCCCCGGCGCCAGCGTCACCGGCTCCGGCTGGCTTTCGATCCCTGCCGACGGAAATTCCCGGGATAACTCGACCTTTTTTGTCTACGGCCCCGCCCGACCTATCAAGTCCGTCCTCGTCGCACCCACCGGGGAAGCTGCGGACTATCTCGCACTCGCCGCAGCACCGCCCGGACTCGGAAATCAAAGCGTCCAGCGCATCGACCCCCCTGCCGTGGCAAGCCTCGACACCACCGACGTCGCCGCCATCCTCTGGGCAGCACCCCTCCCAAGCGGCACCGCCTACGACGCCGTCCACCGCTTCATCACCGCCGGCGGTCACGTCATTTTCCTCCCCCCCGGCACTGCATCCGACACCGCATTCCTCGACATCAAATGGTCGAATCTCACCGAAGCCGCCGCTGGGAAATTCTTCATTATCAAGGACTGGAACCGCAGTGATGGCCCATTGCGCGACGGCATCGACGGCACACCCATACCCGCCGAGCGGCTCAAAGCCATCCGCCGTCAGGTCCCACTCGGCGATGCCACCACCCTCGCCCGTTGGGAAGATGGCGAGCCGCTCATCACTCGCCGCATCCTCGACCGCGGCACCGCTTGGTTCCTCGGTTCGCTACCCGATTACACCTGGTCAAATCTCGCCGATGCCGACGTCCTGCTCCCCGCCGTCCAGCGCATCATCGCCGCCGGAGCCGACCGCTTCGATGCCTCCTACCTCGCCACCGTCGGCACCTCAGCCGCCCAGCCCCTTGCCGGGGAAACCCGCACCCGCATCGACGACTACGGCACTCCAGATCCCGCAAATGCCGCCTACCAATCCGGCATCTTCCGCCTCGGCGAGCGCCTCACCGCCATCAACCGCCCCGCCCAGGAAGACAACGTGGAAGTCCTGACCCGTGAGCAGTTAGACCAAGCCCTCGAAGGCACAAACTTCACCCTCCTCGACCAAGCTGGACAAGCCAACGACCCCTCACTCTCCCGCGACGTCTGGCGCGGATTTCTCATCGCCATGCTGCTACTCTTCATCTCCGAGGCGGTCCTGTGTTTACCGAAGAAATCCCAACCGGCGGTGGTTCAGAGGAAAGCGGTCGTATGACTTCAAGAAATCCAAATTAGACTTTTATGAAACCCATCACGCCCGGAGAAATTTTGCTGGAAGACTATTTGAACCCACTTGGAATATCTCAAGCTGCGGCCAGCAGAGCGCTCGGAATGAACCCACGAGCCATCAATGAAATCGTCCTTGGCCGCCGCTCGATCACTCCAGAAATATCGATTTGTTTGGGAAAAATTTTCGGGCAGTCCGCCCGATTCTGGTTTGGTGTCCAGACCAACTGCGATTTCCGGCGCTTGAAAAATCACGAAACCGAACTCACCTCCAAGGTCCGCCCGCTGCGCCAAGTGGCTTGAAGAAGTCACCTTTCGCGATACTCCAAAAAACGAGCATCACCCGAGAAATTGACACACCCAGCGACAGTGGATAAAATGCCATCATGGTAAAAACCCAAGTGCAGATTCCTGATGCGCTTTTTCGCGAAGCCAAGCGACTTGCTGCCGAAAATGAAATGAGCTTTGCCGAAGTGGTCCGTCGTGGGCTGGAGGAAATCATCAAACACCATCCTCCCGGAAGAACGCAGGCCGGGTCTTGGACGCTACCCCAGCCATTCGATCTCGGTGCGACATTGGCTCCAGAGGAAGAATGGACCACGTTATGCCACGATTGAAATGCCCCGCACATGTTGAGTTTTGACACAAATATCGCGGTTTACGCTGCCAATTCAGGTTCTCCCCTCCATGGTCGTGCACGCGATTTCCTCCAATCCATGGCCACCCGACGAGACGTGGCAGTGTGTGAACTAGTCTTGGTGGAGTTATACCTTAAATTACGGAACGAAAAAATTTTTAGCCGGCCACTCACGGCATCTCAAGCAGCGGCCGTTTGCCAAACTTACCGCAACAATCAAGCGTGGACGCTTATCGAATCCGCCCCCGTCATGGCCGGGGTGTGGCAGCTGGCTGGCCAAGATCATTTCGCTTTCCGTCGCATCATCGACTTGCGGCTAGCCCATACTCTACGACACCACGGCGTAACCGAATTTGCGACCGCCAACGAAAAGGACTTCGCGGGGCAAGGCTTTCTCAGAGTTTGGAATCCGCTAGCGTCCTGACACTTCCATCCTCTCCACCTAGAAATTACTGCTTTCTTCGTTAGTGCTTCACCTCTCACCCACTCCTCTCAGCCTCTGGATCGGCATTATCGCCCTGATCATAGTCGGTGGGCTTTGCTTTGTTTCGTGGAAACGTAGCCCCCACCCAGGCCGGACCGCTGCGCTGGAGTGCTTGCGATTTCTATCCGCACTCTCCGTCGTCATCCTACTCTGGCAGCCGGAATGGCTCACCATCGTCCGCCCGGACACCAAGCCGCAGATCGCCATCTTGTGGGACGACTCGAAGTCGATGACCACGGTGGACGCCGCCTTGCCGCCCATTTTATCCGAGAAATCTGAGGTCATTTCCCGTACAGATTGGGTGAAAAAAGCCCTCGCTTCTGACCTTTGGAAACCGCTCGAAGCCAGCGGTAAGAATGAGGTGGTCATCACACCCTTTTCCTCAGCGTCCACCCTCAACCCGACCACTTCCGGCACCGATCTCGAAGCCCCACTCACCGAGCTCCTCGCCAAGCAGACGAACCTCCGCGCCGTCGTCATGCTCAGCGATGGTGATTACAATCTCGGCCAGCCACCCGTCGCCGCCGCCCAGAAGCTCCGGCTCCGTGGCATCCCGCTTTTCCCCATCCCCGTCGGCAGCAAGGTGCGACTGCCGGATCTCGATCTCCTATCCGTCACCGCCCCGACCTACGGAATCATCGGGGAAAATGTCCAGATTCCCTTCACCATCCGCTCCTCGCTGGATCGCCAAGTCCGCACCATCGTGCGGCTCCGCGACGAGACCGGTAAGGAACGCACCAAGGATCTCGTCATCCCGCCGAACTCCGAGACCTACGATTCCATCCTCTGGCGCTTGGAAAAGGAAGGCTCCTCCACCCTCGAACTCTCCATCCCCGTGGCCGATGGCGAACTCGTCGCCGCGAACAATTCCCGAAAATTCACCATCGCCGGTAAGCCGGAAAAAATCCGCGTCCTCCTCATCGAAACTCTGCCCCGCTGGGAATACCGCTTCCTGCGCAATGCCCTCGAACGCGACCCCGGCGTCGAAGTTTCTTGTCTGCTTTTCCACCCCGCACTCGGCATGGGCGAGGGCAAGGACTACCTCAAAGAATTTCCCGCGAAAATCGAGGAACTCGCGAAATACGACGTCATCTTCATCGGCGACGTCGGTACCGAGCAGATCACCAAAGACCAATGCGCACTGATCCGTGGCCTCGTCGAAAACCAAGCATCCGGCCTCATTTTCATGCCTGGCTCACAGGGCAATCAGTTCTCCCTGCTCGACACCGCGCTCTCCGATCTCATCCCCGTCATCCTCGACGACACCAACAAAAAGGGCAGCGCCGAAGCCATCACCTCGCCGCTCACCCTCACCACCGAGGGCCGGACCTCGCTGCTCACCATGTTAGGAAATAGTGAGGAGGAAAACCCCGAGATCTGGCGTCGCCTCCCCGGTTTCTATTGGCACGCCCCCATCATCAAGGCCAAGGGCGGCACTGAGGTCCTCGCCGTCCATGGCAACCGTCGTGGCAAATTCGGCCCCGTGCCGCTACTCGTCACCAAGCCCGCGGGCACCGGGAAAGTCCTGTTCATGGGCATCGACTCCGCATGGCGCTGGAGACGCGGCGTCGAGGATCTCTATCACTACCGCTTCTGGGGACAAGTCGCCCGCTGGATGTCCTACCAGCGGAACATGGCCGCCGGCCAGCGCGTTCGCCTGTTTTTCAATCCCGAGCGCCCCGAGCCCGGCTCCACCGTCACCCTCAATGCCAACGCCTTCGACCCCAACGGCGCACCGCTCAAAGAAGGCTCCATCTCCGTGGACATCACCGCTCCAGACGGTCGCATCCAGCGCATCGAACTCCAGAAAAACGACACCGCCTGGGGAGCTTTCAGCGGGCGTTTCAAAACCGACCTCCCCGGCGCTTGGAAACTCCGCGCCACTGCGACCGGCGCCGAGGATAAGCCACTCGAAACCACCATCCTCGCCCAAGGAGTCGAGATCGAAAAAGTCGGCCAACCCGCTCGCCCTGAGGTCCTTGAGGAAATGGCGAAGGTCTCGAAAGGCCGCATCGTTCAACCCGCCCAGCTCGCAGAACTCATCAAGGAAATCACCGCCCTACCCGCCCCACGGCCACTTGAGAATCGCATCCCGCTCGGGTCCCACTGGGTCACGATCGCCGCCCTCATCGCCTTGCTGGGCATCTTCTGGGTCGGCAGAAAACTCAATGGCGCGTTTTAGGCCAGTGACTGGACCTAATAAAAAAATGAGCGAACTCCCACCCACCGACCATCCACCCCGGCCCTCTGTCGGCGGGGTGAAGCGGCGGCTGGTTTTCTACTTCAGCGGCTTCGACCCGCGCGGGCCTTCCCACTATCACACACTTTACGGCGAGCAGTCGAAACTCCATGCCTCACTCAACGGGCTAAATCTTGAGGTCGGTAAACGCCGCCGGTCCGGTAAACTGGTGAACGCATGGACCATCACCTCGAACGGCGGTGAAACGGTCACCGACTACGAATTTCTCCGCTGGGACGACATCATCCGCGCTCGTTGGCCGAAAAACGAGTGGCAACTACTGAAGTCCGCTGTGCCGACGTATTGGGTGTTCCTAAAAGCAAATCTCGTCGGGCGACTTTTGAAAATCGCGTGGCCATCCGCGTTGACAGTTTCGTATCCGATCGTGGCATTTCTCGGGTTGTTACTACTCGGGCTGGCACTGGCGATGGTAGCCGGATATCTCCTGCCATACTACGCCGGGCTACCGCTTGCGGTAGGGATTCTCGTAGGAACGATTTTCCTTGGGCGCTGGCTGGACGACCGGTTTCGCAGCTTCTGGCTGCTCCGGGTTTACGGCGCGATGCAGCCGTGGGCCTATGGGAAAATCCCCGAACTGGACGAACGGATCCGCGAATTCGCCAAGGACATGGTGGAAAAAATCCGCGCCAGCGAGGCGGACGA
>JAYUHS010000070.1:0-35644 GCA_043766715.1 Luteolibacter sp.
AGCACATTCGCGCGGGCTGGTGGTGTGTGGTTCATAACACCCTACCGAGTGGCAGGGATTTCAACTCAACACCAGCCCGCTTTTTCTACACAAGGTATGCCTCCCTGTGGGACGGCTGTGCATTTGTTAAAAGAAACAACGAGTTCCTCAACGTGGCGAAAAATCGTCCCGGCCACTTCATCGCCATCACCAGTCACGCCCCCGGCATCGACACCCATCCTGGCATCCGTTGGAAGGAAACTCACACGGTCATTACCGGACCTGTAATGAACAGAGACTGAAACGCAGAACAATCATCGTCTCCCAAGCTTCCCCCTCCCTGCTTTTACCCTTATGTCTGCGCTAAAAATCAGTAACCTCTATCGCTACTTCGGTGATCTCCAAGCGGTCAACGGAGTCACCTTCGAGATACCGCACGGTTCGGTCTGTGGCTTCGTCGGATCGAATGGCGCAGGAAAAACCACCACCATGCGGATCTTCGCGACACTGGATTATCCCACCCTCGGCACCGCCGAAGTCTGCGGGATCAATGTGGTCCATTACCCCGCAGAAGTAAGGAAACTGATCGGCTGGATGCCTGACCATTTTGGGAACTACGAGCACATGACCGTCCTCGAGTATTTAGATTTCTACGCCCGTGCGCTGGGCTACAAGGGCAAGGAACGCCGACAGCGGATTCAGGAAGTCATGGATTTCACCGACCTTGTGCCGCTTGCCGAACGCTTTTCGAATAAGCTCTCGAAAGGCATGACTCAGCGGTTAGGACTCGGCCGCGCACTACTTCACGACCCACAGGTCCTAATCATGGACGAACCCGCCGCCGGGCTCGATCCCAAAGCCCGGGTGGAGCTCAAGCACCTGATCCGAGTGCTTGCCAAGGAAGGAAAAACAATCTTCATCTCCTCCCACATTCTATCCGAACTCGGGGAAATGTGTGATTCTCTATTGTTCATCGACAAAGGCCGCATCATCCACCATGGCGATGCGGAAACTCTCCGCAAAGGCTCCGACACCCTTGGCGGGGTGCTCTATGACGTCCAAGTAGATGGTAAACCGGAATCCATTTCTGAGTGGTGCATCCTCCAGCATAACGTCGAATTTCTTGAGGCTCGTAAGCTCGGGGGCCGTATTCGCATTGGCACTGAAGACCCCACTCAAGCCGCCGATGTGCTGGCCCGCATGATCAAAGACGGCCTCCGCATCACTGAATTTCACCGCGAGCAGCGCAACTTGGAAGATGCCTTCATCGACATCATCGGTCGCCTCGAATCCGGTAAACCCGCAGTCGCTCCTGAAGTAGCGAATGGTTGATCGCCTAATCAAATCCCCGCCTCCAGTCACCGCTTCCCATTTCTACTAGCTACCTCTCATGCCTATTTCCCATCTCACCGATTTCTCGGACCGGCTGTCACCGATGCTGGTCAAGGAGCTGCGCCAAGGAATGCGTGCCCGCAGTTTCACGCTGTTATTCCTTATCTTCCAGCTACTGCTCGCTTTTATTATACTAACGGCAGGGGCAGCTGCGAATTCAGAATACTCCGGTTCAATCGCATCGGGTGTCATTTTCACCATGTTCATCATTGCGGTGATATTTATCCAACCCATGCGTGGAATCACCGCACTTTCTAGCGAAATCACTGGAAATACGATTGAAATGATGGCGCTCACCCGTTTGAGCGCTTTTCGCATCGTCCTCGGAAAATGGATCGCCATCGTCAGCCAATCCGCACTAATCCTCATCACGATCATTCCTTACCTCATCCTCCGCTACTTCTACGGCGGGATGATTCTACTCGGTGAAATGGTGTTCCTTACTTTGATTTTCCTAACTTCCATGGCGCTTACCGCAGTGATGGTCGGGCTTTCTGGGACATCCACGAAGCTTATCCGGGTGATACCCATTCTAGGGTTCGTCTTCATGATGCAAGCCATCCCGGCACTCGTGTTTGGTCATGGTGGGTTCAACCAATTCATGAGCTTCTGCGCGATGTCGGACTGGGAGAGCCGCTCGGCGATTTTCGCTTACCTCACCTTCATCGCCTACTTCGGCTGGTGTGCGCTATCCTACGGCACATCCGCCATCGCTCCGGTCGCGGAAAACCACTCTACCATCCGCCGCATCGTTGCACTGGCACTGATCGTCGTCGCCGTGGGCGTAGGCCTCCATCCTGCCGTGGATGCCCGAATCATGCCGTTTGTTTTCGGGATCATTCTCGCTCCCGCAATTATCACTGCCCTAACTGAACCCTCCATTCTTCTGCCGCCGATTTGTAAACCGTTCCTTAAACGTGGTCTGCTGGGACGTCTCGCTAGTTTGTTCTTACTGCCCGGTTGGCCCGCTGGAGTCTTTTATACCACATTGATCACAGCGATCAGCATTACCGGAGTAATACTTGCTGCGAAGCCGCTGGGTAGTCTAGCCGTTGACGAAACGATCGCCATCGTCGCTTTAGCATTTACGGGCGGTATTTTGCTGCCTGCCCTTCTGAGTGCGAATTTCAGCAACCAGGAAAATAAGCGATTTACCAACTTCGTCATCTTCATGTTAGCCTCGGTGATTTTAACGATCATCCCCGCGATTTTTGCAAATATGAATCACCACGAGAAGTATCTATGGCTGTTCGTCTGGAACCCACCGGTGTTTCTAACGATCGTCGAAGAATCCGGCTTTAATAAATCACAGATGCTCAATGTCGCACTCATTGTTGATTCCATCTATCTCGGGTTACTCCTCATCACCGCCGCCATTGCCTTCCGGGACTATGGTAGAATTTTCAAAGAAGCGCGGGATGAAATGCCAACCAGACCAACGCTCCCCGAGTCATGAATCATGCGACTCTTCAGCAGTGCCATTCCAGCGCCTTAACCGCCGCTGGTCGGTTACGCCTGCCGCTGCGGTCGCGAGTCTGGAGAGGGCAGGCAGGTGAATTTTCCGGAGGTGGTTCTGGAGCATCAATGGATTTCCAAGACCACCGCGCTTATTCGCCGGGCGATGATCCGCGCCACATCAATTGGCAAGCGTATGCCCGCACCGGCAGCTACACGATGAAGCTCTTCCGCGAAGAGGTCCGGCCCATGGTGGACTTGATTCTGGACGCCTCAGAATCGATGTTTTTCGATGAAAAAAAGGCCATACGCACCGCGGAGTTGTTCTATCTCATCGCGGAAAGTTCGTTGGCTGTTGGGGCCTCCGTCGCACTTCATGCCGTGCGTGGTGATGCGACTCTCGCCCTAGATCCCTCCACCCTCCGGTCCCATCAATGGCTCGAATCCGCTCGCGAGCTGCCTGCGACAGACTCCGCGACAGCCCCGGACCTCACCCGGCTACCGCTACGGGCCAATTCCATCCGCGTTTTTCTATCTGACCTCCTTTTTTCCGCCGATCCAGAACCCATTCTCCGCCACCTTGGGCAGCGCCACGGCAGCGTCGTGGTGTTCTCGCCATTTCTAGAAGCCGAAGCTCACCCGGCGTGGTCGGGAAATTATGAATTCATCGATCCTGAGCGGAAATCCCACCACCCGCACCGCATCGAGCCGGCCACTCTCCGCCGCTATCAGGAGGCCTACGTTGCTCACTTCGCGCTCTGGAAACTGCACACCCGCCGCCACCAAGCTGCCTTCGCCAGAATCCCGGTGGAGGAGGACTTCGCCACCGCACTCTTCCGTGAGGCCGTCCCGGCTGGGGCACTCGAACCCCACTGACCGCGTTCTACCAAACCCACTTCCAAGCCACCCCGAGGGCGGCACATACCGCCAGCGTCGGGATCACTCCCGTTTTCAATCGCTCCATCACCACCCACGCAGAGATCGCGACCACGGCGACGAAGTAATCCAATTGACCGGGTCTCGGTACCAGCGCGTGCCAGCCGAACCAGATCGCGAGATTTAAGATCACCCCGACGACCGCTGCGGTGATCGCCGTGAGCGCCGATGCCAATCCCGGCCGCGCCCGCAGCCCCTCGACATGCGGTGCGCCAAGGAAAACGAAAAGAAAGCACGGCAAGAATGTCACCCACGTCGTGATCAGCGCCCCCAACGTCGCGGCTAACAGTGGTGGCAAATCACCCGGATGCTGCCATGCCGCGACAAACCCGACGAACTGCAAAACCATGATTAGTGGCCCGGGAGTGGTCTCCGCAAGTCCTAGCCCAGCCATCATCTGCCGCTGCGCTAACCAGCCAAATTTCTCCACCGCCATTTGCGAAACATAGGGCAGCACCGCATACGCACCGCCGATGGTGACGAGCGCCGCCTTACTGAAAAACAGCCCTTCTTGAAAATAAATACTATACCAGCCCATCCACCAACCGATGACGAGCACCGGAGTCCACCACAGCGTCAGACAGATTACAGAAATCAATATTGTCCGTCTGATGGATGCTTGCGGCGCAGCAGGGAGAACCACCGCAGGCAGATCCGGCGCTACTGATTTCCCATGGCCTTTCCCCGCCGGAAATTGTCGCGGATAGAATTTCCCACCTGCGAAGCCGATCCCTGCGGCCGCGAGGATGATGACCACGAATGAGATCTTAAAAACAAAAATGGCGACAAAGGATAAGCCGGCAAGCACCCATAAACTCGGCGATTTCAGTGCCTTGGAACCGATCCGCTTCACCGCCGAGGCGACGATTGCAATCACCGCGGCCATCAATCCGTAAAAAATCCCGTCCACCCACACGATGCTGCCGCCTGCCATGTAAAGCCAACTGAGACCCAACAGAATGAAGATCGAGGGTAGCACAAATAACACTCCCGCAGCGATCCCACCGCGCGCTCCATGCAAGCGCCAGCCGAGATACGTCGCCAATTGTTGAGCCTCCGGTCCTGGCAATAACATGCAGAAATTCAACGCGTGCAGGAAATGATCTTCCGATAACCACCGCCGCCGCTCGACGATCTCCTTGTGCATGATCGCGATCTGCCCTGCCGGTCCGCCGAAGCTGATCCAGCCGAGCTTGGACCAGAAACGGAGCGCCTCGCCGAAGCTAGGCACAGGTGGTGAAGAACTCTCTTCCATTTCTGGAGTCAAAACACCCCGGCACACGCGAGCAACCTAACTCGCTCAAGAAATGAAAACACTCCTTCTAGATAGTAAATGGCTGCGCTCTCACTCACCGGGTGAGAATTGAATTTTTTCGCCAGCTACGGGAGCAAGGGAACGGAACTGGTGTTACCAGAAAATGGCAGTCCGATTGTATGGAGGCAGTCTTGGCGATTTCCACTCCAGAACATCGAAACTAAGCGTCCGAGGCTCGGTCGGTAACCGCTTTCGTGACCCCATTCTTTTTGATGTTTTCGGTTGCGGGACAGGGGCTTGTGCGTAGTCTCCACCCGACTGCTGTGTGCGCCCATTGTTGGTAGCTGGCCCGAACCGATATGATTGAACCGGGGTCTTCTTCCTGCGTTAGATGTCATGCCTTTTTAGGAAGACGGAAGAGCGTTGGACGACCCCACCTTTTGAGTTTACGGAACGTGGCTCACAGCGCCAAGGACGGCACAGCGGTTATTCTTTTCCCCCCTCCAAGAAGGACGGCGCTGCGAATGCGGAACGTCGTCCTTGCGTGAATTTCTGAGAACCGGCAGTTTTCGCTGGAGATGAGATTTGCGGTATTAGGAAGCGGGAGTGCAGGAAATGCGGCAGTTGTCGAGTGCGGCGGACTGCGTCTGATGATTGATGCGGGATTGAGCGCCAAGCAGTTAACGGTGCGGCTGGGGCTGCTCGGGATCGACCCAGCATCGCTCGACGGGATTCTACTCACTCACGAACATGGGGATCACGTCCGTGGCTTGAAGATATTTTTAAAGCAGAATCCGGTTCCAGTTTTCACCACGCCTGCCACCGCGCGGGTGGTGCGGGAAGCGGGGATCGAGGGCGGAACTTGGAAATGTTTCGAGGCAGGCCAAGAATTTTCTATCGGCGGGATCTCGGTAGAAACCTTCGCCATCCAGCACGATGCGGTGGACCCGGTCGGCTTCGTCGTCGGCGACCAGACGCGACGGCTTGGGTTCTTATCAGACGCGGGATTTGTCACCCGCAGCATGACCAACCGACTGCAAGGGCTGGCGGGGATTTTCGTGGAAGCTAACTACGACGAGGACTTGCTCGAGGCAGATACCAAGCGCCCGTGGTCCATCAAGCAACGCATCAGCTCGCGTCACGGCCATTTGTCCAACAGCCAAGTCACCGAACTCATCCGGGAAATCTCTCATCCGGCGTTGGGTCGGGTAGTGCTCGGTCATCTGAGCTCCGACTGTAACACCCCGGAAATCATTCTCAACCGCCTCCGCACCTGCTTATCTGACCTCGGCCACCACCACATCGGGCTGCACTGTGCCGCCCAACACGAGCCATCGGAATGGTTCGGTTTCTAAAATTTCAGAGTCAATCACCCCAGCCTAACGCTCCGTCGCGGTTTACAAGTTTGGAAAAGTATCCTCGGCAGTGTGATTAAAATTCTCGATTTGCTTTGGACTCCCACAAGATGAACCCTGCGAAACTCAAATGAAATTTTTTCCTGCGACCTTATTAGTTTTGGCTTTGGGGCTGGGTATTGGCTGGACGATCCGTCAGTCATCCGGGGGGCGCGTGACGGTCCATGAAGCGCCACATGCACCGATACCGAAACCAGAACCCCACACCGCCGCGTCGCCGCCGTATCGGTATGGCGAGGCATCGGCGGACGGGATCGGGAAATTTTTTCATGATCGAGAAATCGCCCACGTCATGGGCCACCCGGCCATCGGCTGGTTAGAACGGGAAAATCGAGAGGATGAAGAAGCTCCCACCAAGGCGATTAATGCACTAGAACTCGCCCCAGACGCGGTCATCGCCGACATCGGCGCGGGGTCCGGTTACTACTCATTTCGCATCGCGCCGAAAGTTCCACGAGGGCGGGTGGTCGCGGTGGACATCCAGCAGGAGATGCTGGATTTCCTCAAACAGCGCTCTGAGGAATTGGGGATCAGCAACGTCCAGCCGCATCTCGGAACATTAAAGAGTCTAGATGTGCCGGAAAAATCACTGGATGCCGCCTTGATGGTGGATTCTTACCACGAGTTTTCGGATCCGGCAGAGATGCTTGAATCTTTATTTAAGTCATTGAAACCCGAGGGTCGGATTTTCCTGCTAGAATATCGTGCGGAAGACCCCCTCGTGCCAATCAAACCCTTGCACAAGATGACCGAGGCACAGGCGAGAATGGAGCTGGAGTCCGCGGGCTTCCGTTTCATTTCAAACCAACGTCACCTGCCATGGCAGCATTTTATGGTGTTTGAGCGGCCTTCGCCTTGATGACCGGAAATCCCGCTGCCGGGCGTAACAGCGCGGGCGGTTCGATTTGAAACGAACCCAAGTCACCCATCTGATAGGGACCGTAGGCGATGGGGATCACCGTGAGCAGAAGCGCCGGCTCATCGTCATGAATCATCTTGTCCACATGGACCACAGCCGCGCAGTTAGGGCTTTTTTTCACCCCTAGGATGTCGCCGACTTTAAAAGCACTTGCGGTCGTAGATGGGTTCGTGGGGAACAGATATTCGATAAAAACCGGATATGGCATCGGCTTGGTGAAATCGTCCGGTTTCACCAAAGCCTGAGCACGGATGACAATGCCAGGATCGAAAAAATCCATCGATCCAAGCTTGCGGACGCGGTCGATTTGATAATCACCCTCGACATAGGTAAGAAGCAGTGGCCGTTCGAAATTCGTCAGATAGTTCCTCATCAGCAACGAGTTCGCACGGACCCGCTGCGCTTCGGTGTAGCCGAAATAGCGCTTGTAGAGTTCCTTCGGGACGAGGGCGTTACCGTTAGGCACGTCCAGTATCGTGTAACGCTTCAGCACCGGCAGACGTTTGAGCTTGCCCAGAATCTGATAGTTTCTCGGGATCTCTGGGTTCCCAAAGACGTGTAAGCAAACGAACCAACTGACGACTGCGAAGCAGAGCGCGAGGCCATTAGCGAGCAACCACCAGAAATAAGCCGGGCGGCTGGGTGGCGATTCTTCAGTAGAACGAGGCACGGAGATCGTAGGGTCAATGACTGCCGCAGACTTCGCCGTCCGCCGCGGGATGCGTGTTGGGCGCTTCATTTGCAGCTTCAAACGAGGTGCCGCAGCCACAGGAACGTGCCGCCTGAGGGTTGTGGATCTTGAATCCCGCATCCGTCAAATCATCCGAAAAATCCACTTCGCATCCACGCAGATGGTCGAAACTATCGGCAGCCACGATCACCCGCGCGGCACCGGATTCGACGATTTCATCTCCCGCTTCGGGATCAGCCACATTCATATCGTATTGCCAGCCGGCGCAACCGCCGCGGCGCACGGCGAGACGGAGGCCAGCTTGAGGCGATTTCGCCCGACTTGCGAGGAGCTTGGCCAGTTCGGTGACGGCTTTGGGAGTCATTGTAATCATGGGCGGTGGAGCAGTTTAAGTGCTTTCTCGGAGATTTGAAACTGGAATTCTCATACCCTCGCACCGCGAAACCAAACTCGCGACTTACCGTGAATCGCCGCTTGAGTTTCCGCAGCGCGGCAGACAGCGTTGGGCGGTATCCATGAAAATTAACGTCTTGTTTGTCACTATTTCCCTCATAGCGCACCTAACCGCCGCTGAGGTGCCGAAGATTTTCGCCGGGCTTTTCGAACAAGACACCCCCGTGAAGGGCCAGATCGGCGTGGTGCTGCCACCACCGGAAATCGACAAATACGTCGCTAAAGTCGAAGTCGCGGCAAAAAAGGACCCCAAGTGGTTTCGTGAATTCTCCGGTGCCGCCAAACCCGGAGCCCCCCTCCCCTATGATGAAAAGCTCGGCCTTACCAAGACCGAGTATGACGAATATCTTGTCCTCTGGGGTAAGCGTGAGTTCAAACCCGTGGAAGAAGTCATGCTGCTCCTCCGCCAGACTTCCGGCGACACTTGGACGATCACGTCCACCGGCGGTGCCAGCAGCTTTTCCACCCTGCGCTACTCGGCCAAGGACGACACCTTCCGCTCGCCTAACGGCCCGATGAAACGCCTTGATGATATTAAAGCCGACGCCTCTAGCATCCTCGGCGAATGGACCGGCCTCGAATGGAAATTCGAAGAAGAAACCGGCCTCGGGAAAACCAAAGAAAATTTCGCCCTCGGCCGTTTCACCGACACAAAATTCGGCCTCATCGTCTATCGCGCGCAGGAACTCTCGACGGAGGGCTCCCGCCTGCTCGACAAGAGTCTCGTGGTCAGGTTCGCCCTCGGGAAAGCCGGACAAGCCAAGAGCATCGCACCCGCTCCAGCCAAGCCCACAGCGCCTGCGAAGCCGATGATTCCTAAGAAATAACCGATGGATTCCGCCGCCCCCATGGCCGGAAAACGCCGGGTTTTCCGTCATTGGCGACTGGCGACCCTACTGTTGTTGGCCTCCCCGATGGTTGCGCTACTGTTGGGAAATTTAATTCTATCAACTCCTTGGGTTCGCCACTGGACCGCCGCACGCATCCAGCGCCACTCCGGCGGACTGGACGTTCGTCTCAGCGGAGTGACTCTCACCCCGTGGAGCGGAATTTCTATCAGCGGCTTGGAATTACTCCAGCCCCCTCCCCTGCGGACTGCGATGACGGAGCCTCTTCTCCACATCGACTCCATACGGATCGCCCCCGTCTGGCAGGCGTGGCTACGGGGAAAAATAGCAGTCCAGTCGATGGAACTCGACACGCCACGGATCGTGATGCCGGTCGAACTCCTCGCGCAACTAACCAAAGCTGAGACCACCGCCCAGCCCACAGCCGTTGCTCTTCAAGTCGCGCCAGCCACCACCATTCCACCCGCCACTCCACCCGTGATAGCTCCACCGGTCACGGTCCCAGCCCAAGCTGAACCGCCCATCCCTGTGACTCTTCCTTCGATCCCAACGGGGTGGATTCATCTAAAAAACGCTTCATTTACACTACTTCAGGCGGAATCGAAGCAGATGCTGCTGGAGATTTCAAACATCCGTGGTGCCATTCCTATCTCCGGAAATTCTGCGGAATCCCAGCTCACGGTGGGTTCCATTTCCAGTCTCGGGCAGCCGGTCGCCTCACTCCTCAAAGTGGAACTTGAGTGGAAATCGCCACAACTTTCCCTCAAGCCGTTGGAAATAAACATTGGCGGCTACCCATTCCTCATCGCCGCTCAACTTGGCAGCTTCAGTGGTCTTCCGCTCCAGATCGAGGCCAAGCTTCCACTTCACAAGCTCGCTCCACTGATGATTCCATTCGGCGGCCAAGTCGCAGCAGAATCCATCACTGCCGCCACACGCTTCCGCGGACTACTGCTTGCTCCTGCGACTTGGCAGGGGGATTTAGTGATCGATTCCACCTTCCCATCCCTCCGCATCGCCTCCCACAATGCGAAATTTGATCGGGGAAATGCGGTCATTGTCCTGCGCGGCGGTGTTCTTTCTTGTGTCGATGCCCGACTGATAGGCGATGAAATTTCATTGTTAGGAAATGCGACCTTGCTCGCCGATGGCCGCCTAGCAGGTGCCGCCCGCGTCGTCGCCGCTCCAGGCACGGTCACCTCGATCGCAAGCCAAGCTTCTCCTCTGCTGAAGGAAACTCCCATCCTGACCCCGCTTTCCACCCCGCAGCGCTCAGCGTTTGATCTGGAAGCATCGGGCACGATCCACCAGATTTTCCTCCGACTCGGCAAGGACGGCCCGATTGTGGAATTCAAACCGTAAATTTCATCCCATGAGAATCATCGCCGGAAAGGCCGGACGCATTGCCATCAAGGTTCCCTCCGCCGTCGCCCGACCGACCACCGACTTCGTCCGCCAAGCCCTCTTCAGCATCGTCGGCGAGCGGGTGGAAAGCGCCAAAATACTCGATCTTTTCGCGGGTTCCGGCGCTCTTGGCCTTGAGTCGCTCAGTCGCGGCGCCGCGCACTGCACCTTCATCGACGAGCACCGACAAGCGATCACCATCATCAACGAAAACCTCGCGAAAGCCCGCCTCGACGGTGGCCACGCGGTGAAATCTGAGGTCATCACCTTCCTCGAGCGCGACGCTGCCAGCTACGATCTCATTTTCGCAGATCCGCCGTATTGGAAATTCTACGGCGACAAGGACTACATCACTGAGCTTTTCGAAAGCGGCCTCATTCCGCCCCGCCTCGCACCCGGCGGCTGGCTGATCGTCGAGATTTCCTCCCATCAAAAATCACCCGAAACCGGAGACTTCACCCTCGTCACTCGCCGCGAGTATGGCAGCAGCGCCATTCTGATTTACGCGAAAAAGTAATCTCCTCAGATGCGACTATTCACCGCCCTCACCCTCTATCGGCTCATCCTGCCGCTGCTCTTTTTCGCAGCGTTTCCGAGCTGGATCGCCAAAATGCTGCGGCGGGGCGGTTTCGGAACCCAGCTTGGAGAACGCGCGGCACTTTACTCGACACCGCTTGAAAATGAACCCTGCGGTGCGGTACATTTCCATGCCGTCAGCGTCGGGGAATCTCTACTTGTATTAAAACTCATCCGCGAATGGCAACTCGCGGAGCCGGACCGCCGCTTCGTGCTCGCCACCGGCACCGCAACCGGCCATGCAGTCGCCACGGAGGCGGATATTCCTGGGCTGCGCGTGACTTATTCCCCATTGGATTTCCGATGGATGGTCCGACTCTATCTGAGGCGCTTCGAGCCAGCCCAGATCATCCTCATTGAGGGCGAGGTGTGGCCGCATCTGTTGCTAGCCTGTGAAAAACGCCAGATCCCAGTCCGGCTCGTCAATGCCCGAATGTCCCCGCGCTCCGCCCGGCGCTTCGCGAAATTTGCCTCTTGGCTGAGTCCGATTTACCGCCTGCTAGACATCGTCGCGCTTCAAGAGCCAGACGACGCCGCCATTTGGGAAACACTCGGCATTGACCCAGAAAAACTGCATGTCACCGGTAGTTTGAAATTCGATCCGAGCAGCGGCACCCACCCTGCACCGCGAGCGGAGTTTCAAGAAATTATCGACGCATTTGGAAAAGAGCGCGCGGTGATTCTCGCTGCGAGCACCTTCCCCGGTGAGGAGGTGCTGATTGCCCGAGCCATCCGCGGGGCAGCTCCCGGGGCGCTACCCATCATCGTCCCACGCCACGCAGAGCGGAGATCTGAGGTGAAGGCGGACCTCACTCAAGCCGGTTTCGAAGTGATCCTCCGCTCAGATTTCAGCCCGCCTGCCTCGTCAGCAGCCGCCTGCTTAGTCATTGATTCCACCGGCGAACTCGCCGACTGGACTGCCCACGCCGACGTGGTCGTGATCGGAAAAAGCTTCCTCTCCTCCGGCGGTCAGAATCCATGCGAAGCGATCCTAGCGCAGAAACCCATCATCGTCGGCCCGCACATGGAGAATTTCCAACCGCTCACCCGCCGCCTGATCGAACACGGCGGGTGCATTTCTGCGAGGGATCAGCAAGAGCTGGAAAAAGCAATCGTCATCGCCATCGACTCGGCGAAAACCCGAGAAATGACCACGGCGGCCACTCGCCTGTTAGCCTGTCATGAAGGAGCCACCCGGCGGATTCTCAAGCTTTTGCGGGTCTGAAAATACCCCGGAATTTGATGAAAAGCGGAGTTTGTCATTTCAAGAATCGCTCTTTAGAGTCCGCGTCGTGAGCGATTCTGAAACCGATCCATTGAACAGCCTTCTGTCCAGCTTTGCCCTCGGACCCGCATGGGCACGCGCCGCTGGCGACAAGACCGAACAGCGCACCCCCAAGGCATTCTCCGGTGGCGGCAACGAGAGGCCACCACGCCGCGATGACCGCGACCGTGGGCCAAGAGCCAGTGGCGGTGGATCCCGCGATGGTGGCGAGCGCCGCCCATTCCAAGGCCGTAACAACTACGAGGAGCGCCGTAGTGGCCCGCCGCAGAATTTCGAAGCGCCGCCGGAAGAAGGCGTCCGCACCACAGTCGCCCCCGACGCACAGGCCGTGCATCTCATCGGCAAGGAAATCCATCAGGTCGCCCGCGTCTATCCGTTGTTCGATGTGGCGAAAATCTTGCTCGCGGAGAAATCCCGTGTCCGTGCCATTTTCGAAGCCCCAGCCCCCCACGCCCCACTGATCGCCGGTAAACTCGAGGAATCCGTTTTCCTCTCCCGTGAGGAAGCCATCCGCCATTTGTGGAATTCCGATCTGCGCAACGAGCTGATCGAAGAGGAAACCGTCGATGTCGAGCCGCCGACCGGAAATTTCCAAGCCATCGCCCGCTGCGGCATTTCCGGCGAATGGTTAGGCCCAGTGAATTTCCATTCCTACCAGACGAACCTCCGTCGCTTGCATCGCGAACGATTCGCGAAAATGCCTTTCGAACTCTACGCCTCCAAGGTCCGCACCGAGCGCGGTGAAGAAGCGGTCAACGCGTGGTTAGAAACGATGAAGACGAAGGTCCGCTGGCGGATCAAGGGCGAGGACGATGAGGCATGGATGGATGAACGCGCTGCCGCCGAACGAGCCGTAGCGGAGCGTTGCTTCGACAAGGCATTCGAGGAAACCCGGCTGGCCGATGTTTCTGGCGCCATCCCACCGAAGAACCTCTCACCCTCTCTGCTCACCTCGCTTAAAATCGCCGGTAGCCACGCCCGCAACCACCCTGCCATTCTAATTCCTGCCGTCTGCCGCGCGGTCGAGGCAGAGCACCTTCCCGTCTTCAAACGTCAAGGGAAGCTTCACACCGGCCCCGCACGCCCCCATCCGCTGCCTGCCAATGCCATTCTCGCCGAGCGGCCTAACATTATGGTCACTTGGATCCGCGAGAACAGCCCAGCCAAGCTCGAAGGATTGTGGAAATCCGTCCTCCCAGAAGGCAGCACCGCCCCGCCTGCCGAGTATGCGGCCGATCTTTTCTGGCTGCTCCATCAAGGTCACATTCTCCTCTACACCGATGACACACTCGTCGTCCAAGAAGCCCGCGAGGCCGCCACTGCCGAAGCCGGTGGCGAGGTGAAAAAGGCCAAGAAGAAGAAAAAGAAAAACAAGAAGCCAAAGCCTGCGGACGAAACCCAAACCGCTTCTGCCGTGGCGGAAGCAACTGTCACCGAAGAGCCGTCCACCGATGCGCACGTGGATGGCAAGAACACGGGAGAAACTACTTCGGAAGCATCGATGGAACCTACCAGTAACTCGACAGAAGTTTCTGTGGACGAACCGGTTACATCCGAATCAACCGCAACGAATAGTTCCGACGAGCCTTTGGAATCGACGCCACAAGACCAAGAGCAGCCACCTTCTCCTGATTGATTGAAGAAATTTTGAAATTCCGGAAAGTTTGTAACGGCCAAAGGTTGACGTCCTCGTTCCCCTATGGTTCAACCCTCCCGACCCACGACACGGAACGGTGGCTGAGTGGTCGAAAGCACTCCCTTGCTAAGGGAACGTACGGGTGACCGTACCGAGGGTTCGAATCCCTCCCGTTCCGCCAACTACTGGAGTCACTACGGTGATCGAATTCGATCCCCCCGAAATCGTAGGTCGTGTCTCACTTTCTTGCGCCTCGAGCATAGCCAGACTCAACGAGCAATTCGTCCAACTGGGAGTTGATACCTACTTCGGCTTGCCAGAAATCCTAGTGCTGACCATTCCAAGAAGCCACGATCACGCCATTAGAGGCAGCAGCGGCTCTCCTATCCAGTGCCTAGGAACCACGAAAGGCCTCCACACCTCCCAAAAAATTTCTTTAATCAAGCAACGGTGAGGAATCTCAAATTTCAAACCTAGGAAAATTGGTTTTTGGAAGTGACCATGAGAATTTAACCGATCCATAATTAGAGTATATGATCGCTTCTGAACTCAAACGACTGCTCGGCAGTTTCAAGGAATGTGATGTCTGCTACCTGCTAGCGGATGGATTCACTTATCAACCGAATACTGCTTTAAAACTCAGTAAAAATATTGATTTCTGGATCAAGCCCTCGCTCGACAATGCCCGTAGAATCATCAGGGCTTTGAAAATCCATGGAACTCCGATGCATGGGATACAGCCCGAGAAACTTGCGACCGTAGAGACGCAGTTCACCCTCAATTGCCGTCCTTACTTGCTGGAATTCTATACTCACATCCCGGGCTTAGAGTTCGAGAAATCATTTCAAAGCCGTGAGCTCCAGCGGGAGGGATCATTGTTTATTAATCTACTGAGTCGTTCGGATCTGGAATTAGCCAGAAAGAGCCTGACCCGCCCGCCCGATGACGAAGATCCAGATCACTAAATAAAATTTTAATTAGATCATAGAAATAGATGATAGAAGGAAATTCTTACTGTGATAATTTCCTGCAACTGCAACTTCACCTCCGATTGAATCGGACAAATACGTGAAATCAAACACCGCCTCAGAAGTCGCCTTAATTTCCTGAATCATTTCAACATTTTGAAACAAAGGTAGGTGGTGGAATCGTTTAGACATCGAATTATGAAAAACCTTGCCACCCGCACCGCTCTGCTCGGCCTCGCTCTCACCACATGGCTTCCGGCTCAAGACGCGCCAGCCACTCCCGCCGCAGTGCCACCCACTCCCGCCGCCGCGCCGAAGGACCCCGTGCTGGAGGCGAAAACCAAGGAGCAGGAGCTGCTGGCCGTGGAGAATAAACTGCAAGCAGAGCGCCTACTGCAAGCCACCAACGAGATGCGAGCGGAGGTGACCCGGCTAAAGTTAGAGCGCGAGCTGATGGGTGAAAAGCTCGCCCTCGAGACCGCCAAGCGCCAAACGGCGCTGCAAGGGGAGCTGGCGAAGATGGAAGCGGAAAAGGAAAAAATCACCGAAGAGGGCGAGCTTTCTAAGGCAAGAGCCGAGAAACTCGCCAACGATCTCAAGGCCGTCCAGACGGAGTCTGCTCTGGAAATCACCCGCTTGCAGAACGACATCGCCCGGATCGAGACCTCGGACAAGCGAGCGCAGTTCGCGGATTCCAAGCCGGTATTTTTGGAAAAGCCCCTCAAGGAGGATGGCACGCTGGTCATTTCAGACCGCCGGATCCCGCTGAATGGCATGATCAGCTCGGCGACGGCGGATTTCATCACCAGCCGGATTCAGTATTGGAATAACAAGGACCGCAAGTTGCCGATTTTTATCGTGATCGATGCCAGCCCGGGTGGCTCGGTGATGGCCGGTTACCGAATTTTAAAGGCAATGGAGGCCAGCGACGCGCCGGTGCATGTGGTGGTGAAATCGATGGCTGCCTCGATGGCGGCGGCCATTACCACTCTCGCGAAGGAGTCGTATGCCTACCCAAATGCGGTGATCCTGCATCACCAGATCAGTGCGGTGGTCATGGGGCAGCTTAATCTGACCGAGCAGCGCGAGTTCCACGAGGAGAGCCAGCGCTGGTGGGTCCGCTTCGGGACTCCCCTCGCCCAGAAGATGGGAATCACGCCGGATGAGTTTATCAAAAAAATGTATGCCCACTCGTCGAGTGGCGATTGGAGTGAGTTCGGCGAGCAGGCGAAGGAGCTGAAATGGGTGAACCATGTGGTCAACGGCATCGATGAGACCTCGATCAACCGCGACCCGGACACCGTGGAACCGTCGAAGGCCGCGAAGCTGGCAGAACTCGCTGAGAATATCGACTCGAACGGCAAGCCCTTTGCATGGCTGCCACACCTAAGTCCCAAGGACGTGTATTTCATCTACAATCCGGATGGGTATTACCGGACGCGGTGAGGGCGGAAGAGATGGGATCGATGGGAGTTATGGGAATGATGGGATGCTAGCGATCTGCCATGATTCCCATTCTTCTCATGACTCCCATTTCTTTCGCAACTCATCCGAAGACGCCCTAAAGGGCTGGACTAAGAACGAAGAGGGCCATCGGTATGCTTGAAGACGATTTCACTTATGTGATCCGCAAGGCGTTCAAGGGGCTTGCGCTGTCGCCGGGGGAGGCGGCGGTGCGGGCGGGCCTGCCGGAAAAGGCAGTGCTGGCGTTTTCCCGTGGGGATTTCTCGGCAGCGGTGGCACGCCAGCTCGCGCCAGTGCTGGGGCTAAATGCAGACGCGCTTGCGGGCCATCATTCTTATTTACCGCGGCCGCTGAATTTTCCGGAGATTCACCGGCTGGATCTTCCTTTCGGAAACGAGCGGGTAAATGCGTGGCTAGTCTGGACGGATGACGGAGCGGTGCTGTTCGACACCGGGTATGATTCGCGGTCGTGTGCGGCGGCACTGGCTGGGATGGGTGCGCCACCGCTTGGGAAAATTTTTATCACCCACGGCCACCCCGACCACACCGGTGGGCTGGCATCGTTGCGCGCGGATGGCCATTTCCCGGATGGCGCTTCGCTCACCGTCCGCGCTTGTGATCTATCCGGTCACTGCATGCCGGCGTCTGGATATTACATCGATGGGCTATCTTTACCGGTGCTGGTGACGGGGGATGCGCTATTCGCGGGGTCGATCGGGGGGTGTCAGACTCCAGCGCTCTATCAGCACGCACTGGCCCGGCTGCGGGAAATCCTCGCGCCGCTACCGGACTGCACGGTGCTACTGCCCGGCCACGGCCCAGCGACGACGCTGGGGGAAGAGCGGGCGGGGAATCCGTTTCTTTAGTGGGAGGGGAGGAAGAGTTCACCTCAGAGGCGCGGAGGGAGAGATAGGTCCTACGGGTCTTATAGGTCCTATTTTCTTCCCACTCGGAAGACGCCCTGAACGGCTGGACTACGAACGAAGAGCTTACCGCTCTAGGTATTTGCGGGAGCCGAGGACGTAGCGGTCTGCCCAAGTGCGGATTTTTAACTGCTCATCCAGCGGCAGGGTCCTCACGACTTTTCCCGGTGAGCCTAAGACTAATGAACCCGGCGGAATGACGGTGCCGCCGGTAACCAAGGCCCCCGCACCAATGATCGACCGCTCACCGATCACCGCGCCGTCGAGGACGATGGCTCCCATGCCGATGAGCACCTCGTCCTTGACGGTGCAGGCATGAAGGATCGCCGAGTGGCCGACGGTGACCAGCTCGCCGATGTAGCAGCCATAGTCGTCCGCGAGGTGGATGACCGCATTGTCCTGCACATTCGACCGCGGGCCGATGACGATTTCATGGATGTCTCCGCGCAAGGTCGCTTGATACCAGACGCTCGACTCCTCATGCAGGGTCACGCGGCCGATGACGTCGGCACTAGCGGCGATGAATACACTGGGATGAATGGTCGGGGAAATGCCGGAAAAGGTCTCGATGGCCATGCGCGAGGCTAGCCATTTCGCGCGGCGGGGCGGCACAAAAAAGTTTCGCAATCGGCCAGCCACGGCTATCCATCCGGCGAAATGCCGTTCCAACTTGAGAGTGACTACCAGCCCGCCGGGGACCAAGCGCAGGCGATTGCCAAGCTGACGAAGTCGCTCGAAGCAGGAAATCGTCACCAAACGCTGCTCGGGGTGACGGGATCGGGTAAGACGTTTACGATGGCGAATCTGATCAAGAATCACGGCAAGCCGACGCTGATCATGTCGCATAACAAGACGCTGGCGGCGCAGCTCTACTCGGAGTTTAAGAACTTTTTCCCGCACAACGCGGTGGAGTATTTCGTTTCCTACTTCGACTACTATCAGCCGGAAGCTTACATCCCTCGGAGCGATACTTACATCGAGAAGGACTCGTCGATCAATGATGAGATCGAACGGCTGCGGCTGAGCACGATGGGTTCGCTGCTGACGCGGGAGGACACGATCGTGGTGGCCTCGGTGTCGTGCATTTACGGCCTCGGCTCGCCGGATGACTATCAGAACATGATGGTGCCGACGTGGGTGGGGCAGAAGCTGACGCGGGAGGAATTTTTAAATTCGCTGGTCGGGATGCTGTTCGAGCGCAACGACATCGCCTTCGGTCGGGGGAAATTCCGGGTGCGTGGGGATGTGGTGGAGGTCCACCCGGCCTACCTCGACGAGACGGCGATCCGGGTGGAGTTCTTTGACGACGAGGTCGAGCGCATCACCAGCATCCACACGGTGACCGGCCACACCATCGACCGGCTGGAGAATCACACGTTTTTCCCGGCGAAACAGTTCGTGACCTCTGGCGACAAGATGAAACGGGCGATGGTGGCGATCCGCGAGGAGGCAAACCAGCAGGTGGCGAAGTTTGAGAAGGAATCCAAGCTCATCGAGGCCCAGCGGCTGCGGATGCGGACGGAATATGACTTGGAAATGATGGCGGAAATGGGGTTCTGCCAGGGCATCGAGAACTACTCGCGGCACATCACGGGCCGGGATCCGGGGGCGCGGCCTTATACGTTGCTGGATTTCTTCCCACGGGATTTCCTGCTGTTGGTGGATGAAAGTCACGCGACGATCCCTCAGGTGGGTGGGATGTATGAGGGCGATAAAAGCCGCAAGACGGTGCTGGTGGACCACGGCTTCCGACTGCCGAGTGCGCTGGATAACCGGCCACTGCGGTTCGAGGAATTCATGCAAATGACCGGCCAGCGGGTTTACGTTTCGGCCACGCCGAGTGCCTTCGAGGTCATCAACTCACGACCGGAAAATAAGAATTTCATCGTGGTGAAAGAGAAGGACGCCAGCGGCAAGAGCATCAAGCTGTTCGACCTCAAGAAGGCACGGATTAAGCCGAGCGGAAATGACGAGGCGGTGGAAAATTTCGACCCTGCCCGCCGTGGGACGCCGCTGGTGGTGGAGCAGATCATCCGCCCGACCGGGCTGCTGGATCCGGTGCTGATCTTGCGGCCGCTCAAGGGCCAGATCGACGAAACCATCGAGCTCTGCCGTCAACGGGTCGAGCGCGGTGAGCGAGTGCTGGTGACGACACTGACCAAGCGGACCGCCGAGGATCTGAGCGAATACCTACTCGGGACCGGGCTGAAAGTGCGCTACCTGCACTCGGACATCGACACGGTGGAGCGGGTGGAAATTTTACGGCAGCTCCGAGCCGGGGCGTTCGACATCTTGGTGGGGATCAATTTGCTCCGCGAGGGACTGGATTTACCGGAGGTCTCGCTGGTCTGCATCCTGGATGCGGACAAGGAAGGCTTCCTGCGGAATGAAACCTCAATGATCCAGACCGCAGGCCGCGCCGCCCGCCACATCGGCGGGGAATGTGTGCTGTTTTGCGACAAGATCACCGATTCGATCCAAGCACTCATCGACGTCACCGACTACCGCCGGGAACGCCAGCAAGCGCACAATGAGCTGCACGGCATCGTCCCACTCAGCGTCAAGCGGGCGCTGCAACAGAGCCTCCACACTCACGAAAACACCCCGGATGCCGACGGTAAGGAAAAGACCTCGATGGTCGCGGAGGACGTGGCGACCTACGATAAGCTGCGGGTGATTTCCGAGCTGGAGGAAGACATGCGCGAGGCGTCGTCGCGGTTGGAATTTGAGCGGGCGGCGCATTTGCGGGATCAAATCAAGGCGCTCAAGACCGATGCACCGGCGCCGGACATGAAGGCGGTCAAGTATCCTAGCGGAAAAAAAGGCCGCTCCCGAAAATGATCAGTCGCTTTCATCCATCTTTTTAACATTCACAGCACTAACCGCTTGCGAAGCCCCCCAGCTAACTGGACGCTTCCGGCAGTTCATGCATCGATTTTCGTCCAAATCCGCGATTGTGCGTCTCAAGCTCGTTTCGCTGTTACTTTGCTTGAAGTATGTCCTCGCGCTGGCGACGGGAGGAATCCTGCTTTATTCCCTAGCAAAAGGAGATGATTGGTTGACTTGGATCGCAATCGGCTCGGGCGTCATCACGCTCTTGGTAGTGTTGATCCAATGGGCGCTCGCTGCCAAGACGCGATGTCCGCTGTGTCTAACTCCGGTGCTAGCGGCCAAGGGCTGCTCGAAGCACCGCAATGCACAGACATTTCTCGGGAGCCATCGTTTGAGAGTCGCACTGAGCGTGCTATTCAGAGGGCGTTTTTATTGCCCCTACTGCAGTGAACCATCCGTGCTGGAAGTGCGACAAAAGCGGATGTAACCCCTTGGTCCGCAGATTCCGAGGTAGGCCCAATGCAAGTGAGAATTTCTGTCGATTCGTGGGATTGACAGACTTGCTTGATCCGTGGAGTTTCCGCCCATGAATTTCGTCACGAAATCTTTGAGAGCGATCATCCCACGCGCGGCGGGGTTGGCACTTGCCATTTCCTCCACCACTCATGCTGAAACCGCAGAACCGATCATGCCTGAAACTCCATCCGACGTAGCCGCAGCCCCGGCCGATGCCACAAAAACCGCATCCGGCCTCATTTCCAAGGTTCTTCAAGCCGGTAAAGGAGATCAACATCCTGCCACCGTTGACACCGTCACCGTGCACTACTCGGGCTGGACGACCGACGGTAAACTCTTCGACAGCTCGGTGAAAAAAGGTCAACCTGCCAGTTTCCCGCTCAACGGCGTCATCAAAGGCTGGACGGAGGGTGTGCAGCTCATGGTGGAGGGCGAAAAGCGCCGCTTCTGGATCCCTGCCGATCTTGCCTATGGTGAAAACCCCGGTGGCGGCCGTCCCGGTGGGCAGCTCGTGTTCGACATCGAATTAATTTCCATCAAACAAGCGCCCAAGCCGCCCGCAGACCTTTCCGCCGCTCCTGCCGACGCTGAAAAATCGGCTTCCGGCCTCGCCTCGAAGGTCATCTCGAAAGGAACGGGTAGCGTAAATCCCAAGGACAGCGATACCGCAAAAGTGAATCTCTCGCTGTGGAGCAGCGAGGGCAAACTTCTCCAAAGTACCAGCCAACAAGGTGGACCCGCTGAGGTCACCTGCGACCAACTCGGCATCGGTGGACTCGCCGAGGGCATCCGGCTGATGGTGGTCGGCGAGAAACGCCAACTATGGATCCCTGCGAAGCTCGCATTTGGAGATAAACCGCAACCCGGTGCACCCGCAGGCGACTTGGTCGTGGAAGCAGAGCTGATCTCCATCAAGGCAGGCATTCCGGCCCCCGCGGCTCCAGCCGATGTCGCAGCTGCCCCCGCTGATGCAGCCAAAACGGCCTCAGGACTGGCCTCCAAGGTGATTACCAAAGGAACCGGTAGTGCCCACCCGACCGCCACCGATACTGTCACCGTCCACTACTCTGGCTGGACCACCGACGGTAAACTCTTCGACAGCTCAGTGAAAAAAGGAGAACCCGCCAGTTTCCCACTCAACGGTGTGATCAAAGGCTGGACCGAGGGGGTGCAACTGATGGTGGAGGGCGAAAAACGCCGTTTCTGGATTCCAGCAGACCTTGCCTACGGTGATAATCCCGGCGGTGGCGGTCCCAGCGGACTCCTTGTCTTCGACGTCGAGCTGATCAAAATCGGCAAGTGATTAGACATAAGGCATATTTTCTGACGGCAGTCATCGCTCTCGCTGCGGCCTCCTGCACCCACCCCGGGCAACAGGCCACGGTGGAAAAGCCTACCGTTCCCATGGAAATGGCTAAACCCAAACCCGTGCGGATGAATGGTCGAGGGAAGGTATCCTCGATTTCACTGACCGATTTTTTCCCACTCCACGAGTCGGGTAAAGTGCTTCTGTTCGACGCCAGACCTGGATTTTTCTACAGCCTCGGCCACATCCCCGGTGCTATCAACCTGCCCAAGGATGGCTGCGATGCACAAATCGATAAACGCGAGTCCGAGATCAAAGCGGCCATCGCCTCGAAAAAAACCATCGTCATTTACTGCACGAACTTGCTCTGCCCAGACGCGCGCGCCGTCGCCACCCACCTTGCTGATCGCGGCTATTCCTCCGCAGTTCTCTCCGGCGGCTGGGAAACATGGAAAGACAGCGGCATGCCGACCGAATAACCTTCAAGCTTTAAATTTCTCTCAAATACATGTCTTCATTCTCTAACGTCACCGTCGATACCAAGGCCAATGTTTACTTCGATGGCCAAGTCATCTCCCACACCGTGCACTTCGCGGATGGCACCAAGAAAACCCTCGGCCTGATTTATCCCGGTAAGTTCCACTTCGGAACTGCCGCCCCTGAGCGGATGGAAATCATCGCCGGCTCATGCGAAGTCACCCTCGACGGCACCACAGAAACTCTCGTCATCGAGGCAGGCACTGCCTTCGATGTCGCGGCGAACAGTGGCTTCAACATCAAGGTCATCGACGGCATTTGCGAATACATCTGCTCGTTCCTCCCCGCCTGATGTCTAGGCCTAGGAGCCGCCTGAAATCATACGCACCGTTCCTCATCGCGGCGGTCCTGAGTTCGTGCGGTATTCGTCTGCCCGATGTTCCGCCTGTCACTTATCGGGCGGAAACCCACTCTCCAAACTTCGTCCCGGGCAAGGGTAAGAAGGAACCGGACGTGCTCGTCTGGCTCATCGCAGACGAGCTGCACACCGGGATGGTTTTCGACTACGACTGGCTGCTGGAGTCAGGATTTATCCCTCCCGATGGATTCGGCCGGCCGAAATACGTCACTCTGAGCTGGGGAAATCGCACGGCCTACGTCGAAAAAGGCCTGCACAGTCCCGGGAAATTCGCGATGGCCATGTTCACCCGCAGCCCCTCGGTGATGGAGCTCATCCCTGCGAACTGGAACGTCGTGGATGTGTGCCCCCACCAACGAATCTGGCGGAAAATCGTCGCCCGCGGCCGGGGGAAAGACCTCGCCGCTTTTTTAAACGACTGCAGCGACCACACTGCCGACGGCAAGCCAATCGTCTGCGGCACCTCAAGCTGGGGCGGCGGAGTGCTTTTGGAATCGCGCCACGTTTATTTTCTGCCCCGTGTTTGTAACGTCTGGACCGTGCAAGTCATCGAGTCGCTCGGCGGAACAATGAATCCATGGCTCGCGGTGATGGCGGACGGCTTGATCCGCCAAGCCGAGAAACCGCCAAACGATTTCGAACAAATCTGGTGGGGCGGCGGAATCCAGATCAATCCACGAGAAGCCGTCCGGCTCGACGCCTTAACCAGCGCCCACCGGGCAGGTTCATAACAGCCGGATTCCCCACATCCAGCAACTCCAACGCCCGGTCCATCGCGCCACGATCCAGCGAACTGACCCCCTGATCCGCGAGAAATTTTCGTAATGCCACCCTCTGCAGCGCCACGGGTAGCGTCCGCAGGGTGGGTAAATGCAGCCGACCTTGAGGGTCGATCACGGTGACTTGATCCAACGCCCAAGTTTCCAGCGCCGCAGTATTTTCCCTCTCCTCCGCCCCCCGGACAAGGGCCCGCACCGTGTCCCGGCCGGAAATCGCATCCAGCAACGGTAGCGCCTCGTTTCTTAGACGATTTCGAATGGCGATGGGTTCGGCATTACTCGCATCCTCCCGCCAACGGTGGCCGCACGACTGGAGCCACGCGACCAAGTCGGCGCGTCGGACGCCTAGCAACGGGCGGACAAGCGCCAGCCGCACCCCTGATTCCGTCACTAAATTTTGCTCCAGCCGCATCCCTTTCAAGCCGTGCGATCCCCGCAGCAGATTCCATAGCACCGTCTCCGCTTGATCGTCTGCGTGATGCGCTAACAAAATTCTCGCACAGTTGAATTTACCCGCACATCGCGCGAAAAACTCATGCCGCTCATGCCTCGCCACCGTTTCTAGCGACTCACCGCGCTTCGTCATCCGGCTCCTAACGTCTGCCGTGGAAATCTCGCATCCGACTCCCAGTTTCCCGGCCAGACGGCGGACAAATTTCGCATCCTCCGTAGATGCCCGGCCCCGCAGCTGGTGGTTAAGATGACAGACGATCAAGTTAGAAAATCCAGATTCCACCAACAAATGCAGCAGCGCCACGGAGTCTGCCCCGCCGGAAACACCCACCAGCCAGCACTCACTACGGGCAGCAGCGGCGAACCATGGGGTATTTTCAACAAGAAGCACGCACCCCTTCTGCCGGTCATTTCCCCTCGGGACAAATCCCATTTTTGTGACGCATCGCAGTCACCGAATGTAAGGGCGAGCGATGATCCGCATATTTCTGTTCATCGCGATTTTTATCCGAGGATTTGAACTCCATCAGAAATGCGCCCGACGAAGCACCGATTCCGTGCTTGGCAGTGGCTAGGATTGTCACGAAACTCCCTCTCATGCAAACCGCCGCATTTCTCAAAGACCTCTTCGATCTATCTGGAAAAACCGCCGTCATCATCGGTGGCACCGGCGAACTTTGTGGCACGATGGCCGTCGGACTTGCCCGTGCTGGCGCGGAAGTGGTGCTCGGCGGTCGCATCGCAGAAAAGGCCGAGATTCGCTTGGCTGAAATCGAATCCCACGGCGGAAAAGGCTATTTCGTCCCAGTGGATGTGACTTCCCGCGAGTCCTTGCACTCCTTGCTCGAGACCGTGCTCGGCCGCTCCGGCCAAGTGGACATTCTCATCAACGGCGCAGGAATTAACTCCGCCACGCCATTCCTCGAAATCACCGAGGAGGAATACCAAAACGTCATCGATACGAATCTCTCCGCCGTCTTCCGCGCTTGCCAAGTGTTCGGCCAATATTTCGTCGATGAAGCACGCTCCGCCTCCATCATCAACCTCGGCTCCATTTCTGGGCTTAATCCCCTTTCCCGCGTCTTCACCTACTCCGCTTCCAAGGCTGCGGTGCACAATCTCACCCGGAATCTCGCCCGCGAGTGGGCGGACAAGGACATCCGTGTCAACACACTGGTCCCCGGATTTTTCCCTGCCGAACAGAACCGCAAGGTCCTCGACGAGTCCCGCGTCCTCGACATCCTCCGCCAGACCCCAGCCTCGCGCTTCGGGAATGCGGATGAACTCATCGGCGCGACCCTCCTCCTCGCCTCCGCCAAAGCCGGCTCCTTCATCACCGGCATGGAAATGATCGTGGACGGCGGCTTCCAAGCGATGTCGATTTAAGGAAATCGCCCCGCCGGCGCCGCATCAGCAGCAGAGCGGAGAACGATACCATCAGAAATCCAGACGGTTCAGGAACGGTGGTGGTTTGGAAAATCCAGTCGAGGTAGGGTCGCACCAACACCCCGCCGCCCGTATCTCCAAATCGGCCCCCATAGCCTTCGGTAAAAGTGTTGATGCCGACGAGTTCCCAACCATTCCCCGTTTGGCGCAGTGCGGCACCGCCAGAGTCGCCGGGGCCGATGATCGTCTCGATTTCGTTGCCCAAGCTCCCGCCGACGATACCGGTTGTGGCCGGAGCATCGAAGTCGTAGCGGAAAATTTCAGCCCACCCGGAGCTCTCGTCATCCAGTTGAAAGCTGTCGATCACATTGGAGCCATAGCGTCGGTCCATCAGACTCGCGTCGCTGGTGTAGCCATAACTGCCATAGCCAGAACGCCCGAACCCCACCAGCGTGATGAAGTCGCCAATGGCCGCACCACCTCCCAACGTCGGAAATCCCATGCCCTCCGGCAACGGCGTCGCCAAGCGCAGCAGCGCCAAATCATCATTCACCGCAGGATTCGCAAAACCCGTGAAACTCGGATGCGTAAACGCCTGAGCCACGCCGAACGAGCCATAGCCCGGCAGATGGAACACACCACTCCACAGCGCGTCGGCCACACCGTCGTCGTTCAAATCCGCGTTGTGACCAGCTGTGAGCACCCATTCCCGCGACAAGGCCACCGCCGAGCCACGGTAATTTCCGCCACCACTCGAAATCGCCAGCGCACCGACAAATGAAAACCGCCCATCCACATCCAGCCGCCCACTCGGCGTATCACCAGGTAAATCCGTCTCGCCACCCGCGAGGATGGTGGCGGTGACGGTGGCTCCGACTGGCAGAGTGAGAGCCATCATCCCACAAGCGAGGAATATTGGTTTCCTCATGGCATGACGATCCGTGCAATCATGTCTGAAATGAGTTTTTTTGGCTTGCTCACGCTCCCGGCGGCTCCGGTATGGCCAGCTTACGGCAAATCGATCTACCTGTGAATTTCTTGATCTCCCGGTGTCTCGGAACCGCCTGAATGTCGCCCGTCACTGGGTTAATCCAAATCGAGTGGCGCGCACCTTCGCGTTCTAGCCGACCCCCGTGGCGGGTCAGGTACGCCAGCAACTCGCTCCGCTTCATGCTGTCAGCATTTCAAGTCTCTCACCCTTGCCCAACGACTCGGCCGCCGTCGTCCTGCGATATTCCAACACCGCTTGCACCGCCGCCCGCAGGTCTTCCAAGCATTCCTCCACAGACTCACCTTGGCCATTGGCCTCGGGAAACTCGATACAAGTCGAGGCATAGCCGGTTTCGCCTTCCGCCGAACAATCGTGGAGTAATGCGGTAATATCCATCGAACCAAAGGGTGTTCGTCCGACAACTCTTTGTCAAACGGGTTATCAACTGCCTCCAAGCATCTCCTGCAAATTCCGTATTTTAAACCAGCGTTCCATCAAGCGGGAGATTGCCGCCCGGGGCTTTCGATCCCGCATCCACTGGACTACCAGCTTCGGGCGGGCATGTTTGTCATTTTGTCGCACCCGGAAACCGACTCTTCTCTTCACTTCGACGTTCAATGTTGGGCGTTCGATGTTCGACGTTCCCCTCCCTCCCGCTTCTAGGAGACAAGACAACGAATGAAGTCGGAAATACTCTGTGAAATCTTAATTGAACGCGGAGTCACTTGGGCCGCGAGGGAGGCGGGGAGAGATCAACTTAAAGATGTATGCCTGTCAGGATCGTTACCATCGGCTGAAAATCATGATTTCAAGAGACTGGGATGGTCTCCAATGCGGCAAGGCCTCCTGCCACGGCCGCTGCTGGGATCCGCATATCGAAGGTAGCGAAACGCGCATCGTTAGCAACGGCCAGAGCAAGTAAGTAAAGATCTGAAACCCTCGAAGGTGCGAGCGCTCTAGCTTGCAAAAGAACCTCATCATCCAAAAGAGAAACCTCGTTCATGCAGGATGCCGTGTTCACTTTTTGAACGAATTCCTGGAGCACATTCCTGACCCGGCTGCTGGTGCCGAGGCAGTTTGGGTATTTCGGTTGGCTAGCCACCCGGATCACGCCGTTTTCAACATGGGAACACAGGATCAGTCGACAAGGAGATTGGTTCGCATACCACCGGTGCGCCGCCTCGTGGTGGACATGCATCGGATCGAGCAAGGCCAGCAGGGTATTTACATCCGGGAGGAAGCGTTTCATGAAGTTTCATCTAAAAGCTTCCGGATGATATCAGGTGTCACTGCTCGCGCTCCTTGGGACACCGGAAAAAGTGGAATCCCATTGCGTTCCCCCACTGCTTGAACGGTGGGTTCCACCGCCCGGCGAATGAGTCCAGAAATCACCATCCCCAGCGGTTTTCTTTCTCGAGCTGCCAGCATTTTAGCCGTTTCCAGAACGTCATCATCCAGATTAAGGGTAGTTCTCATACGGAAAGCATCACGCATCACGCATCACGGGTCAAGGTAACGAAATTTGTGGGACAATTCAACCAGAAATGTGGTTGGCGCGTCTCGCGACAACCCCTTCTGAGAAACATCTAGCCTCTCATATCTCAAGTCCAGGCGAGACACCCAAACCTGCCAGTTCAGGCTCAAAAAAATCAGCAAATTCAACTGCGGATGATCAGGATGAACGCAGATAAAGAGGATTAAACCACCATCTTCATCTGTGTTCTTGATCTGTGTCCATCTGCGTTCAAAAATTCTTGAAATAACAGGTCAGAGCGAGACGCTCCAGCTACGGTTTCCTAAATCCTGATGCACGGCGGGATCGTATTTCACAGACAGCGCCCGTCAGGATACCGAAAGTGGCTGGACGCGGGAGCGAATCTCACTCGCTTTACCGAATTCGACGCGGCGCATGTCGTGACGGCCTTGCAGGTTTATCCAGAACTGCGGTTCCATGCGGAAGAATAGTCCGAGTGCGTAGGCCACTTCCGCTTGGATGGGCCTCCTGCCTTTGATGATCTCATTGAGCGTCGAGCGCGGAATGCCCGTCCGCCGGGAAAGCTCGGCCTGGGACAGTCCGAACCCTTTGAGAAATTCCTCCTCAAGGATGCGCCCCGGCGTGGAGGCCAGAATGGCTTTTTGTTCTGCGGTCATGGGTAGCCGATGAGCGAGGCAATGTTTCGTGTGACATTTTCCATCACAACGTCCGATGCTTTGGCGACAAAAGTCACGCCACGCACCCTCCAATCCATGTTTTTTAAATGATCTGCCAACACCACACCCTTAATTGACCGGTGACTGACGGCAACTTCGAACGGATACCCTTTCACATGACTGGTGATTGGAACCATCACGGCGAGGCCAGTTTTTTCGTTGTAAATTTTGGGTGAGAGCACCAGAGCCGGTCTTTTTCCAGCCTGTTCCTTGCCGGCTTGCGGATTGAAGTCCGTCCACACCAGATCGCCACGTTCGGGAATGTAGCTTACCTTCACCAGACCTCCCGTCCTTGAGGCCCTCCCCATGGGGTTTCGGCGTGCAAGTTGCCGGGGGTGATCGCCTCGCACATTCTTTCGATCTCCGATGACGCAGTGGTTTTCCGAATTTCGATTCTCTGCTTAGAAAGGTTCACTTCCACCTCATTACCCGTGGCCAGCCTTCCCGCTTGCACGAGCGTCTCAGGAATGACCAACGCGATGCCTTTGCCCCATTTTCTTAAAATCACCGTGTTCATGACCTTTACAAAGTGATTCTTGACCGTGTTTGGGTCAAGGTCGTTCTCCCCCTACTATTTCGGAAAAATTCCCGCCCAGGGCCTTCGATCCCGCATTGGCAGGCGATTCGGAGATCACCTCTCCTTGGGAAGACCGCACCTCTTGTTCTTCACTTCTCTTCTCTTCGATGTTCAATGTTGAGCGTTCGATGTTCGACGTTCCACTCCTTTCAAGGAGTGGTTGCCCACGCTCGTCCCTCACTCGGCTACTCCGTTCCGCTCTGCTGTTTCTAAGGGACTGAACTGCGAGCTACCCGGAACCCGACGCCGTCGCTCGAGCTACCCGGATCGATGAGGAAGTCGTAGCGGACCGCGACGCGGCAGGCGAGCGCAACGGTGCACCAACAGCCGCCCCGGAGCACCCGGACCGAACCCGAAACAGAACCGCGAGGGTCCGTCTGCGATGTCGCGGGATAAGCCTCATACCGATCCCAACACCACTCCCCCATGTTCCCCGCCATGTCATACACCCCATAGCCATTCGGTGCGAAACTTCCCACTGGTGAACTGTAGGGGGACGCTCCGGTGGCATAGGCAGGATGGTAACTGTCCGCCGCTCCGCTTAAGTCGTAGCTGTAATAAGATGAGGCGTAATAATTCGCCTGACCATGGCTGATCGTATCCGTGCCCCATGGGAAATTCTTCCCACTCACTCCACCCCGCGACGCCTTTTCCCACTCCGCCTCGGTGGGCAGGCGGTAACCCCCTGCATTCCAATTGCAGTCCGGCTCGCTGTTGCCAGTCTTGTAGATCAAGCCGGAGACCGTGTAACACGGCGTTAAATTCTCCTTCTGGCTGCGGGCGTTGCACCATTTCACCATGTCCCACCAATTGATCGAATGCACCGGGTGATTCGCGCCTTTCGAGACGTAGGTGCCATTCCCCACCGGCAGGTCGGTGTAGCCGTTGTCCAAGCCCCACGCCCGCACCTCGTCCCACAGCTCCTTAGTCACCTCATATTTCCCCATGTAAAACGCACTCACATACACCGAGTGCACCGGCAGCTCACCACTCCAGCCCACCAGCGGATCCGACTGGTCCCCCATCTGGAAGCTCCCCGCTGGGATCAGCGCGAAGCCATTTGCTGAGGAAGGTGGATTCGGCTCAGTTCCTAGATCGATTTCCCGCTTGTCATTGATGCCATCCCCGTCGGTGTCGTATCGATTTGGATTGGTGCCGGTGTTCGAGCGGGAAACAAAGACGCCGGTGTTGGTCTCCACGCCATCCGAGAGTCCGTCGCCATCGCTGTCCCATCGATTCGGATTTGTGCCACGATGGGTGATGGAAACCCAAGTGCCCGTGTTCGTTTCGTGGAGGTTAGGGATGCCATCATTGTCGTTGTCCAAGTTGGTCGGCGTGACCGCCTGCACGGTGAGAGTGGCAGTTTCGGAATCGATGGATTGGTTTCCCGCTCTCACCTTCACGAAGTAGTTTCCACCATGCCCGCTGCTCACCCGATTCAGGAACAGGCTGCGGGACGTCTGTAACGGGATGAGCACATTGTTGTGATACCACTGGAAAGATGCTGCAGAAGGAGCATCCACGGTACAGCTGAAAGTGACATTCCCTCCCGGGGCCACGATCCGTGACTGGGGCTGTGTCTTCATTGCCAGTGTTTCAATGGTGAGCGGCCACTCATCTTTCCAGATGGGAAAGGATAGCATCGGTTTATTGACGGGATAAATGACATCAAAGAACACACCTGCTGGCTTAATAACGAAATCCAACGAGGCTTCGATTTCCCCGCCAACAGCAACGAATGGAGGCGTGGTGGTGCTAGAGGCCCGAGTCGTGATTTTACCGCTGGGTTCCAAAGACGCGGTAAACCCAGCTATGCCGTAAACCAATGCAGTCGCTGTGGGCTCGATGGTGACTTCCAAAGAGAACTCTCCTGTGAGGGCTGCATGACCGCCCAACTCCGGCTTATCGACTTGGAAACTATTGATCCAATCGAAGCCAGTCGCCGTCCGGTATTCTAACCCCAAACTCGCTTCAAATCCTTGTCGGTACGTCATTTCAGACACGATCAGTGCCTGCACCGCTGCTTTCGTTTTCACAGCGAAATTGAACGTTACCGAGGTATAAATCGGCACCGTGCCGATGGAACCAATGAAAGAGACCTTTCCGATAGGGACATTGATGATGGGCCTTTCGGAAAAATTCCCTGCAAGTCGCCCTGTGGCGCGGAGAACGACCGCACAACTTGCCCGCCCGGTTAAGACCGCATCAGCGGACTGGACGAATTTGGAGAGAGGTAAAAACGTATTATTTAATTCAATCCCCGCACGGAGCTGCGGGTAGAATTTCCAATAAAGCTCTTCAGCCTCCACATCGACTAGGGTTTCGCCATGGCCACTTCTCAGAGTCACACCTCCGACGGTGGTTTGGTATCCGTTTTCCAGAAGTTTAAAACTACTACCCGAGAGATTGAGCGATATTTCATCGAGAAAAGCAGTGCCTGGCACCGCTCTCGCCGCAGTAAGGGTCCCGCTTTCATCAAGATCGAAAATGACGGAGTTCGGAGAGATGGATGCCGAACCACTCGAGATAAACTCTGTCAGCGGCACATCAACAGTGGTCACCGTAAGTCTCAGATTCGCCAAATCATTGCTGGTGGAAACCACGCGCCGGTAAAAGATCTCACTTTCCTTAACCGGAGCGAGGTTGCAGATGAGCTGGCCTGCGGCAAACGACGGCGCGCCGCCCGCCGCGTAAATGATCACCACACGGTCCGCCGAGACGGAATCGATCTGCCACGGCAGTTGAGCACTCGCCCTCACGGGTCCTGTCGGAGCCGGAAAGCGAGCAGCAAGCGCCGCCGCCGGGCCACTGACCCGCTGCCCGGCCCGCTGAGCGGTCGGCGAGCCGAAGACGAAGATATTCGCAGCCACCTGCGGCTCGGGTTCCAACCGGAAACTCCAAGTGTGCGTCAGCGTGTGGCCCAGCGTGTCTGCCACGACGAGTGTGGCGCTGACCGTGGCTCCCCATGCGCCGAGCGCGGCATCGCCAGAGTCGTAGGAAATCGTGTTGCCAGAAATCGTCAGTCCCGGAGCGCCAGGAGCCAGCTGCCCTGATGCAGCTACTGTGAGCCGGATGCTGGCGGGATCGATGCCGGTGGCATCCGCCAGCTGGAAGTTCAAATCCGCGAACCGCCCTATCGCAAAACCATCCACCGCCGGGTATTGAGAAACAATGGTCGGTGGCTGCTCATCAATCGGTCCGATTTGGAAAAACTCCTTATCCTGCTGGGCGAAGGTGTGTTCCAGCGCCATGCCATCTGCCACTTTGGGAAAACCCGCCACTTCCTGCCAAGTGCTCAGATCCGTGGAGCGCCGCAGATGGTAGCGCTGACCCGGAATGGTCTCGAAATAGAATTTCCGCGCCGCCGGGGTGGTTGCAGGTGACAGATCAAGCTGAGTGGCGATCTCCGGCGCAGCCCGCAGCACCGGCGCAAACAAGGACAAAGCAGCAGCGATACAAGCAATGAGGGGGCGGTTTTCCATGGGCGATATGGTTTTTTACTCCGTTCACAAGCTGACGATTCCGAGTGCCACCCGACAAGGTCAAAGCCCGCCGATTTCGCAAACACCCTGATTTCCATCCCCTTCTCTCTCACAGAATTACCGCGCATCATGTGGTTGGCGCGTCTCGCGACAATTCTTTGAGTCTTCAAAAATCCGAATCATTCAACTTCAGACGAACAGGATGCACGCAGATGAAGAGAATTAGATCACCATCTTCATCTGTGTTCTTAATCTGCGTTCATCTGCGTCCATCTGCGGTTAAAAATTCTTAAAATGACAGGACCGGGCGAGACGCTCCAGCTACGGTTTCACAAATCCTCATGCGCGGTCGGGTGTCATCACCGGAGATGGGTTGCGACCTATGACCAGCAGGCACATCCGCCGATCTCATCGCCACACCCAAAGAATCGCGGAATCCGTGTGTCTCGCACTTGCACTTGCACACGCTGGGTTGGCCGTGTAATTCCTCTTCCACGGCGGTTTAAACCGCTGCACTCCTTCCTATATGATCAAGTGGATTCTCCAAAAAATCGTCGGCAGCAAAAACCAGCGCGAGGTGCGCCGCATCCGCCCGACGGTGGCTCGCATCAATGAAATCGAGGAGGCCCTCCAGCGCGAGCCAGTCGAGAAGCTCTTGGAATTCACCGCGAAATGGAAATCTCACCTCGCCCGCTACCATGCGCTTGAGGTCCCGGCGCGACCGTTGATCCAGCGGATGGAAGACGCCGAGCTGCGCGAGGTGGTAGCACTTCTCGAAGCCCGAATCGGTCCGCTACGTGAGGAATTCCTCTCGCTGCCTTCCAGCATCCTCGCCACCGCAGAATCGATCGAAGCCGCGAAGGCTGCCTTCCATGACATCGAGCCAGAATTCGGTAAATCCCGCGCTCTTTACCTCGAAAAAATTCTCCCCGAGGCCTACGCCGTGGTGAAAAACGGAGCCCGTCGCCTCTGTGGCAGCGAAATTCTCGTCAACGACCACGCGATGAAATGGGAAATGGTCCATTTCGACGTCCAACTCGTCGGCGGCATCGCCCTTCACCGCGGGATGATCGCGGAAATGCAGACCGGTGAGGGCAAGACGCTCGTCGCCACGCTGCCCGTTTATTTAAATGCGCTCACCGGCCTCGGCGTCCACGTCGTCACCGTGAACGACTACCTCGCCAAGCGCGACTCCGAGTGGATGGGTTCCCTTTTCCGCTTCCTCGGCCTGACCGTCGGCACGATTCAAAATCAGATGCCACCATGGGATCGCCGTGCCGAATACGCCTGCGACATCACCTACGGCACCAACGCCGAGTTCGGCTTCGACTACCTCCGCGACAACGGCATGGCCTCCACCAAGGATGAGCAAGTCCAGCGCGGCTACTACCTCGCCATCATCGACGAAGTGGACTCGATCCTCATCGACGAGGCCCGCACCCCGCTGATCATTTCCGGCCCGTCCACTCAGTCGTCCCACCAGTTCGATAAATACAAGCCACTCGTCGAGCAGCTCGTGAAAAAGCAAACCGAGCTTTGTAACAACCTCGCCGCCGAGGCCAAGTCACTGCTCGAAGCTGGAAATTCCGTGGACGCAGGCCGTGCCCTCTTCAAGGTCAAGCTTGGCCAGCCGCGCAACCGCCAGCTCATGCGTTTCATGGAAGAGCCAGAAATGCGCAAGCTACTTGAAAAATCCGAACTCTCGTTCCACCAAGACGCCCAGAAAAAGGACCTTTTTAGCCTCAAAGAAGAACTCTTCTTCATCATCGACGAAAAAGGCCATGACTCGGATCTCATGGAAATGGGCCGCGAGTATCTCTCCCCCGGCGACCCAGAATCCTTCACCCTGCCCGACCTCGGCACGCTCTACGCCGACATCGACACCGACCGTTCGCTAACGGATGAGCAGAAAAGTGCCGCCAAGGACGACCTCCAAGTGCGGATGGATTCCCAAGCCGAGAAAATCCACAACATTTCCCAGCTCCTCAAGGCCTACTGCGTGTTCGAAAAAGACGTCCAATACGTGGTCAAGGACAACAAAGTCATCATCGTGGATGAAAACACCGGCCGCGAAATGCCCGGACGCCGTTGGTCAGACGGACTCCACCAAGCCGTGGAAGCCAAGGAAGGAGTCGAGATCGAGAAGGAAACTCAGACCTTCGCCACCATCACCATCCAGAACTACTTCCGCCTCTATCAAAAGCTCGCGGGCATGACCGGAACCGCGGAGACCGAAGCCGCGGAGTTCCACGACATCTACAAGCTGGACGTGAATTCCATCCCCACGAATCGCGTGGTCGCGCGGCTGGATGCGAACGATCGCATCTACAAAACGCGTCGTGAGAAATACAACGCCGTGATCAACGAGATCAAGGAACGGCACGGCAAGCAACAGCCGGTCCTCGTCGGCACCGTTAGCGTCGAAGCGTCGGAGTTACTCAGCCGAATGCTGAAGCGCGAGAAGGTCCCGCACAACGTCCTGAACGCGAAATATCACATGCAGGAAGCGGAGATCGTGCAGCGCGCCGGGCAGGCGGGGACGGTTACGATCTCGACGAACATGGCGGGCCGTGGCACCGACATTAAGCTCGGCGAAAACGTGGCGGATCGTGGCGGA
>JAYUHS010000071.1:0-15007 GCA_043766715.1 Luteolibacter sp.
TGACTAAACTGAAAAAATCAAAATCTGTGAAGTATCGAACGCAAGACCCGATGTGAGGTTACCCTCACCATTAACCTGCTCTAATGATTTTAGTAAAAAGATCGGAGTAAATAATTTTTTTCTCAGATACTTGAGTAGGCCTGAATCCTGAGCGCGGGGTGTCTACACACGGAAGCAGAGTTTTCGACATACTTGACTTGGTGTTTTCCCGCCTTACTGCCACAAAATACTTCGAAGCTCTCATTGCCGCCGGCCCCTCCATAAGAGCAAAATCGGTTGGTTGAACTATTTCATCAATCCCGCTCTCATGTTCATCCCCACGGGTTATCTCTCCCTTACCAATTTTTGATTTCCTACCACCATCACGCCCGTGAAAAAACGCACTACTTTCCTTGCACCTTGCCCAAGAGAACTTCACGGGAGTAGTCGATGCTCAGACCCGCTCCAGCCACACTTGAGCCAAGCAGAGTCGCTATACTGTGGCGGTGGCGGTCATCGACACTTCCCGCCACGATACGATGCCGCTGGTGTGGGTGGACGCAGGGTGATTTAAATGCTGCAACTTCTTGAACTCATGCGTCTTGCTGTCATCAATCTCGTCGGTCTGTCCCAGTCTCTATTAGGTGGAATGCCGGGCGTGGCGAAATTTGCGGAGAAAAATGGCCTGCAATCTTACAAGCCCGCGTTTCCGGCTGTAACGTGTACGGCACAGTCGTCGATCCTAACCGGGACTTCTCCAGGGAATCACGGGATCGTGGCGAATGGGTGGTATGACAGGGAGGACGCGGAGGTGAAATTTTGGAAACAGAGCAACCACCTCGTCCGCGGTGAGAAGCTGTGGGACAAGCTGCGGCGAGAGATCCCAGACTTCACCTGTGCGAAGCTTTTCTGGTGGTATAACATGCACTCGACTGCGGATTTCTCGATCACGCCGCGACCGCTCTATCCGGCCGACGGGCGCAAGGTGTTCGACATCCACACCCAGCCGATGGGAATGCGCGAGGAGCTAAAAAACGATCTGGGAGAATTTCCGTTCCCTGCATTTTGGGGGCCGATGGCTGGCATCGCTTCTTCCGAGTGGATTGCTGCTTCCGCAAAATGGGTGGAGGAAAAGCACTCGCCATCGCTGAGTTTGGTTTACTTACCACACCTAGACTATCCCTTGCAGAAGGATGGTCCACTGGCGGCTAGCATTCCGGACGAGTTGCGTAAGATCGATACGCTGGCGACGGATCTCATCGATTTCTACGAATCGCGTGGGGTCCGGGTGCTGGTTCTATCGGAATACGGAATTTCCCCAGTCACGCGGGCGATTCATTTAAACCGACTGTTCCGTGAAAAAGGCTGGATTCAGATCAAGGATGAGCTGGGGCTAGAAACGCTGGACTGCGGTGGTTCCCGGGCCTTCGCCATCGCGGACCACCAAGTGGCACACGTCTATGTGAATGATCCCACGATCCGCTGGGAAGTGCGGAAATTGCTGGGAAGCACGCCTGGGATCGAGGAGGTGCGAGAGACAGCGGACGAGTGGCCGGAAGGCGTGGCCACGGAGCGGGCCGGGGATTTCATCGCGGTGGCAGCACTGGATGCATGGTTCACTTATTATTTCTGGGAGAGCGACGACCTCGCGCCGGACTATGCGCGGACTATCGATATCCACCGTAAGCCGGGCTATGATCCGTGCGAGTTATTCATCGATCCGGCGATCCAGTTTCCCAAGCTGCAGATCGGGAAATTTCTGCTGAAGAAAAAACTCGGACTGCGTGGGCTACTCGAAGTGATCCCACTGGATGCCTCGCTGGTGAAGGGGTCCCATGGCCGAGACCACATCTCTGCTGGCGAGCGGCCAGTTTTCCTAGGCTCTTCCTTCCCGGTAAAAATGGCGGAAGACGTCCACCGGGCGATCCTTGATGCCGTCCGTCGGGAGTGAGTTTCCGAACTGGTTAGTGAGGTATCAAGGAAAATGTAACACTATCAGCGGATGCGAGCGTCGAGCATAGGAGATGAGGTTGAAACTGCGGGAGAGCATATAAACAAGTCTGCTGATAGAGGTTTCTGTGTTTCGACTTGTTCTGCTTCTTGGTTTATTTTTGGAGGTGCCATTCGAACGGCGGCAAGGAATTCTCCTTGGAATGTGCTGCAAACGTACTCTTGTCAAAAGGACCGTGAGTGGTTCCTTCACCGTCGGACTCTCGAACAATGTAGAAGTAGTCTGCTTCGTTCACCTGAAAAACTACGTGTTTATCATCAGCTCCTGCGGCGATGACAGTCGGTTCGGAAAGCCCTAGGACACCACCATCTCCGAAGTGATATCCCATTATGATCGCGCGAGAATGAGGCCGTGCATAAACTCTGTAGTTACCGTCCTCCCACAGTCTGTCGGCGCGGTTGCACCCGATGTGAAATAGCGAACCAACAAAGACGACGACTTGTAATAGATTCTTCATTATTTGCAACGTCCGAGCGATGGCAACCCTACTAGTAGGAGCCAGCTTTGAACGCGGGGTTGAGGTTGTAGTTACGTTTAAACATCGAAAACAATGGAGTTAGTAGGCGTTGCCATCTGCGACTTATTCGGCCTCTTTCTTAGTTTTTAGCAAAGCGATTCCGTGGACTCCGGTCCAGCCAATCCTAGCGAGGACAAGGAGGACAACCAAACTGAATAGATGAGCGGGGATCCCAAGATCCAAACTTTCCAACTTACTAGGGTTGGTGCCGAATCGCGTAGTGTAGTTGAACATCGAAACTCCAAGAATCAAAACTAACGCCATCCAATCTACGGCGCTCCAGAATAAACTCTCAAATGTTGAAGGAATACGCCCTAACATTATCCGAATGAAGATTACGAGTGCCGCCACTACAGAAACACACCAGACTGCCAATGCGACATAGACAAGAGGAGCCAAGACTAACGCAAGGATGAACGAGAACAACAAATAAGCACCATACGACTCCTTTCCAACGGAGGTCAGTAATCCTATGGAATAGCCCGTCGCAACGGCCGCGAAAATTTTCAAGGTAGTCCCCGATGCCCAAAACGCAATATTCGCCAGAACGTATGCAAGGGAAACGAATGTTCCCCTATCTGTGATTGGGCGTTCCAATTTTGTCAGTTATGGGTTTAAATAAGGCCGATTAAGGTAGGGATATCAGTTGCCTGACGCCCCCTCGCAGATCCCGGCGGGCGGAATTAATGCACCGGGCTCCTCAGGAATGCGCGCATTTGGAGCTTCAATCATGATTGGACTCTAATAGGGATGACATTTGTGGTGGGGTGCAGATGGTTTTGTCAAGTCTGCTGCAATGGTCTCTCGTAGATCTGGGGCGAAGGGATTTCCCATCGTTCCCATGCTTCAATAAACGTGGTCCAGTTGTAGTTACATCGCTGGCTGCGGCGGTTGATCCATTTGTTTTGTTCCTCAAATTCTGAGAGTCCGGCTGCGCGCGTCACACTCAAAGTCGTGGTCTCTGAAATAAAAGAGGAAATGGGGTAGTCCACCCGCCCCTACATCTCGAATCTGCCAATCTTCTGGGGCACGATCAAACCGAAGCTAACCGCGGACCTCATAGAACTAGCCCCACTTGTGCGTCACATCACGAAAACGCCACTGGCTCCGATACAATCCTTCATCGTTGAGTGCCCCAAGTCGAAACCTAGCGCAATCTGAAAAGATGATCTCGCCCACGTCGTCCTCGTCATAGTCAGGGAACTGAAACGCATTCATGAGCACAGCGTTCCACCCGTCATAGAATTGAATAAAAGTAGTGCTCGTTACTTGCAGAACGTTGAATGTCGTGACACGGCGGCGCTAGGTTGACAGAGCGAAGCGCACAAGGGAGCTTATCCCCCATAATCACTCATAAAGTGTTAGTCCGATCTTTTCTTCATTTTTGTGATGAATATCCAAAACGCTCCAATAATGAACACGACAACAGCGATGCGGCCAATGATCGCTCCAAATTTGAATGCTTCATTATCAGTATCATTGCCGCTACTCAAAAGAGTCGATTTATTGATCAATTTAAAGCTACTTACAAAATTCATAATTTCTCTATCAAGACCAGCATCTGATGTCTTACTGAATCCTTGAATAGTAAATCCTATATTGTCCGCCAAACCCATGTATGAAACTATTGAAACTCCATTGGGCATGGTAGTCGAAAATGCTTGAAATGGAACGCCGTCAATTGAAATTTATTTTTCACTCTTGACAGTCATTCCTTGTTTGATTGTGGATTTCTTGGCTCCACTAGTCATCTCAAGTAAAGCGGTAGAAAGTTTATTCTCTGGAAATTTAAATGCCATGATCACCAGCCCCTTTGATTTATCTATTGACTGGATAAAGGTAATTACATTAGCAGGTGGCAGATTCACGGCCTGCCAAGATGATGGAGAATCCACAGAAAATTTGAATTCCCGAAACTGCATCGTTTCGGCAGTTAATGGCGATGATAGCGAAAATGATTAGCAGAAGGTTGATGGGCATATTATTTTTATGACTACCATAGAGTGGCAGCACCTGCGGAGGGAAGCTCGAATTCAAATTAGGACGTTATCGCCTGTTGCCACGCAAGACTTGATAAGCATCTTTATTTGGGTTTGGTGAGAGATACTGCAATCGAACCATTGGAAAACCGGACACCTCCGCCTGTGAATGCAACTTCCCACTGATCTTCAGTCTTCCCATCCGTCAGACGAACACCCTTCGCTTGATCGGTATGAATGTAGGGAAGATCACACCACCCTGTGCAAAGTGCGATAGGGCTAAAAACCGACTCGCGCGGAAATGCAATCCCGAACCAGCAATACCGTTGCGGCTACCCATCACCTAGGCGGACGTAAAATGTTCCTGGAATTGCTGGTGGTCGAAGTAACTCCGCCCGTATTGGCTTCCCGTCGAGCGTAGCGGTCACAACGTAAGCCCGGGACGATCAGAGTGGTTGCGCGAAGAATAGGCACGCGGCAGCGATGAATGCGATAAGTGCCAGAAGCAAAATGACATGTTTGAGGTTTTGCTTCATGGTAATCTGAATTATCTGCCTATCGTCCAATCGATGGCATAGAGCAGTTGTGTATCGACACGGGCGAGGATGCGGGCGTCTTTTTTGTCGCCGAGGTCGATTCCGATAGTGATGGATAGGATGATGTTTTTCATGGCAGCTACGAGTGTATCACGGCGCTCAAGCGCCGCCCGCTGCCTTTTCATCTAATCTTGTTCTCCTAATATTTTGTTTTCGGCTTGATACTTTCCCAGTGCTGAACCCAAAGGGAAATGGAATACTTGCGCTTCTCTTTCGATGCATCCCACTGGAAATTATAGCTGGTCTTACATATCACGATAAGGGCAATATTAGCCCAATAGCGAGTGGTCGTCATTCCTGCTAATGGATAATTCGCTCCTACATGCCCCGATTTATCAGATAAGGCGTCGATTAGGAATGGCACATCCTCAATAGTTCCAGGTTCAATGAACCACTGGACCGAATAGGCTCGGAATGTCATCTGCGATCCCACAAGACCACGCCGTATCATTGGAGCATGAGATCGATAGTCTTCCTTCGCGTGGAGAGCTGGACGTAGTTCTTTGGAATCGATAGATTCGACTTTCGGCGAGATTCTCTCAGCGGCTAGACCTATCGAGCAGAAAAGTAGGACTATCAACACAGATTTTATTTCTTGCAGAATAATTTAATTTTTTGAGCTAGGAAGCTGACAGGGAAGGGGTTGTTTGACGAGGGTAATTCTGGTGAATGTGCTTCAAGCTGTTTGATCTCAGAAGGGGATCGTTTTTATATTCGATGGATTAATACTTATCTCGGTGAACCGATCGTGAGTGTTTTTTAGGAAAATTGTTATTTCTAATTGATTCGTAAACTACCAGTGAACATCGCAGATCCTTACGTATGGAGGTGAGGAAATTGGCTAGTTATTGCTTCGGGCATGAGGGAATTTTAGACCCGCTAGTGCCGCTGCGGAGGATGATGTGGCAATCTGGAGTTCCGGTGATGATCACTGCGGAAGTCCCGTCGTCCCCGTGCCGATGGCGGATCAACAGATCAGGTCGGCGATGTATTGTGGTGATCGGATCAAGTGGCATTCGGGATGTCGCTGTCGTTCATGGGGTGAGGTGGTATTGGGGGATGGCAATAGACATGGTGTGACGGGACGGAGAAGGCGGAGTGGGCGAGCGAGCTTTTTCAGGGAATTTGCGTAAGGGATTGATGGGTAGTCGATTGAAAGTGGGTCTCGAACGCGTGGAAGCTACCCTGTGATCAAGTGGGACCTACCCAGTGGTCGAGCGGGAGTTACCCAGTGATGAAGTAGGACCTACCCGGTGGTGAAGTGGGAGTTACCCGGTGACGAAGTGGGATCTACCCGGTGATGAAGTGGGAGCTACTCGGTGATGAAGTGGGAGTTACCCGGTGATCGAGCGGGACTTACCCGGTGATCGAGCGGGACTTACCCGCCGGTGAGGTGGGAGTTACTCGGTGGCGAAGTGGGAGCTACTCGGTGGTCTGTGGGATCTGCCCAGCGGTGAGGTGAGAGCTGGGGGTCTAAACGTGATACCCTGCTTAAAGAGAAGAATTTTTTTCCCCGCCAAGGAGCCAAGAGCGCCAAGGGTGGACGGACGCTTTGATTTCCATGGGTTTAAACGCGGAGGCAACGAGGACGCGGAGAAGACCGTGTGGAATCGTTTATCACCGCCACGGTGGTAAGGTTTAAAGCCTAGAAAACTGAATTTCGCTCTTCCCATTCGCGTTGATTCGCGTGTGTTCGCGGTTCCTCTTAAACCGAAAAAATTGGAATCGCGAACGAATGCGAATCAGGGAAGAGAGCTTTGTTTTTTTTGTCTGAAACCATGGCGCTCTGGGATGTAAGGAAGCTTTCCCTATCCAGCAGACCTAACGTTATTTACTACAAATCTATGTCTTCGGCAATGCGATAGCCCATGCTCCGGTAAGCGGTCATGCGCTTACGTAGCATGTGCGAGGTCAATGGGTGGTCTGCTTCCGAGTAGTCGTAAATTTGGATATTAGACTTTCCTTCGTATGCCCGGTGGAGGCGGCCGGCGTATTGGATGATCCGACCTTTGAAGGAAACGGGGAGCGTGAGAAATAGGGTGTCGAGCTGTGGTAGGTCGAAGCCCTCGCCGACCAGCGATGAGGTGGCGAGTAGTGCAAACCCCGCGCTTTCTTCCGCAAGGCGGGTGATTTTCGCGAGAACTGCCGCCCGGGCCTTCTTGCCCATGGTGCCGACGATGCGATGGATATGCTCCGCCCCGAGCGGGGCGAGTTCAGTTAGAAGTTGCTCCAGGGTCGCGAGATGCTCCTTCCGGTCGCTGAGAACGACACAGCGTCGTCCATCGGCGATGACCGTTGCGATGTCAGTGGCGATGATGCGATTCCGCTCCTCGTGATTTGCGAGGAGTTCCCACAGCTGGTGGATGGGCATTTGCATTTCCTGCGGCGGCAAACCGAGATGGATATCGCGGAGGATGAGTCGGCGTTCGAGGGCGGAGTCGGTTGCGGGTTCCATCCGATGGCGGACCGGGCCGCACTGGAGGAAGAGAATTTTCTGCAAGCCGTCCTTGCGGTAGGGTGTCGCGGTGAGGCCGAGGAAATAGCGGGCTGGGCAAGCTTTCATCACCGCCTCAAAGGATGCGGCGGGGACGTGATGGCACTCGTCGATGATCACCTGAGTGAACGGATCTAACAACGATCCCTTATGGGACGATTTGGTAAGGGTCTGGATCATGCCGATCACGATGGGCAGCCCGCGATGGGTGCCGTCCGCCGCGAGCATTCCTACCTGCTTTTTCTCCATGCCGAGGAACTGAATGAGCCGTGAATGCCACTGATCTAGCAGGGTCTTGCGATGCACAAGGATCAGCGTCGGGACCTTCCTTGCCACGATTACCGCGCAGCCCATCACCGTCTTACCCGTACCGGGTGGGGCGAGGAGGACGCCGTCAGCGTGGAGTAACATGGCATCGACTGCGGACTGTTGTTCCGGTGTGAGTTGACCTTGGAAGGTGAAATCGCAATGGACGGTGGCAGGTCGGAGGTCGGTGATTTCCAGCCGTCCGCCAGCTTTATGAAATAACTCGCCAGCGGCCTTCGCCACGCCTCGCGGCAGGATGAGCCGGTCTGGATGCATCTCGCCGCAAAAGATGAATCGCGGGATGTTGTAAGTGCCAAAACGCAGCCGCTGTTTTTCGAAAAAAAGTGGATTGGCCAGCGTCGCCAAACGTTTCAGCGCAGCGACCAGAGCTGCGGGCAATCCGGCAAGCGGAATCTCTAACTGTGCCCGGTGGACGGCGTGAGCTGAGCCGGTGAAATCGCCTTTTTTTACAGCGGTAGGAATCACGTCGAGCACCCGGTCTTCGAAGCATGGCGCGGCATCATCGGACGCGGCGGGAACCGAGTTTTCGAGTAAATCATCAAGGACGCCACGATCCATCCGAGGGGCTTGGGTGAGATACTGCCACTGGTCTGGATGAAGCTGGAAATCCTCATCGAGAAAAGCGGAGTTGCCCGACTCCCGTGCCTTCGCTTGGAGCGGCAGTGCGATCAGATTGCCGAAGCCACCGGCAGGCAGCGTGTCTTGGTTCGGGAAAAAGCGGTCGTAGGAACGCAGTGACATCGCGGGATGAAGCGCCGAGGCTTTGGCAACGATCAAGGTGCCAAACCGCCGGGCGACGAGTGCGGGGACGGGTCCGCTGAAGAAGATCCAAGCATGGCCACCATCGCCCGACCGCGAACGCTCCACCGCCACCTCGACCCCCATTTCCCGGGCGGTGTCTCGATAAGCACGGATGTCTTCAAGCCAGCCCGCACCATCGAAATCCGCGACAAGGAAAACACAGGTATTATCCGCGCGGATCGCATAAGTCCCGATCACCGTTTTCCCCGTCAAATGTTCACGCACCGCGTTTTCGTCCAGCGGTGGAAACGCCTGATGCATGCACTCCGAGCACTTCACCCGAGGCTTCTCACAGACTCCACGAAACCATTCATTCCGGCACACCGGAGAATACCCTTTCATCCCAGTTTTCACGTTTTCCCAGAGCCTCGGATACACATCCTCCCGGCAACGAAAGAGCGAGAGAAAGAGCGCAATTTTAGCGTCGGGTGAGAGCGGAGTTACAGCAGGTTCCTCACGCTGCTCTTCTGTTAGCAACTTCTCCCGTTCACCCATCAGCTCTGCCCGCCTAGCCTCAAGAGCGAGGAGTTCGGAGTCGATCTGGTGGAGGCGGTTCACACATCACCTTGGTTAGCGTTTTGCAATTCGTCCTGATTCGGAAGCTTCGCCGCGAAGATGGTCAGCATCACTTCCGCGTCATCGAGAAGCCTGTATTCGGGCGTTTTGCCGGAGAGTTTTTCCGATTCGGAAATGATGATGTCCACCCCGTCGCCGCGCCGTTCCATCATCAAGGAACGCCCGAGCTTCTCATAAGCATCCGGCACGGGACACTCGGCGAGGAGATTGGTGATACGTTCGTTCCTGGTGGCGGTGCACAGGGCCAGCGATTCGATGCGCATCGAGTTGACGAGAGATCCGGGCGAGTAGATTTCCAGGCGGTCGTCGAAGATGAAGAACCGGATCTTCGAGTGCTCAACGGAGTAATCGCGGTGCGCAATGGCATTGACGATGGCCTCGAACACTGTGCGCTCACTGAACTGTGGATAGTCGATGCGCCCAAATGATTTAACCGCCGCAATCCTCTGGTTTAGCCTGAGAAATACTAGAGCATCTAAGATTTGGCGGTCGAGCGGGCCGCTGATGTCCTTAGCATCGACCTGATAATGGGAGTCCTGATGAATGCCGCGATAGCGAACCGCCTGAATGAAGGTGTTGCGGAAAAATTTTCTCGGCTCTCCGCTGCACATGAGTATGCCAAGAACCGAGACATGATTTCCACCGTCAGGATTAGCGACGAGCAAATCCCGTTTCAAGAGTGCGGCGGTGGTGTCTTCCTCATGTTTGGATACGAAGCGTCGCCACAACGGCTCATCAAGATCCGTGATAGAGCTATTCGGCACAGGAAATTTTTCGAAGCCTTTGATTTTTAACAAACTGCGTTCGCGGAAAAGGCTGACCACGAACTCGGTATCCATTGGACGGGCACTGCTGCCAACGCAGTAGAAAAAGCCGTCGGCGTATGATGGACGTAGAGGCTTTTTTCGATATTGACCATTAGGACGCGAACCGGGATCCCCGCGTCATCGGGTAGCTCGCGACGGAAGATATCGATTGGAAGAGGGGGCTTCAGTGTATCCGAGCATATTTCGAGGATGTAGCTCTCAAGGCTGTCGAGCATCTCCAGAGGCACGCCGGTGATCCGCCGGGTTGTGTCCTCCACCCCGAGGATCAGCCACCCTCCCTTTGCGTTGGCCATCGCGGCGATCTCCTTCGCGAGCTGGTTCTTCCCCGGGTTGCTGATCCGATTTCCATTGAAACGAACCTCCTTGAACTCGACACCGGATTCCTCCCCGAGTCGGATCATGTTCAGAATTTGCGCTGTGGTCGGAATCATTCTCTTGCTGAGACAGTGACGGGCTTTCGTGAAACGGGCAAGGAGCGAGACAGTATGGCGGAGGTCCTTTCACAGCGGGTATGCAGAAATAGTGCGTGTCGCCGAATGCGACCACAATGAGCTCCGGACTGCAGCCTGAATGGGCTTTCCAGAAGGCAAGGAGAGATTGCGTTTCGATCTTGGATGATTCAGATTCCCCCCAGAAGTGCAGCCAAACCGAATATCAAAACGTAAAACCTTTCTGAAAGGGCAAAAACAGATCGCAGTAGTTGATCTCTTTTGCGGTGCTGGAGGCCTGACCCGGGGCTTGCTTGACGCCGGGATCCCTGTAGTGGCAGGTTACGATATTGATGTAACTTGCAAGTATGCCTACGAACACAATAACAACGGTGCAACTTTCTTCTCCAAAAGTGTTGCCGATCTCGCGTTCGGCGACTTGGAGAAAATGTTCGATGGCACTGAAACAAGAGTTCTCGTAGGCTGCGCACCCTGCCAACCGTTTTCTAAATACACCCAGGGACAGAACACCAGAGAAGACTCGAAATGGGGTTTGTTGCACGAGTTCGCAAGGTTGGTGAACGAGGGGCTTCCAGAAATCGTGAGCATGGAGAATGTTCCTGAACTGATGCGTCACGAGGTGTTTCAGGATTTCGTGGAATCTCTGTTGTCGAATGGATATAATGTGTCCCATCAGGAAGTCTTCTGCCCGGATTATGGGATTCCACAGCAGCGCCGTCGCCTTGTTCTGTTGGCTTCCAGGTTTGGTCCGATCAACTTACAGAAACCGGATACTAAGGGTGCTGTCAAAACGGTCAGGCAAACCATCTCACATCTTCCTCCGTTAGATGCGGGATGCGTTTCGGTAGATCGCTTCCACAGGGCAAGCAGCCTCTCGGATCTTAATGTAAGGAGGATGAAGCATTCAAAGCCAGGTGGCTGCTGGAGGGATTGGCCAATGGAGCTCGTCGCAGAATGCCACAAAACGGAGATGGGCAGAAACTACCCTAGCGTTTACGGTAGAATGAGTTGGGATGTCCCATCTCCGACGATCACAACGCAGTTTTTCGGTTATGGAAACGGCCGTTTTGGACATCCGGAGCAGGATCGGGCAATCAGTCTCAGGGAAGGTGCGCTTCTTCAGACCTTTCCCGAAACCTACGAGTTCGTGCCGAAGGGGCAGCCGGTCGTCTTTTCTAGCGCAGGTAAAATGATCGGAAACGCGGTTCCCGTTAGGTTGGGCGAAGCCATCGGAACTAGCATTTTGGAGCACCTTAAAACCCATCAGCCCATCAAATCATGAAAGAGGAGCTTTTTGACCGTGTAACGCCGGAGATGAAAGATGCTGCGGAGAAGCAGATTGCGGGGCATCACAAGATTATAGACTATGACACCCGCGAGTATCCGGTAGAGGTTATCGTTGACAAATATTTGACCGGATTGGACGAAGATGAGAATGATTTCTATGTCCCGGATTATCAGCGGGATTTGACTTGGCCTGATAAGCACCAATCGCGTTTTATTGAATCGGTTCTTATGGGATTACCTATCCCATTGCTATTTTTTGCCGACGTCGCCGGGAAGGAGGGCAGGGCTGAAATCGTGGATGGTTCGCAGAGGGTGAGGACGCTGGCTAGGTTCATGCAGAACGAGCTACGGCTCGCCGATCTCACCCGGCTCACAGCGCTAAATGGATTCACATACGATGATCTGCCTCCCGCGCGCAAACGGCGGTTTGGACGGCACACTGTTAGAATGATCGAGATGCGGGAGGGCGTTGATGAAGAGTCCCGGCGCGATATTTTTAGTCGTATTAACACTGGCACAGTGGGCCTAAATCCGATGGAAGTCCGATGGGGTACGAGCGATGGTGAATTCCTACGCTTTTTGAGAGAGCGCTCGAAAGATATCATGTTCATAAAGCTGGCGCCGCTCAGTGATAATGCGGTTAAATTACGCGAGCCGCAGGAGTTCGTTCTTCGCTTTTTTGCGTATCTTGACAACTACCAAGGATTTGATCGGAGCGTGATTGGTTTCCTGAATGAGTTTATCGAAAAGGCTCAAACAAGTTTCGATGACGAAGCGGCGTCGGCGGCGAGAGCGGAATGGGATCGCGTGCTTGATTTTGCGGATCGTTACGTGGGATCGTTCGCCAAGAAGAAGGGGCACGTTAGAACGCCCCGCATTCGATTTGAATCTTTGTCGGTGGGGATTGCTTTAGCTCTCCGGGAAAAGCCGGGGTTAATTCCCGTCTCCATGGGGTGGTTGGATTCAGATGAGTTTAAGGCTCACATGCGCTCGGATGCGAGCAACTCGAGACCTAAGGTGATCGCGCGAATCGAATTTGTGAGAGATCATTTGCTCAAAGCTTAATCCGATGCTTGCCGCCAATGAGGAATTCCTGAAACGCGTCTCCGAAATTAGGGAGTATGTGGATTTCATTCGAAAACTCGACACCGGGGAACATAGAATCGTCACTGGAGAAAATGATGAGGCGGCATACCCGCATACTGCCAAAGAAGACCTATTGCGGACATCCAAGGCGAGCGCCCTTCTTATGCTTTATAACCTGATGGAGTCCTCTGTCACAAATGCGGTTGAGGCGATTTTTGACGAACTCGAGCGCGAGTCCGTTTCATTCGATATCTGTCGAGAGGAAGTGCGCATCGTGGTTTTGGGAAATGTAAAGCGTCACGAACCAAGGAAATTGCTCGTAGGTCTAAATTCTCTGGCGACGGACATCATCGCGAAATCGTTCAGGAAAGCGGAAACGGTTTCTGGGAATGTGGATGCTAAGGAGATCCGTCGAGTGGCTAGAAAATATGGATTTCAGGAACCTACTAAGAGAGGTGAGCGCTTACTGGCCGTGAAAACTCTCAGGAATGATCTCGCCCATGGAAGTAAGTCATTCAGCGAAGTTGGCAGAACTTTCACAATGGAAGATATTCTGGAAATCACGGAGGAAGTGGTGGCCTATTTGACCGAACTCATCGGCAATGTCGCCCAGTATCTTTCCACGAAAAGTTATCTAAACCCAGTGGTTGAATAACCATTTGAAGGTTCCAGAGTGAGTTGAACGTGAATCGGGGATGATGAATGTGAACAAGGGAAAACCCTCAGTAGGGGATAGGCCAATTTACTTTGTGAACAAGGGTTCCCAAATTACTTTCGCTACTGTCTTTCAATCGAATCGGCCTCCGCCAGCGCTTTCTCGGCGGCTTTTTGGTGGGGTTCGGCTTCTTCGGCTAGGTCGGACTCGGTGAGGAGTTGGGCGACTTTTTGTTTCTTGGCGGCGAAGGCGCGGAGGGTGGTGATGCGTTCGAGTTGCTCGGGGGTGAGGGCGGGTTTGGCGGGGGGTGGCGAGTCGCCGGTGAGGTGGCGGGTGGCGCGGGTGTTGAAGGTGACGAGGCCGGCGGCGGCGAGCTGTTGGAGCGCGGACCAGGTGGACTCGTCGAGGATGTAGAGTTTCGGGGCGTTGCCGCGCCAGTCGGTTTCGTGGAACAGGGCGGAAATGGCGGCGGCGCGGCTGGGGTCCCGCAGGACGGTGAGGAGGACGGGGGTGGCGTCGCCGGGGAGGATGGCTTCTTGGCAATGGATGAGGGATGGGCCGAGGGTTGCGGCAGCGCGGGCGGCGAAGGCGAGCGATGGGTCTGCGGGTGGGGCTGGTGGCGTGGGTTTGCCGTCGGGGGTGATGTTGAGGAATTGTTGGAGGCGGGCAAGATTGGCATCCGCGCCGCGCCGGAGCTTGGCGTTGGCGAGGGAGGATTCGGTGCCGTCGAGTACGCCCTCGGCGAGGGTCATTTTGTTAGCGAGTGTGGCTAACATGGCGTGCTCGATGGTGCTCTCGGCGATGAGGTTGACGACGGTGACGGGGCGCGTCTGGTGCTTGCGCCAAGCGCGGGCGATCCGTTGTTCGAGCTTGGCGGGATTCCACGGTAGGTCGCAGTTGATGACGACGCTGGCGTTCTGGAGATTGAGGCCGATGCCGCCGGAATCGGTGCTGAGGAAGAGGCGGCAGTGGGGGTCATTCCGAAAGGCGAGGATCTCGCCGCGGCGTTTCTGCTGGGGGACGGTGCCGGTGTGCCATGCGTAGCCGATGGAATTTTTATCAGCCCAGGTGCGGACCTTTTTCAACATGCCTTCCCACTCGGAGAAGATGATGACTTTCACGTCGGGATCAGAGAGGCAGTCGTCGAGGACGCGGGCGATTTCGTCGAGCTTGGGGCAGTCTTGGCAATCGCGGTTTTTGATGATGGAGGGCGAGTCGCAAATCATCCGCATCATCGCCAGCAGGATCATGAGTTGGTCTTGCTGCTTCTTGGTGAGCGGCCGGCTCTGGGCGATCTGGAGGAGCTGGGAGGCGGTTTGTTTCACCTCGTCATACTCGGCTTGCATGGCCGGGGTGAGCTTGACGAAGTGGTTGCGGTCGGTGCGGTCGGGGAGCTCGGTCTCGACGTGGTGCTTGCGGCGGC
>JAYUHS010000072.1:0-35197 GCA_043766715.1 Luteolibacter sp.
TTTCCTATCGCAAATCCGAGGGGCGCCCGATCATCTATCCCAAGAATGCCTATAAATACACGGCGAACTTCCTGCACATGTTGTTTTCCGATCCGTACGACGAGTACATCGTCAAGCCCGAGATCGCGCGGGCGCTCGATTTGATTTTCCTGTTGCACGCCGACCACGAGCAAAATTGTTCCACCTCCACCGTCCGCATGGTGGCCTCCAGTCAGGCCAATGTTTTCGCCTCCGCCTCCGCCGGAGTCTGCGCCCTCTGGGGACCACTCCACGGCGGGGCCAACCAAGCCGTCCTCGAAATGCTCGAGGAAATCCATCGTGATGGCGACGACGGCTCAAAATTCCTCGATCAGGTGAAAAACAAGGTCGGGAACCGTCGCCTGATGGGCTTCGGCCACCGAGTTTATAAGAGCTTCGATCCCCGCGCCGTCATCATCAAGGAACAGTGCGACAAAGTCCTCGCCCAGCTCCATGTCTCGGATCCGCTACTCGACATCGCCAAGAAACTCGAGGAAGTCGCGCTCCACGACGAGTATTTCGTCTCGCGGAAACTCTATCCAAACGTCGATTTCTACAGCGGCATCATCATGCGAGCCATCGGCATCCCGATGAATATGTTCACCGTCCTCTTCGCCATCGGCCGGATGCCAGGCTGGGTCGCAAACTACAAAGAAGTCATGGATGATCCAGACAGCCGCATTTCCCGTCCCCGCCAGATCTACACCGGCGAGACGCTCCGCAGCTACCAGCCGCTCGCCGAGCGGGTGTGATCCTTGTAAGTAGCCTATTCCTTCAGGAATTGGGAAGTGCACCAAGGAGAGGTGATCTCCGAGTCGCCTGCCCTTGCGGGACAATGAGAAGCGACTTTCTCGGTTCATTGGCTTCTCATGGACATGGCGGATCGGAGTCCACCTATCTCCTCGGTCTGAATCCCATCATGAAGCGCACGACCACGGTCGGTAGCGCTGATAAGATCAGTGCCATGGCGGTCGTTTTCAGCCCCGGATAGACTCTCGCTGCGTTGCGATCTAATGCGGTGAGTGCTTCCGCTACGACCTGTTCCTTAGGCACATAGAGTGATTTTTTAGAAGGCATCCCCGGGCCATCTGGCGTGCGGCGGGAAACCTTCCCAAACTCGGTTCGGACCGGCCCGGGACACACAGCCAGCACCGGGATATGATGCTCGCGCAGCTCGATGCGCAGCGCCTCCGAAAAACTAGTGACGTAAGCCTTCGTCGCCGCATACACCGCGAAGTCGGGGATCGGGAGAAGACTGGCAAGTGAACTCACATGGATGATCCCACCACGACCGCGCCGGATCATTTCAGGGACCAGCGCATGACTGAGATGGGTGAGCGCCTCGATGTTGACGCCGAGCATTGACTGGAGTTTCCCCCACTCGGCGGTGGTGAATTCTCCGTAGTCGCCGAGACCCGCGTTGTTGACGAGCAGATCTGGTAAAAAACCTGAAGCTGCCAAGTTTTTCACCAGTTGATCGCGCTCGGCAGCGACATTTAAATCCACCGCGAAAACCGCCACAGCGACATGCGGAAACTCTGCCCGCACCCGATCGGCAAGTTGTTTCAGCAAAGGTTCGCGCCGCGCCACGAGCACGAGCTTTTCCACTCGGGGCGCGATTTGCAGTGCGAACTCCTCGCCCAGTCCCGAAGAGGCACCGGTGACGAGGGCACAAGAATAAGAAGCGGCGGCTGGCATGGCGGGTTGTTACACCATGCCCGCAGATTACGCCATCTGTGTTTCGCCGTTCGGTCCTTGCGTGACTTGGACGATGCGTAGCGGTAAACGGACGAGAATTTCCCCGTCGCAACCGATATCGATGGAGTAAATTCCGTCTTCTTCGAAGCGGAGCCCTTGGAGGTTCATCACGATGTTGCGGGTCAGGAACGGCACGTTTTTCGGGAGCTGGACTTCGAACTCCGGCTCAATCGGCATGTTGTTCGGATCGAGCGATTCACCGTCCTCGTTGATGATATTGATCGAGAGCTTGTGGCGGCCCGCATCTTCCGGAGTGAAGCAGAAGCGCATCGCAAGGGCGCAGGAAGGATGGACGACTGGCACTGCACGGGCAGCGAGCGTATCGAATGTTCCGGAAATGACGAGTTTGCCATTATAGTCGGCGGCGAAGTCGCAAAGCGTGGCGATTTGGATGTCCATGAGTGGGTGATTTGGATGGATGGTTTGAGTAACGCCACACGCATTTCGCGCAGCGGGGTCACTTGTCTGAAGGGATCGTGGCCCAGCGTAAAGCGCAAACAATCTGCCGGAAAAACCCGTCTCTTCAGACCTAGCTAACCTCCCGAAAACGTCCCAAAACATCGTTTGGTTCCTCATACTAGAAAAATATCCACGAATCGCGAAAACGACGATTTTCAACAGGGCTTGATGACGCTTGAAAGAGATCTTCCCAAGTTATTCACAACGGGATTCTTAAGTAATTTGAAGTGTCAGTCGCATCAGACACCACCACAGTTTCCGGAAACAGGTTCACGACTTTCCCCAGAATTTACTTGTGAATAACATGGCAGCAAGCACCAGCAACCGTTCGATAACTTCGTAATTCATTGATAATCAGATAAATAAAATGGATATGCGGAGTCAGATTCCACATCCCAATGGGAATAACTCGTCCAGCCGTGCGCTGTCCCTAGGCGACCCTCTGCAGAAATCCATGAGGGGGCAGAAGCGAGAATCCCCCTGCGCCGGGCAATTTCCGGACATTTCCCCAAGTTATTCACAACGCAGGTGTCATGCCGTCTGGACACGGAAATTTCGTTGAAACTTGGCGATCGATTTACTTTTGACCCTGCCCCACCGATGCCCTACACGACTGGCAGTATTTTAATAACGCAAGATCATGTCCGAGATTCCTACCATCATCTACACCAAGACCGACGAAGCCCCCGCACTCGCGACCTACTCCTTGCTCCCCATCGTCCAAGCCTTCACCAAGCACTCAGGCATCACCGTAGAAACTCGCGATATTTCGCTCGCGGGTCGCATCATTTCGCTATTCCCGGATTTCCTCACTGCGGATCAGCGGCTGCCAGACGCCCTTTCCGAGCTCGGTGCCCTCACCCTCACCCCCGAGGCGAATATCATCAAGCTGCCGAACGTCTCCGCCTCCGTCCCCCAGCTCAGGGACGCCATCACCGAGCTCCAAGCAAAAGGCTACGCCCTTCCCGATCTACCAGAAACTGCCACCACTGAGGCCGAGAAAGACATCAAGGCCCGTTACGCGAAAGTCATGGGCAGTGCCGTCAATCCCGTCCTCCGCGAGGGAAATTCCGACCGCCGCGCCCCCAAGGCTGTGAAGGATTACGCGAAAGCCCACCCTCACTCGATGGGCCAATGGTCCGCTGATTCCATGACCTCCGTCGCCTCCATGGACGGTCACGGCGATTTCTTTTCCAACGAAAAATCCATCTGTGTCGCGACCGCCACCGATGTGAAAATCGAGTTCATCAGTGCAGAAGGCACCACCACCGTTTTGAAGGAATCTACCCCGCTCAAGGCCGGTGAAATCCTCGACGCCACTTTCATGTCCAAGGCTGCACTCGTCGATTTTCTCGGCAAACAGATCGCCAAGGCAAAAGCCGACGACTTACTGCTCTCGCTTCACCTCAAGGCTACGATGATGAAGGTCAGCGACCCGATCATTTTCGGCCATGCCGTCGAAGTATTCTTCAAGGATCTCATCACCAAGCACGCCGCAACCTTCAAGGAACTCGGCGTCGATTTCCGCAACGGCTTCGGTGACCTTGTCGCAAAAATCGAAAAACTCCCTGCCGACCAAAAAGCCCAAATCGAGGCCGACATCCAGCTCGCTTACGCCCACGGCCCCGCCCTCTCGATGGTCAATTCCGAAAAAGGCATCACCAACCTCCACGTCCCGAGTGATGTCATCGTGGATGCCTCCATGCCCGCCATGATTCGTGCGGGCGGAAAAGTCTGGGACGCCGCCGGGAAAACGGGCGACACCCTTGCCGTCATCCCAGATTCCTGCTATTCCGGCATTTTCCAAGCCACCATCGACTTCTGTAAAAAACACGGCGCACTCGATCCCCGCACCATGGGCTCAGTCCCTAACGTCGGACTCATGGCTCAAGCCGCCGAAGAATACGGCTCGCATAATAAAACTTTTGAAATCCTCTCCGCCGGCACCGTCACCGTCACCGACTCCGCCGGAAACCTCCTACTCTCCCACCCAGTCGAAGCCGGCGACATCTGGCGCGCCTGCCAGACCAAGGACGCCCCGATCCAAGACTGGGTCAAACTCGCCGTCAAACGCGCCCGCGCCTCCGGCGATCCCGCCGTTTTCTGGCTTGATAAAAATCGCGCCCACGACGCCCAAATCATCGCCAAGGTCGAAACCTACCTGAAGGACCACGACACCACCGGCCTCGACCTCCGCATCCTGCCACCCGCCGCAGCCTGCACCTTTTCCCTAGAAAGAATCGTCCAAGGTCTCGATACCATCTCCGTCACAGGCAATGTCCTCCGTGACTATAACACCGACCTTTTTCCCATCCTGGAGGTCGGCACCAGCGCCAAGATGCTCTCCATCGTCCCACTCATGAACGGCGGCGGCCTCTTCGAAACTGGTGCTGGCGGCTCTGCCCCGAAACATGTCGAGCAGTTTACCCAAGAAAACTATCTCCGCTGGGACTCCCTCGGCGAGTTCTTCGCCCTCGCCCCATCCTTCGAGCAAATCAGCGAAGTTTTCCACCTCCCGAAGGCCAAGGTCCTTGCGGAAACTCTCGACGCCGCCACCGGCAAGTTCCTCGAGTTCGACCGCTCACCCGGCCGCAAGCTCGGCACCATCGACAACCGCGGCTCCCACTTCTACCTCGCCCTCTACTGGGCTCAAGCCCTCGCCGCGCAGGACAGCGATGCCGAACTGAAGTCCATCTTCACCCCCGTCGCCCAAGCCCTCACCGCAAACGAGACCCAGATCGTCGCCGAACTAATCGCCGTCCAAGGCCACCCGGTGGACATCGGCGGCTACTATTTACCGGACGGTGCCAAGGCCAACGCCGCCCTCCGCCCTAGCACTACCTTCAACCAAATCCTCGCCGCGATTTGAATTTTTGTAGCAGCGGCAACGCCCGGTTCGTGGCGACCCTGAAGTGGGTCGCATGGCATCAGAGTTCGATTGTCGGGCTGTGATTAAAAACACCTTGGCTTTTTCACACGCGCCACGCGTTGTGAATAGCGTCTAACACCTTTTTTTCAACTGTGGCGTTTTGCAGTGGAGCATCCTGTGATAACTCACGCAGGATGATGCCGGGAAGCAAATCCGTTAGTTTCAACACCAGCGGCGGTGCGACGTTAAGCCCACCCAGAGCAATCTCAGCGGTGGCCGCATGGCCGATCCCGAGCGCCAGCGTGTAAAGCATTCCATAGCTAGTCTCCAGCACATTCATGGCGACCCGGTCATCGCGGACCATCCGAGATACCGGATGTTCACGGAGTTTGCTATACATCCCGGCGAGCGAGCCTGCCACCCCCATCACCGCTTCCTTGACGCTGGCCCCCATGGATCCACCTTCCGCCGCTGACAACTCTTGAAGTTTAGCAATCCGTAACTCTGAGCCGGCTACAATCTGTTTCAAAATAACTGCGAGCGATGGATGAGCTAGCACATCGGAGTCTTCCAACTGACTATCGACCGCATTGATGATATCTCGTTCCAGCGCGATCACGTCATTGACATACATGGTGAGCGATTCGCGGTGTTTTTCGTGGATAAGTGTATTCATGGTGACCTTATCCTTAGCGAAGATTGTGCCATGGTCTAAAACCCGGGAAATATCTGCCATTCCCGCGATTTCAAGTAATCTATCGTTGATCACTCGTTGCAGCTTGCAAGAAGCGGAGTTGCAAATCGACCGCATTTCGAGATCGCGACGCAGGTTGCAAGACTGCTCTTTCTGCGCATAGTTCGCCCACCCATGATAACGAACCAACCTATCCTCCACGGCCTTCATCATGTGACCGCCATCACTGCTCACGCGCAGAAGAATCTCGATTTCTATACCAGCACCCTTGGTCTGCGTTTAGTGAAAAAAACCGTCAATCAAGATGACGTTTCCGCCTATCATCTATTTTACGCAGATGCCATCGGCAGTGCTGGCTCGGACCTCACGTTCTTCGATTGGCCACAGATCCGCCCTTACCAGATCGGCGCAGGAACGGTGAGCGAGACTGGCCTACGGATACTTGGCGGTGAGACTTCACTGGAGTTATGGCTCCGATGGTTCGACCAGCAAAACGTCCGCCACGGCGTGATCGAGACAGTTTCCGGTCGCCCGAGCTTGGCGTTTCAGGACGACGAGGGGCAGCACTTGCGCCTCATTGCAGAAACTGAATCCACCACCCCAGTGCATCCTTGGCATGGCTGCCCGGTGCCCCTGAGTGCCGCGATCGTGGGTCTCGGCTCAGTCACTCTCACCGTTCCCGATTTCGGAGCCACCCACCAATTTCTCACCGACGTGCTAGGCTTTTCTAACCGTGAAGACGATTCCGAAATCTTTGAAACCGGCCCCGGCGGCATTGGTGCGCAACTCCGCTTGCTTAGCTCCACCACCACCGGCCAAGAAGGCGCGGGAGGCGTGCATCACGTCGCATGGCGCGTTAGAGATCAGCAAGAATTGCTCACTTGGCAGGAACATCTACACCGCAGAGGCTGTCAAACGTCCGGTGAGGTAGAGCGACACTACTTCAAGTCACTCTACTTCCGCATCCCCGGCGGCATCCTTTTCGAAATCGCCACCGATGGCCCGGGATTCGTGGCAGATGGCGAGGACCCCAAGCACCTCGGTGAAAAACTCGCCCTACCTCCCTTCCTTGAGCCGCGCCGTGCAAGCATCGAGGCAAGCATCAAGCCACTCATCTATCAACCCTCCGTCCCGTCCCCGTTGTAGAAATTTCACCTAACTTAAACGGCTCCACTCCGTTACGATCAGCCATCGATCTCCCCAAGCCGATGAGATGAAGGTGGACTGGCGCCGGGCTTCACAAAGCCTCCGCGACCGCAACAAAAACGGCGGCCTTCGCAGACCGCCGTTTTCCGATAGTTTCTTGAAATCAGGAAATCAGATCCCTTTTTTCACCACGTCGGTAAGGAGGTCGATGACGCGATTCGAGTAGCCCCACTCGTTGTCATACCAGCTCACCAGTTTGAAAAACGTCGGACTCAGCTCGATTGAGGAACCGGCGTCGAAGATCGAAGAACGCTTGTCGTGGATGAAGTCAGACGAGACCACTTCATCGCTCGTCACGCCGAGAATGTCTTTCAGGTAAGTCTCGGAGGCATTTCGGACGGCAGCGGTGATTTCCTTGAGCGATGTCGCCTTGGTGGTCCTCACGGTGAGATCGACGACAGAAACCGTGGGAGTCGGCACGCGGAATGACATACCTGTGAGCTTACCCGCGACTTCAGGACAGACCAGCGCCACTGCCTTCGCCGCACCGGTGGTGGACGGGATGATATTAATCGCGGCAGAACGCCCGCCTTTCCAATCCTTTTTCGAAGGACCATCCACCGTTTTTTGAGTCGCGGTGTAGGAGTGGATCGTCGTCATCAAGCCTTCCTCGACGCCGATTCCTTCCTTGAGAAGGACATGGATCAGTGGGGCGAGGCAGTTGGTGGTGCAGCTCGCATTGGAAATGATGTGGTGCTTCGCCGGGTCATAGAGTCCGTCATTCACGCCGACGACGAAGGTGGCATCCTCGCCCTTTGCCGGAGCGGAAATGATCACTTTTTTACAGCCCGCCGTGATGTGGCCCTTGGCTTTTTCTGCTTCGGTGAACAGCCCGGTGGACTCGATGACGACTTCCACACCGAGTTCTTTCCATGGCAGCCCTTCCGGACTGCGTGCGCTGACCACTTTGATTTCATGGCCATTGACGACGATGATGTCGTCCTCCTCCAGCGACGGAGAAGATTTCTTCGATGAAACGGTGCCTGAGAACCGGCCCTGCGTGGAGTCGTATTTCAAGAGGTAAGCGAGATTGTCCGCAGGAACGATATCACCGACGGCGACGACGTTGAAAGTGGTTCCGAGGTGGCCTTGTTCGACGAGGGCACGGAAAACGAGGCGGCCGATGCGGCCGAATCCGTTGATGGCGATGGTGGTCATGACAGTATTTTGGAAAGCCAGTGCGTGATTTCCGCCCGGCGGCGGGATTGTGCATGCGGAATGGGAAGCGTCAATCTTCAGACACAATTTCAGTAAGGTAAGCAAGGGAGCGACTGGAATCCTACATTACTCACGGATTTTCAGGCCATTCCAGCGATCTCACTCGGCGGGAAACAAGTTCTACCTGGGGGACGGGATGACTGACACGCCCGACAAGAAGTCTCACCAGTCTGACAGATTGCCTTCAGTCGTCGGCGGCCGCAGCACTGGCTTCTCGCAGATAATCGCAAATCACTGGAATCCGATCGCCGACTTGGTCCATTTCCAGCAACGCTTGGCGGAGATCCGGGTCGTGGATGAACTGTTGGCAAACCACATCCGTCATGAGCGCCGGGTCCTCTGCGCGGTCCAGCAAGGCAAAAACTCCGGCCTGCACCTCTGCCGGAAGAGGACGGATCGCATCTTCAACCGCTCCCCGCAAAGTCTTCATGGCCGCACGAGCTTGCGCCTCGGGAGTGAAGACCGAGATCACCGGCTCAATACTGGCATAAGGATAATCCCGATCCGCGTGCCAATCGGTAAAACGCACCCGCATCACGCCGTGAATCAGCAGTTGCGAAGTGCCGTCGTCCTGCTCGCGTGAGGCCCTCACCAGACCGATGGTGCCGATGGGAGCGACATAGTCCGCAGGATTTCCCTGCTCCTCGCCGAGCAATCGAGCGGTCGCGAAAAAACAATCCCCTTCCAGCGCCTCCTCCAGCATTTTGCGATAGCGCGGCTCGAAAATAAACAGCGGCAACCCGCCATGAGGAAACAACGTGCAGTCCGGTAGAAGCATCACGCCGCAGCGCTCAGGAAGGTGGATTTCAGCCATACTGCGGCTAGATATCCACCGAATCTCGGCCCACGCAAGGCAGATTGCTGGGCCTCGGGGTAGCAATTGGCTTGAAAAATCCGCGAAACCCGTTTTTACAAACAAGCCACCCGTGTTGCATCGCTCTTCGCGGGAATCCCTGAGACAACCCGTTTTATCCCATGATCGAAGTCGAGACCCTGACCAAACAATTCGGAACCAAACGCGCCGTGGACAACCTGACCTTCACGGTCAAAAAAGGGGAAGTCCTCGGATTTCTCGGACCTAACGGCGCCGGAAAGTCCACCACGATGCGCATGATCACCGGCTTCATCCCACCCACCGCCGGGGACGCCCGAGTCTGTGGCATTTCCATCGTCGATAATCCCGGCGAGGCGAAAACCAAAATCGGCTACCTGCCGGAGTCCGCCCCGCTCTATAACGACATGACGGTCGTCGGCTTCCTGAAATTCTGCGCCGCCATCCGTGGCCTCAAGGGCACGGCAAAAAACGACGCCGTCGAGCGCGCCATCGACACCTGCTTCCTCGGCACCGTCGCCAAGCAATCCATCGACACCCTGTCGAAGGGCTACCGCCACCGGACCTGCCTCGCTCAAGCCCTCCTCCACGACCCCGAGGTGCTGATCCTCGACGAGCCGACCGACGGCCTCGATCCGAACCAAAAATTCGAAGTCCGCCAACTCATCAAGCGGCTCGGCGAGACCAAGGCCATCCTGTTTTCCACCCACATTCTTGAGGAAGTGGAAGCCTCCTGCACCCGCGCGGTGATCGTGGATCGCGGGAAAATCGTCGCCGATGGCACGCCTGCGGAGTTGCTCGCGCAGTCCGGCACCGGCTCGCTCACCGATTTATTCCGGAAAGTCACTTCCCTCGACACCGAGGCGGCGGCCTAAAAAACAGAACCCTGATCGGTTGGAGTGCTGAGAAATTTTCTCCTTATTTCAACGATTCCAGCAATTTCGAAATTTCAGCATTCATCCCATTATGTCTTCCTGTACCATCTACAAACGCGAGCTTTCTAGCTACTTTTCGCAGCCCACCGCCTACGCCATCATCGTTATATTTCTGCTATTTTCCCTCGGCCTGACTTTCACTTTCGGTGAATTCATGACGGTCGGCGATTCCTCACTCGAGTGGACGTTTCTGTTCTGGCACCCGTGGGTTTACATGTTGTTAGCCCCGGCCGTGGGCATGAAGCTGTGGGCAGACGAGCAGCGCACCGGCACCATCGAGCTACTCGGCACCTTCCCGGTTTCCACTTGGAGTGCGATCATTGGGAAATTCCTCGCCGCCGCCACCGTCTGGCTGATCGCGCTCGTCCTCACGTTTCCCATCGTCCTCACGGTGAACTACTTGGGAAATCCAGACAACGGCGCGATTTTTTCGGGTTATCTGGGGAGTTTCTTCGTCTGCTGCACTTTTCTTGCGATCACGATGCTGGTTTCGGCCTGCACCCGCGACCAAGTCGTTTGCCTGATCGTCTCCGTATCTATCTGCGTGCTGCTACTGCTCTGCGGCTACGATCCAGTCACCCGCGAGCTGGCGAAAATCGTTTCCCCCGGCGTCCTCCAAGGTATCATTTCGTTCGGCGTTTGGGATCATTTCCAGTCGGCTAACAGCGGCATGTTCCGTTTAAAGGATTTGATCTGGTTCGGGTCGATCATCTTCGTCTGCCTGCTTGGCACCAGCGCCATCCTATCCTCGAAACGCGCCTAACGAATTCTAAATCCCGCATTTTAAATTCCCATTTCCCAATCTCAAGACCATGTCCGCTAAAACTACCCACCCGGTCACCCGCGCCGCCCTCGGCGTCGCCGCGCTTGTCACCATCGCCCTGCTGGCCAACTGGCTGATCGCCCTCACGCCGATCGGTAGCCACGGTGCCGATTTCACGGAAAACAAGACCCACACCTTGTCCGCAGGGACCCGAGCCATCCTCACCCAGCTCGATACCCCGGTCGTCATGCGCTACTACGCCACCCGGGATTCCAACTACATGCCGGAGCAGTTAAAACTCCACATGCGCCGGGTGGATGACTTGCTGAAGGAGTATTCAAATATTTCAAAGGGCGAGCTTCGCATCGAAAATCTCGATCCCCAACCGGACACGGATGCCGAGGATTCCGCCAATCTCGACGGAATCAACGGTCAGCGGATGAACGACCAAAACCTCTACTTCGGGGTCGCTATTTCCTGCCTCGATAAAACCAGCGTCCTGCCTTTTCTCAATCCAAACGACGAAACGATGCTGGAATACCAGCTCTCCAAGGCCATCGCTGAGGTCAGCACCGCCACCAAGCCGAAGATCGGCATCATGTCCGCTCTGGACCTCAAAGGCGCACCGGCGATGATGCCCGGCCAGCCACCCGCGCAGGGTTGGGTGATTTATCAGCAGTTGAAGCAATCCTTCGACCTCGTGGATATCTCGATGGAGGCAGCCACCATCGATCCCAAGCAAATCAAAGTGCTGCTGCTATTCCACCCAGCCGGTATCACTCCGGAAGCCGAGTATTCCGTGGATCAATACCTACTCAATGGCGGAACCGTCGTCGCCTGCTTGGATCCCTATTCCGTCGCCGCCCAGATGACCAATCCCGGCGCAGGAAATCCAATGATGGGCCAGCAGCAGCCCAATCCGACCACTTCCACCCTCCCCACCCTGCTCTCTGCATGGGGTGTTAATTTCGAATCCGGCATGGTTCTAGCAGACGCCTCACTCGCTACTGCCCTCGGTGGCGGCCGCGAAAGTCTTGCAGTTTTGACGCTCGGTAAGGACTCGATGCCGGAAAAGGACAATGTCATCACCAAGGATGTCGGCTCAGTGACCTTCTTCCTTCCTGGGGCTTTCACCAAGACCGGAGTCCCCGGAATCACCGCCCAGACCCTCATCAAATCTTCCACCAAGGCCGGCTTCGTCGATTCCCTCAAAGCATCCCAACTCGACCCCTCACTTGCCCGGACGCTCCGCTCGAATGGCACCGCCTACGACCTCTTCACTCATCTCTCGGGTAAATTTAAATCCGCCTTCCCCGATGGTAAACCTAAGCCCACCACTCAGGGCACGGAGAACAAGGATGCACCGAAGCCGGAGTCGCTCAAAGAGGCGGCCACTGAAGGTAACGTTTTCCTCATCGGCGATGTGGACGCGTTTTGCGACCGCTTCGCCTACAGCGTGCAAGACTTCGGTGGCACCCAGATGGCAACCCCAAAGAACGCAAATTCCACGCTGCTGATCAACCTTTTGGATCAGACAGTCGGCTCCAAGCACCTGATCGGCTCTCGCTCCCGCTCCGCCATTGCACGGCCATTCACGGTGGTGAAAAAAATGGAGGCTGATTTCAACCAGACCGTCGGCGTCAAGATCCAAGAATTCCAAGACAAGCAAAAAGCCGCCCAAGAAAAACTCAGTGACCTCCAAGCCCAAAAATCCCGTGGTTCTGAGCTCTATCTCTCACCCGCCCAAGAAGCAGAAATCAAGAAACTCCGCGAAGAACAAGTCGAGTATTCCAAGCTCATTCGCGAACAGGAAAAGGACCTGCGCCGTCAGAAGGACAAGCTCGCCAGCAGCATCACCCTGCTGAACGTCGCCGGGATGCCAGCATTCGTCATCCTCGTCGGCCTCGCCCTTTTCCTGAAACGCCGTTCTGCCACCCGTGCGAGATGATGGAGCATAAGTGGATGGTCAGGAACTGAATGCGAGAACTCGCCAGCTCCGAAAATTCACTTCCCTTTTCCCGCTCTCAACCACCCCAACTCCCAACTTTTTTCACCATGAACAAACGCCAAGTGATCATCCTCTGGGCCATCGCCATCGCCCTGGGCGGCGGCGTCGCCGCTGTGAAGCTCAGCCAAAATCAATCCTCCCACAGCGCGACCAAGCGAGCTGCGGGCCAGAAACTATTCGAGTCCTTCCCCACCACAGATGCTGCGACGATCGAAATCCAAGGCGCAGCGAACCAAGTGACACTCGCCAAGAAAGACGGCAAATGGGTCGTGGTGCAGCGGGATCATTTCCCGGCTAATACCACTTACGTCAACGACCTCATCCGGACCTTGGGCGACCTGAAAGTCACCCTCGGCCTCGAAGCTGGCCCATCGCTTGCGCCACGCTTCGGCATGGATGCCTCCGCCACCAAGCCTGATGACCATGGCCTCACCGCCACTTTCAAAAATGCCGCCGGTCAGGAAATCGCGAAAGTTTCCCTCGGTAAAAATATCGAAAGCAGCGCGGCCCAATCCTCAATGATGGGCATGGGTGGAAGCGCCGTCGGTCGTTACGTCCGTAACCACGCCGACGAATCAGGATTCTACGCCGTGAGCGAAATGTTCCCATCCGTCAGCGACGAGGCGAAACGCTGGCTCGCAGACGGATTCATCAGTCCGGAGAAAATTCAATCCATCACCGTGAGCCAAGCAGGCAAGTCCGATCTCGCATGGAAACTCACCCGCAAGACTGAGGAGGCAGAGTTCAAACTCGACGGCGCCACCGCCACCGAAGTCCCGAACACCACGGTCACCACACCGCTCAAGAGCCTGTTTTCCTACGCCCGTTTCGACGATGTCGTCCCAGCAGATAAAGTCACTGAACGCACCGCCGACGGCAAGCGCACCGCGTCCATCGAGACTTTCGAGGGATTCATCTACACCGTCCAGCTCACCCCGACCAAGCCCAGCACCACACCAGCGCCCGCTCCGACTCTTGGCATGGAGCCCCCAGCCAAGGATAATTTCCTCGTCACCGTGGACGTCAAAGCCGAGCTACCCAAGGAGCGGAAAAAAGGGACTGACGAGAAACCCGAGGACGCCAAGACCAAGGACACCGCCTTTACAGAGCGCCTCAAGACGCTCACCGAGAAGCTTGCGAAGGAAAAAGCCTTGGCTGGCATCACGTTTGAGGTTGCCAAAACCACCGTCGATCCGCTGCTGAAAAGCCGCGAGGAGATCATCACCAAGGCCCAACCTGCTTCGCCAGAAAACGCAAGCAGCGGCGGCGGCGTCCAATCCTTTCCCGGCGGGATGATTACAAGCCCGCCAGTGAAGGCCACCACGCCACCCACTGAAGCCGTCACCTCGCCGATCACTGTGCCTGCCGAGGAAGAAGAAGTGGACGACGAAGAGGCAGAGGAGAAATAAATGGGCGGACGGAGTTCTCACAAACTTCCTTAAAATCCGCTTAACGTGACTTCCTACAGCCTGCAACGTTTACAATTCTCGACAAAAAGTTCCGCACAAAGAACCTAAAATGTGTATGGCAATGTCGAAGATTATAATGATCCCGTTGGCGTTGATTTTCGTGGGATTTTCCACTTTCTTTCTGACCAGTGAGGCAACATCCGAATCGGGTTTCGCTTCCGTTTCAAAGGGAATGACTGAAGCTCAAGTTTCTAACCTTCTAGGAACTCCTCATGAACTGAACCACGAGCGGGGTAGTGTCACCTACTTTTACGGAGGCCTGCTACGTCTAAAGTGGTGCACTATGGAAATATATTTTGACTCTGAAGGTCGAGTCGCCAGTAAATTTCATGACCACTGAGCTTTCTGCTCCCAAGCGGAAGCTACCCCCATTTCGATTGAAACAATCAAAACACCGATTCGCAGGCCGAACAATCATGTCGCGGCGACCTCACTTCTTCTCAATCACTTTTCCCTCAGCCTCCGAGGGCACGTAGATCAATCCCCCGCCATTGATGCAGAAACGTTGATCCGTCGGTGTGTTGTAGCCCTCGCCCTTGAAGACGTGACCGAGGTGACCACCACACTTGGCGCAGTTTACCTCGATGCGGGTCATGCCCATGGTGGAATCTTCTTTGAGAGTCACATTCTCCGCCTTGGCTGGATCGTAAAAGGACGGCCAGCCACAACCTGAGTCGAATTTTTGATCCGAGGAAAAAAGCAACGCATTACAACCAGCGCAATGATAAGTGCCCGTTCCTTGATGCTTGAATTCTTTGTAAACGTCTCCGTTAGCACGCTCGGTCCCGCCCTTCCTGAGGATTCGGTATTGTTCTGGCGTAAGATGCTTTTTCCATTCTTCGTCCGTCTTGACGACTTTCCCGGCGGGATCAGCGGGAGCTACAGGGTGGGTTTCCATGGCGGGCTTTTTTTTATCCTCTGCCGAACAGGCGACAAGGGAGAGGGTGAAAAGTAGAGCGGTGAGAGGGCGGATGGAGCACATGGTGGGATTCGGGTTTGACCTGTCTGGTAGAGGCGCTAACCGGCTTCTTATTCCCTTCACCCGAAAAACAAATCACGCAAACTGTTCCTGAAGCACCGCCTTGGTGTAGTCCCGATTCATCCGGGCGATGTGATTCACGCTGATTTCCTTAGGACATGCGGCTTCGCATTCGTATTGGTTCGTGCAATTCCCAAAACCCTCGGCGTCCATCTGGCGGACCATGCTGAGCACGCGCTTTTGGCGTTCTGGCTGGCCTTGTGGGAGGTGGCCGAGGTGCGAAACCTTGGCGGCCACAAACAACATCGCTGAGCCGTTTTTACAAGATGCCACGCAGGCCCCACAGCCGATGCAGGCCGCAGCGTCGAACGCCGAGTCGGCATCCTTTTTTGGAATCGGGATCGAGTTGGCATCCACGCTGGAGCCGGTCCGGACGTCGATGTAACCGCCGGACGCGACGATCCGGTCGAAGGCGGAGCGGTCCACCATCAAGTCGCGGATGATCGGAAATGGATTGGCACGGAACGGCTCTACCCAAATGGTGTCGCCCTCAGAAAATTTCCGCATGTGGACCTGACAAGTCGTGATTCCACGCTCTTTGCTGTGCGGGATGCCATTGATCGTCAGCGAGCAACTCCCGCAAATGCCTTCGCGGCAATCGTGGTCGAAGTGAATCGGCTCGTCACCTTTTTCGATGATCCGACCGTTTACGATGTCGAGCATCTCCAAGAATGAGGCTTCTGCGGGGATGCCTTTCGCGTCGTAGGTCTCGATTTTGCCTTGGGCCTTTGGGCCGGTCTGCCGCCATACTTTGAGTGTCAGATTCATGGGAGTTCGATGAAATTTTAGGTGAAAAACGGCCAAAGGCTCAGTTCTTCATACCGCCGCGAGAATAAATCGGTTTGCGTTGCGAGCTAGGAGAAAAATCAAGATTCACGGAGCATTTCTGCGGGGATGAAACGGGCGTAATTCACGGCTTTTCCGCTGCCAGTTTTGGGTCCTTGTAGGTGGACTGGACATAAACCTCGCGCAGCAGCTTGTGCTCGATCTGACACGGACTCTGGGCCATCAAGTCCGCCCCTTTGTTATTTTTCGGGAAAGCGATCACCTCGCGAATACTGTCTTCTCCGGCGACGAGCATCGCGATGCGGTCGAGACCAAGCGCAAGCCCCCCGTGCGGCGGCGCACCGAAACGGAAGGCGTCAAGCAAGTGGCCGAACTTGATTTGCTGCTCCTCCGGCCCCACGCCGAGGACGCTGAACATCTTCGCTTGGAGATCTTTCTCATGAATCCGGATCGACCCACCACCGAGTTCGTAACCGTTGAGAACGACGTCGTAGGCCACGGCGCGGACGTTTGCATAGTCCCCGGCATCGAGTTTTTCCATATCTTCTGGATGAGGACGGGTGAAGGGATGGTGCACGGCGGCCCAGTGACCCGTTTCCTCGTCGTGGGCTAGCAGCGGGAAATCCACCACCCATAGGAAGTTAAATTTCGTCGGGTCGTTGTTCAGATCCATCATCACCGCGCACTCAGAGCGGACGCGGCCGAGGATGGTGCTGACGCTTTCTCGCGAGCCAGCGGCGAAGAAGACGATGTCGCCCTCCGCGAGGTCGAGCTTGGCGAGGACGGCGGCCTTTTCCGTCTCGGTGAAAATTTTCCAAAGCGGACTCTTATACTCGCCGTTTTCGAGCTTGATGAACGCGAGGTTTTTCACCGGGAGACCCGCTTGCACGGCGATCTCGTTGAGCCGGTTCATCTGGCCCGTGGTGATGCCGGCGAAACCCTTGGCGTTGATCGCACGGACGACTCCGCCACCGTCGATGATGCTGCGGAAAATCTTAAATTCGGTGGCTGCGAAAACGTCACCGAGATCGATGATTTTTAGGTCGAAACGAGTGTCCGGTTTGTCGGAGCCATAGATGTCCTCGGCATCGCGGTAAGTCATGCGGGGAAATGGGCTCGGCACGTCGATGCCGAGACCGGACTTGAACATGCTGGCGAGCAATCCTTCGACCAGTTTGATGATGTCTTCCTGCGTGACGAAGCTCGCCTCGATGTCGATCTGCGTGAACTCCGGCTGGCGGTCCGCACGCAGGTCTTCGTCGCGGAAACAGCGGGCAATTTGGAAATACTTCTCCAGCCCAGCCACCATCAGCAGCTGCTTGTATTGCTGTGGAGCCTGCGGTAGCGCGTAGAAACGACCCGGATTAAGCCGCGATGGCACGAGGAAATCGCGCGCGCCTTCCGGGGTCGGGTTCGACAAGATCGGCGTTTCGATTTCGAAAAATCCCGACTCATCTAGGTAACGGCGGGCGGCGGAAGTGATCACGCTGCGCTGGCGGATGTTTTTACTCATCCGGGCGCGGCGCAGATCGAGATAGCGGTATTTCATCCGCAAATCCTCGTTCGAGAGTTCCTTGTCGAGTTGAAAAGGCAGCACGTCCGCCTTGTTGACGATGACGAGCTCAGTGGCGACGATTTCGATGCGGCCAGTCGCGAGTTTTTCGTTGGTGGTATCCACCTCTCCGGTCTTCAAGCGGGCCTCGACGGTTCCGGTGATCTGCACCACATCCTCGACACGGAGCTTGTGGGAAAGATCGCTCGCCTCCTGCGAAGCCTCGCCGCGGAACACGCACTGAGTCACGCCCTCGCGGTCGCGCAGATCGATGAAAATCACCCCACCTTGGTCACGGGCAGAATTGACCCATCCGATGAGCTGGACGGTTTGGCCGATGTGGGATTCGCGGAGTTCGTTGCAATGATGAGTGCGCATTTTAGAAAATTAAGAGTTTCAACCGCAGATGGACGGGATGAATGAGAATGGAGAAGAAGGCCTTCAGTGGGTATTAAGGGTGCCATGATCGGAAGCCAATTCTGTCTCCGCAGTATCACTCACATACTTCCCATTTTTCCCATTTACGCTCATCTGTGGTTAGAGATCTTCAAGCCAGCAGCGGACCATCCGGTTGAAGCAGTCGGTCGGTGAGCCAATCAATAGCGGTTTCCGCATGACCGTTTTCTTCCGTGCGGCTGGCAAGGACCTTGAGCTTGAGTTCAGGGTATTCGGCGCCGACGACGAGGGCAAAGCGCGCACCGAATTTCTCGGCATTCTGAAATTGCTTGCCCACCTTGGCATTCCCAAGCGGCAAGTCGGCGGATATCCCCGCACGCCGCAGGCTGGTGACGAGTTGGAGAGATTCGGCACGCTTCGTTTCATCCGCGACGACGACGTAAATGTCACACGCCGCCGCATTGCGCTGGAGCCAAACTTCCATTTGCATCGCGGTGTGGGTCGTCTCCTCAATGAGGTTGCGAATCACGTAGTCGCCCATCGCAAATCCAGTCGCAGGCATGTCCGCCGCTCCGTCCGAAATGGTGGAAATAAGCGTGTCATAGCGACCGCCACCCGCCACGGCGCGCATCGATTTTTTCGAATCAAAAACCTCAAAAACCACCCCGGTATAATAAGCAAGCCCACGGACGATCGAGAGATCAAGCTCCACAAAACTCGCAAACCCACGGGCCGAGAGGTCTTCCCGGATCGCGAGGTAGGCGGCAGACGCATTCGCCGGATCCGCGATGAACCCACGGACGCCTTCTGGAGTAAGGGAAAATGTAGCCAGCTTTTCCGCGAGCACTTCCGGTTTCTCACGCTCGATTTTGTCGATGATCCCGAGGAAATCAGGGATTCTCTCCGCCGGGATGCCATTCGCCGCTGCGAAATCCAGCCACGCTTTGCGATCCGAAATCCGGACCACGAAATCTCCCGCGACGAAGCCGAATGACAGCATCGTCTCGATCGCCAGCGCGATCAGCTCGGCATCCGCGGATGGTCCAGCCTCGCCGAGGATATCGACATTGAACTGGTGGAACTCCCGTCCCCTGCCCTTCTGCGGTTTTTCGTAGCGGAAACACTGGCCGATTTCGAACCACTTCAGCGGCTTCGGGAAATCCCGCTGGTGCTGTGCGACGATCCTCGCCAGCGAGGCCGTGACCTCGGGCCGCAGTGTCACATCCCGGCCACCTTGGTCCTCGAACCGAAAGAGCTGCGCAGAAAGCTCGCCCCCGGACTTCTTCAAATAGAGCGCCGTGTCCTCCAAGATCGGCGTCTCATACTCGACGTAGCCGCAGCGCCGGGCCACGCCGCGCCAAGTTTCGAAGAGATAATTACGCACCGCACATTCACGGGGAGTGAAGTCGCGAAATCCTGGGAGTGCTTGAAAAATAGGTCCTGCCATGGCGGGGCGGCGAGGATGCACGGCGTTCCCGGCATTTCAAGACGGGATTCCCGCTTATTCGCGCACGCTGCCGACACCAGTGACCGCCACTTGAAGAAATCGGTTGATAAGAGCAGAACTTAAACTGCGAATGAACCCGAATCCGAGAATAGGGCTCTGGTTTTCAATTCATAAACCTTGGCGCTCTCGGCTTTGCGTTGAGGGAATCCCTAGTTGAGATCTTCCCCGCCCTCTCTACGCGAGTAGTGAGCCGAAAGCTGACCCGTTTCATATTTGCATTCCACAGTTCCTCGATTTTCGCTCCATTCCTTCAGTGTTCCGTCGTTCCTCCCAGATTTCCCGCCGTGAGTTTGCCAAGTTGGCGGTTCCCCTTTCTTATTTCACGCCCAAGTCCATCGTCAGCCTCAACTTGAAAATGATGAACCCCGGTCAAGGCCGCACTTCTGTCCCGGCGACGAGTTCCGTCGGATCCCCACCATTCTCTGCATGAACGCCGTTGAGATTGCCGATGCCGTTTCGACGCTGGTGGAGCAGCCGTTCGACCGGGAAAACTTCCCGTTCGCGTTCCTAGAGGCGTTCGGAAACAAGGAAACGACCCTCAAGAAGCTGCGGAGCGGCGACTCGAACAAGTCCGACCTCGGCGGAGTTCTCCAGCGCAGCAACATCCACCTCAAGGTCTGCGCGCCCGGCAAGGTGACGAAAACGCTGAAGGCACTGCGGGAAAGTCCGGCGACGGCGCGGCTCAAGGCCAAGTTCATTCTGGCCACCGACGGCGATACGATCGAAGCGGAGAACCTGGCCGATGACGATGAACCCATCGTTTGCTCCTACACGGAGTTTTCCGACCACTTCGGCTATTTCCTGCCTCTGGCTGGGATCACGACGGTCAAGCAGATCCGGGAAAGCTCCTTCGACATCAAGGCCACCGGCCGCTTGAACCGGCTCTACATCGAGCTGCTCAAGGACAACCCGGAGTGGGCCACGGCCGCGCGGCGCGAGGATCTGAACCACTTCATGGCCCGGCTGATCTTCTGCTTTTTTGCCGAGGACACAGACATTTTTCATCAGGACGAACTTTTCACCGCGACGCTCGAACAGATGAGCGCGCGGGATTCCTCGAACACCCACGAGGTGATTTCCGAGCTGTTCCGCGTCATGAACACGCCGCTCAAGCAACGCGTGCCGGCGAAGGTCAAGGACTGGGCCGGCGGTTTCCCTTATGTAAACGGCGGTCTCTTCTCCGGCAGCTTGGACGTGCCGCGCTTCAGTAAAATCGCCCGCTCTTATCTGCTTCACATCGGCAACCTCGATTGGACAAAGATCAATCCCGACATCTTCGGCTCCATGATCCAAGCCGTGGCGGATGACGAGGAGCGCGGCGCGCTCGGCATGCACTACACCAGCGTGCCGAACATCCTCAAGGTGCTCAACCCGCTGTTCCTCGACGAACTCCGCGCCCGACTCGAAGACGCCGGGGACAGCCCCCAAAAGCTTCTCAACCTGCGGAAACGCATCGCCCGCATTCGCGTCTTCGATCCCGCCTGCGGTTCGGGAAATTTCCTCGTCATCGCCTACAAGCAGATGCGGGAGATCGAGGCTGAGATCAACCGCCGCCGCGGCGAAATCGAGCGCAAGTCCGACATCCCACTAACCAATTACCGGGGCATCGAAATCCGCCACTTCTCCTGCGAGATCGCCCGCCTCGCCCTCATCATCGCCGAGTATCAATGCGACGTGCTTTATCGCGGACAACAGCTTGCCCTCGCTGAGTTCCTGCCGCTCGAAGCCGCCAACTGGATCACCTGCGGCAACGCCCTTCGTGTTGACTGGCTAAGTGTTTGTCCGCCAACCGGGAAAGCTGTGAAAAACCGGGCCGAAGATTTGTTCGCGACACCGCTAGATCAGGCGGAAATCGATTTCGAGAACGAGGGCGGGGAGACTTATATCTGCGGCAATCCGCCGTATAAGGGAAGTAAATGGCAAAACGCAGAGCAGAAGTCCGACTTAGCAAACGCTTGGGCGAAACACCCTAAGCTGGCCAAGACCACCGACTTTGTGACCGGCTGGTTTGGGCGATTTCTTGATTATGCTGACAGTGTGCCAAACGCAGTTGCTGCGTTTGTGGCGACAAATAGCGTATGTCAGGGGCAGCAAGCGATTGACGTATGGCCGGTCGCGTTCGAGCGCGGCTGCGAGATTTGTTTTGCGCATACTTCGTTCAAGTGGGCGAACTTAGCCAGCCACAATGCAGGGGTAACCGTCATTATCATTGGCCTTGGCAAAAAATCGCCCGCGCTCAAGAAATTGCATCAAGATGAGTTGGTTAAGCAATGCTCGGCGATCGGTCCCTATTTGGTGCCAGATAGCCTTGCCTATGTGCAGAAATCAAATGTCCCGATTGGCGCGCAATCAGCGATGTTGTTCGGTAACATGCCGCGCGACGGTGGCCATCTATTCGTTACCGACGACTTGGTTGAGAAACTGATAGCCGAAGACTCGGATGCGCGGCCTTTCATCAAGCGTTTCGTCGGGTCGGACGAACTTATCAACGGTAGGCAAAGGTATTGCTTGTGGATTGAAGACGATGACGTGGATGCCGCGAACAAAAGTGTTTTTATCGCACAGCGACTCAAACTGGTGGCTGAGAATCGTATCAAGTCCGACGCGGAATCCACACGTAATTTCGCTAAGAAACCCCACCGCTTCGTCCAGATCGGGGGGCTAGCCAATAAGAACCAGATACTTGTTCCCGGTGTAAGCTCCGAAGGAAGACCATACCTTCCATGCGACTTCCTTTCATCTGACTACATCGTCTCAAACAAGTGTTTCGCGCTTTACGATGCTCCGATATGGAACATAGCGCTTATCGCATCGCGGCTTCATTGGGTTTGGATAGGAACCGTCTGTGTCCGTCTGGAAATGCGCTTTTCGTATTCAAATACTTTGGGCTGGAATACTTTTCCCGTGCCGACGCTCACCGAGCAAAACAAAGCAGACCTCACCCGTTGCGCGGAGGACATCCTGCTGGCCCGCGAGTCCCATTTCCCCGCGACCATCGCCGATCTTTACGATCCCGAGACGATGCCCGCCAACCTCCGCACCGCGCACGATCGCAACGACGAGACGCTGGAGCGCATCTACCTCGGCCGCCGCTTCAAGAACGACACCGAGCGGTTGGAAAAACTCTTCGAGCTCTACACGAAGATGACGGCGAATGCTCCCGCGAAAAAGGCGGCGAAACCTGTGAAAGGAAGGAAAGCATGAACGACAACGATCCGGTAAGTTTGACCCCGCCGCCCGCTGGCTACGCTGAATGGCTTGCCGAGCTGAAAACTCGCATCCACAGCACTCAGCAACGCGCCACGCTGGCGGTGAACCGGGAGATGATTGGGCTGTATTGGCAGATCGGGCGGGACATCCTCGCCCGGCAGGCGGCACAGGGCTGGGGCGCGAAGGTGATTGAGCGGTTGGCGGAGGATTTACGGACTACCTTCCCGGAGATGAAGGGATTTTCCCGCACCAACCTGCTCTACATGAGGGTTTTCGCTGAAGCGTGGCCAATTGTCCCACAGCTTGTGGGACAATTGGGAGGAGGGGTCATTGTCCACCAAGCTGCGGGACAATTGAAAACAGGTGAAATTGTGCAGCAGGTTGCGGCACCATTCGAGCCGGACGGATTTGTGCAAGCTCCCTTGCATCAATTACCGTGGGGGCATCACCGCATCCTGCTGGATAAGCTCAAGACACGGGAAGAGCGTGAGTGGTATCTAAGCAAAGCCATTGAGCACAACTGGTCGCGCAACATTCTGGTGATGCAGATCGAGACCCGCCTGATGGAACGCAGCGGGACGGCGGTCACGAACTTCCAGTTTACCCTGCCAAAGCCGGAGTCCGATCTGGCGCGGGAATCTCTCAAAGATCCGTATCGCTTTGATTTCCTCGGACTGGGGGAAGAAGCGCAGGAGCGGGAAATCGAAAAGGCGCTGGTCAAACACGTCACCGACTTCTTGCTTGAACTGGGCGCGGGCTTCGCCTTTGTCGGACGGCAGGTCCTCTTGGATGTCGGTGGGGAGGAATTTTTCATCGACCTGCTCTTCTACCACCTGAAGCTGCGTTGCTACGTGGTGATCGAGCTGAAGGCCGGTAAATTCAAGCCGGAGCACCTCGGGCAGTTGAGCTTCTACCTCACCGCGGTGGATGCCCAGATCAAGCACCCGGACGACGGGCCGACCATCGGCCTGCTCCTATGCAAAACGAAAAACAAGGTGGTGGCGGAATACGCGCTGCGCGGCAAGGACCAGCCGCTGGGAGTCGCGGAATACCAACTGGTGGAATCGCTGCCCGCCGAATTCCAAACCAGCCTGCCAAGCATCGAGCAAATCGAACGCGAACTGGCGGGCACCGAATTTCCGGAAAAGGAGGATGAGGTATGACTTTGACATGGCACCAATCCGCATCATGATGCCGATGTGAGAACGACAATTAACATCAGTGATGGCATTCTGAGTGAATTGCATGAGCGTGCCCGGCAGCGGAGGCGGCCTTTTCGCGAGATTTTGGAGGAGACGATCCAGCGTGGGCTGAGTGCCTCACCCTCTTCCTCCGTCAAGCAAGTGAGCGTCCAGACGCATCGCGTAGGAATCAAGCCAGCCTACCAAGGGGTGAGCATGAACCAGCTTTACGATCAAATCGAAGCGGAGGATGCAGGAAAGCAATGATCCTTCCTGATGCGAATCTCCTGATTTACGCCCACGATGAAGCTTCTCCCCGGCATGACAAGGCGCGGGTCTGGTGGGAGGGCGTACTTTCCGGACTTGAGCCGGTGGGCCTGCCGTGGGTGGTGGTGCTGGCCGTCACCCGGCTGCTGACACATCCAAATGTCTGTGAGAATCCGCTCTCACCCGCGCAAGTGCGCGGCATCGTCGAGCACTGGGTGAGCTTCCCGCACGTTCGTATCATCCATCTTTCGGAAAACGCTCTGGGACGCTTCTTCGATCTGCTGGAGGAAGCTGGCACGGGAGGCAATCTGACCACAGATGCCTTGATCGCCCTTCACGCCTTGGAGCATTCGGCCACCATTGCTAGTAACGACCGCGACTTCGACCGATTTGTAGGCGTCAAACGAATCAACCCCATCGCATGAGCAATTCCACTCCCATCCCCTCCGTTTCCGTCACCTACGCGCAGGACGGCAGTTCCACGCGCTCCAACGCGCTCGGCATGCGCCCGATGCAGGAACTCGCCTATCAGAAGCGCGGCGAGCCGTATTTGCTCATCAAATCGCCGCCCGCTTCTGGCAAAAGCCGGGCGCTCATGTTCATCGCCTTGGACAAGCTGGCGAATCAAGGACTCAAGCAAGCCATCGTGGTGGTGCCGGAGCGGTCCATCGGCGGGAGTTTCCAGGATGAGCCGCTGAGCAAGTTTGGTTTCTTCGCGGATTGGAAGGTCGAGCCTAAGTGGAATCTGTGCGACGCACCGGGCACGGACAACGGCGGCAAGGTGGAATCTGTCAGGAAATTCCTCGAAAGCGGGGATAAGGCGCTGGTCTGCACTCACGCAACGTTCCGCTTCGCGATGGAGAAATTCGGGCCGGAGGTTTTCGATGATCGCTTGATAGCCGTGGACGAGTTCCATCACATTTCGGCGAATCCCGACAACCGCTTGGGCGAACACATCCGGCAGCTCATGCTGCGGGACAAGATCCACCTCGTGGCGATGACTGGGTCCTATTTCCGCGGCGATGCGGAGGCGGTGCTGCATCCGGACGACGAATCGAAATTTGATACCGTCACCTACACCTATTACGAACAGCTCAATGGTTACGAATATCTGAAGCAGCTCGACATCGGATATTACTTCTACACGAACAGCTACCTCACGCGGGACCAGAACAACGAGGCCGAGAAATGCATCTTCGATGTCTTGCAACCCGGCGAGAAGACGATCCTCCACATCCCGAACGTCAATGCGCGGGAAAGCACGAAGGACAAGATCAAGGAAGTGGAGCACATCATTGAGGGGCTGGGCGAATGGCAGGGAACTGATCCGCAGACGGGTTTCCAGCTCGTGAAGACCGCGGAAGGAAAGATCCTGAAAATTGCCGATTTGGTGGACGATGACCCAGCGAAGCGGGAAAAGGTTTCCGCCGCGCTGAAAGATCCGGCCCAGAAGAACAACCGGGATCATGTGGACATCATCATCGCCCTTGGCATGGCGAAGGAGGGCTTCGACTGGATCTGGTGCGAGCACGCATTGACGGTTGGCTACCGGTCCAGTCTCACGGAGATCATCCAGATCATCGGCCGTGCCACCCGCGATGCGCCGGGCAAGACGCGCGCCCGTTTCACCAACCTCATCGCCGAGCCGGACGCCTCGGAAGGGGCGGTGACGGAGGCGGTGAACGATACGCTCAAAGCCATCGCCGCGAGCCTGCTGATGGAACAAGTGCTGGCACCGCGGTTTGAGTTCCGATCCAAGAACCTGAGCAATGAAGAAACTCCGGGATACGATTACGGGCCAGGAGGATACGACCCGGAGAAGACGAACATCGGAGTGAACCCCACGACGGGACAAATCCAACTGGAGATCAAAGGGCTGGCGGAGCCGAAAAGCCATGAGGCGGAACGGATCTGCAAGGAGGACTTGAACGAACTCGTCACCGCCTTCGTGCAGGATAAGCGGACCATCGAGCGCGGGTTGTTTGACGAGGAATTAGTCCCCGAGGAACTCACGCAGGTCCGTATGGGCAAGATCGTGCAGGAGCGGTTTCCAAATCTGGACGACGGGGATTTGGAAGCCGTGCGTCAACACGCCATCGCAGCACTGAATTTCGTTCAACAAGCGAAGAAAATGCTGAGTGGCAGCGATAGCGAGAGCAGCGAACCCACTCCCAACACGTCACTGATTGATGGCATTCGCAGATATGCGATGGATGTCCGGGAACTCGACATCGACCTGATCGACCGGATCAACCCGTTTGGCGAAGCCTACGCGATTCTCGCAAAGTCGATGACCGAGGAAAGGTTGAAGCAGGTGGCCGCTGTGATCGCTGGCCGCCGTGGGAATCTGACGCTCGAAGAAGCACGTGGGTTGGCAAAACGGGCGCTGGAATTTAAAAAAGAAAAGGGAAGGCTGCCGTCACTCACATCACCCGACGCTTGGGAAAAGCGGATGGCGGAAGGCGTGGCCTTCCTGCAACGTGAGGCGATGAACCGAAAAAATGGCTAAGAAAATCACAGACGACGATCTGGAGTTACTGGGAGCGCTAGGTGTGGAAACCGAGGCCCGCAAAACCGGCGGTCTCTCCGCGCGGGATCAACGGATCATCGCGGGCTTTGAGGAAATCGGCCGCTTCGTGCAGGAGCATGGTCACCGGCCGGAGCATGGAGAGAGCCGTGACATTTTCGAACGGCTCTATGCGGTAAGGCTGGATGAAATTCGGAAGTCGGGAGAGTGCCGTGAGGTTTTAAAAGGGATGGACCCGCATGGGCTTCTTTATGCGCCCTTGGAGATTTCTTCGAGTGTGCTGCGGGAAGAACCTTCGGATACCGAGTTGCTTGAGGCGTTAGGCGTCGATCCCAGTGGGGATGTGACAGAGCTGGTTCACGTGCGATCCCGCGAGGAGATCAAGGCCGCGGAGGAAGTCGCGCAAAGGAATCCCTGCAAGGACTTCGAGGAGTTCCGGCCCATTTTCGAGAAGGTGCAGCGCGAACTAACTTCCGGTCTCCGGCAGACCCTGAAATACAAGGACAATGCCGAGGTGAACGTGGGCGATTGTTTCATCCTCGATGGGCAAAAGGCGCTTGTTGCGGGGAAAGGCGAACTCTTCACTAATTACTATGGTCGCCCCGATAGTCGGCTGCGGGTGATTTTCGACAATGGCACGGAGAGCGATTTGCTTGTGCGCTCGCTCCAGCGAGCCTTGAACAAAGACAAAGTTAGCCGCCGCATCACCGAACCGGACTTAGGGCCGCTTTTCTCGGACGAGGAAGAGGAGGGCGATCAGCAAACGGGTTCAATCTATATTCTTCGGAGCAAGTCGGAGCATCCGTTCGTCGCGGAACATCGGGCGGTGATTCACAAGATCGGGGTCACTGGCGGAGATGTGAAAGCGCGGATCGCGAATGCGAAGAAGGATCCGACCTATTTACTGGCCGACGTGGAAGTCGTGGCGACCTTCAAGCTATCCAACATCAACCGGAAGAAGCTGGAGACATTGCTTCACCGGTTCTTCGGAAGTGCCCGGTTGGACCTGGAGTTGAAGGATCGTTTCGGCTCGCAAGTGGAACCCAAGGAGTGGTTTCTGGTTCCGCTGGATGCCATTGAGGAGGCGATTGAAAAGCTCAAGGAGGGAAGTATCGGCAGTTTTCGATATGATTCGAAGAAGGCGGAAATTGCTTCAATATGACCCGCTTAGACCTCCAAGTGGGTCGGACATCCGTGCTGGAAGGCAAGGCGATGATCTTGGGAACGAGCCGAGGCATTTGCTCGAAAACCTGAGCCGTTTCTTACCGCACCGCCGCCGCTCAACCGGATCGACGGATCCAATCGCATAAACTCTGCCGGAATCTGGCCAACGCCCATGTTTACAGCCAGTTACAACCCCTTAAATCGATGATTCGAGGCCTCAAATTGACCGAAAAACGTCAAATGCCGACCCTTTTTGGCTAAACGTTCACCTTTTTAGGTCAACCGTTTACCCTCGGAAGGTGGTGGTCCACCCCAAAAGGATCGGCGTTCACCGTTGCGGGGTAGACGTTTACCAAAAAAGGATAATCGCCGACCCTCGGAGGGTAAACGATCACCCTCCATTCATCAGCCTTGACCGAAAAAGGGTCGCCTCTAACTGGGTTTGTAGGAACGACTACAAGGGCATGGAGCCGATTTCCCAAGAAAGAACCAGGCAGCTTCAAGTGATACCGCCACTCCTTAATCGGCAGACTCACCAACTCGTGGCACACAGCAGGATCGCAAACGATGCCAAGGAAGACAAGTGAAGAGGGGTGCTTGGTTTCTATAGTCTAGTCGGCTGGCGGGCGGGAGATGATTTCAGGTTTGTCCTTGCGCCATAGAGGCTAGCGGGAAGAATCCGCCTCCCGCGCTGCGGTTCCACCCCATGAGCGAAATCAACACTCCTTCTACCCGAGCGACCTTCGAAGAAATCGGCGAGGTCCTGCGCGGCTACCAGTCTTTCGTCTTGATCAGCCACGTCCGGCCAGATGGCGACGCAATCGGCTCACAGCTTGCCCTCGGTTTTTCGCTGATGGCAGCGGGGAAATCCGTGCGGCTGATCAACGAGGACGGCCTTCCAGACAACCTGACTTTCATGGCGGGATCGGAAAAAATCGAGCGCCCGCCCGCCGAGCCACTCGCAGTGGAAGTCGCCATCGCACTCGACACGGCCACCAAGCCACGGCTCGGGGAAAAGGCGCTCCAAGCGGCTTCCCAAGCGAAAATTTGGATCAATATCGATCACCACAAGTCGAACCCCGCTTACGGCGACCTGAATCTCATCGATCCCAGCAGCCCAGCGACCGGCCAGATCCTCTACGAACTCATCACGGCGCTGGATTTACCGATGCCCGCTGAGTCGCGCGACGCGATTTATGTCGCCGTTTCTACCGATACCGGCTCGTTCCAATATCCATCCACCACGGCGAAAACCTACGAGATGGCTGCGGATCTCATCCACCGCGGACTGGATGTGGGCACTCTCAATTCTCAGACGTACGACAACCACCCATACCGCCGCGTCGAGCTGATGCGGGCACTACTCAATACGCTCGAACTTTCTGCCGATGGCCTTGTCGCGACTTGGGAGCTACATGATCAGACCCGTCTCGATCTCGCCCTGCGTCCCGAGGACAGCGAGGGCCTCATCGACATCATCCGCGCCATCCGCGGCGTGCAGCTTGCTGTGTTTTTCGAGGAACTCGAAGACGGTAAAATCCGCGTCTCGATGCGCTCGAAGGACAAGCGGGTGGACGTCTGCCAGATCGCCCTCGAATTCGGTGGGGGCGGTCACACACTCGCGGCCGGCATCCGCATGACCGGTCCACTCGCAACTGCCAAGGCCGCTGTGTTAGTAGCGATCCACCGTCAGCTCGAAGCTGCTGGTTTATAAAATTAGATTCTTTGATATGCGAAATTCACCCAACGACTACGAAGGCCCGAGCGGCGTGCTATTGATCGATAAGGCGGAAGACATGACATCTCACGATGTCGTCGCCATCGCCCGCCGCGCCTTAAATACCAAGAAAATCGGCCATTGTGGCACGCTTGATCCGATGGCGACCGGCCTGCTGATGTTAGTCATCGGCCGGGCGACGAAGATCCAAGATCTCCTGATGAGCGAGGACAAGGAATACGTCGGCACACTCACGCTGGGTTCGACGACGAGCACGCAGGACCGCCAAGGCGAAATTTTAGAAACGAAGCCGGTCGGGGATTATTCCCGTGAGCGAGTGCAAGAGGTGTTCGACGGTTATATGGGAGATTTCGAGCAGATTCCGCCGATGGTTTCCGCGATCAAGAAAGACGGAGTGCCACTTTATAAATTGGCGAGAAAAGGCATCGAGATCGTCCGCGAGCCGAGAAAAGTGCATATCACGAAGAATGTCATTTCCCGCATCGAGCTACCGGAAGTGGATTTCACCGTGAACTGCTCGAAGGGATTTTACGTCCGGACTTACGCCCACGACATCGGTGCGGAGCTTGGTTGTGGTGGGCACTTGAGTGCTCTGCGCAGGACACGTTCCGGGAAATTTACCCTCGACCATGCGGTGACCGTGGCGGATTTAAAAACCGCGCCGCGCGAAGATCTTTATAAGGCGCTCATTTCCCTCGCAGAAATCTCGCTGATGCGCGGTGCTTAAATCGGATGACGCGACGGGGCTGTCAGTTAGGCCGTCGCGCCATTTTCCTTTTGCTCATCTTCCTCCTCGGCAGATAGCAATTTCCGGAAATGCACTTGTCCCACCCGCCGTCCGTCCGTGCTGGTGACTCGGGCCTCGTAGCCGAGGATTTCGACCGTTTCTCCGACCTCGGGGAAGCGCTCGAGCTGCTGCGTGAGATAACCACCAACGGTGGTGACTTCTCCGCTTTCTAGGAAAAGTTCGGGCACGTGGCCAGCGAGGTCATTGAGCGTCATCGCCCCTTCGATCACGAATTCCCCGTCATTGATTTTAGTGAAGGACGAGCGCTCGTTGTCGAACTCGTCCTGAATGTCGCCGACGAGTTCTTCCATCACATTATCGAGGAAAACGATGCCGACGGGCGTGCCAAATTCATCCACTGCCATGGCGAGATGGGCGTGCTCGTGGAGGAAAAACCGCAGCAAGGTATCGAGCGGCATCGTGTCGGGCACGATTTTCAACTCGCGCTTGATCCGCATAAGGTCCGGGTCGGGATCCTTGATGAGCTTGAAGAGATCCTTGATGTGGATCAGGCCGATGGCGTGGTCGAGGTGGCCTTTGACGAGGGGAAACCGCGTGTGCTTACTGCGCATCGCGATTTCTAGCACTTTCTCGAACGGCTGATCCGCATCGAGGATGACGACTTTGTTGCGCGGAGTCATCACGTCGCGGACCCAGAGTTCGTTTAGGCCGAGGGCGTTGATGAGGATCTTGCGCTCCGTCTCGGTGACTTCTTGAGATTGGCCACTTTGGGTGACGAGAAGTGCTAATTCCTCGGCGGAGTGGATGTGCTCGCCCTCGTTGACGGGGTCGATCCGGAAAATATTCTTCAGTAGCCAGTTCGCGGTGCCGTTGAGAAAAACGATAAACGGACGGAACGAGTTATAGAAAATCCGTAGCGGCGCCGCGAGGGCGAAGGTGGTTTCTACCGACTTGCGAATCGCGATGGATTTGGGGAGTAATTCACCGATCACCACGTGGAGGAAGGTGAACGAGCCGATGGCGAGCACCAGTGAGATCCAATAAACTGCGTTTTCCGGTAGGCCAGCCCTAAGCAAAAGCGGTGCGACCAACGCGGTGACAAATGGCTCACCGAGGAAACCCAAGGCCAGCGAGGAAATGGTAATTCCGAGCTGGTTTGCCGAAAGGTAGCCATCCAAATGATGGACGATGTGGAGCGCGGTATTCGGATTACGCCCAGTTTCCTTGGCAGAAGCTTCGAGTTGGCTTGGGCGCACCTTCACGATCGCGAACTCGGAGGCGACGAAAAAGGCGTTGAGCAGGAGGAAAAAGAAAATTCCTACGAGATAAAGAATCGATACGCCGAGGCTCGGGAACTCCGTCGAAATCGAATGGGCTCCGGCAGATGCCAACAGTGGTAAAACAAAAGCAGTCGTCACGGCGTCAAAGTTTTTCGTAAACCCCCTGATCGCGCCGTTGGAGGATCGTGAATCCAGCCTTTTTGGCATCGGTCACGGACAGCGGTTTCGTGATGGACGGAGTATTGATCCGTGAAATCACCTTCTTAACGGGATTCTTGCACAAAGGACACACCACAAGCGGAGTGCGGTCGATGGGGCGTCTGAGCTCGAATCCCTTGGCACAGACGCGGCACGAATGCTCGGGGTCATCCGCAGCTTCAGAAACGTATTCGTAAATTGGCATAAAAAGAACGTGGGAACGAGAATGGACCCGCCCCACGTCAGAAAATAGCGTGAACTGTGCCAGCTTACCAGCTCGCTTTGGTCACACCGGGAAGCATCCCAGCGGAGGCCAGCTCGCGGAAGGTGATCCGGGAAAGGCTGAACCGACGGAGGAATGCACGACGGCGGCCAGTGATCACACAACGATTGACGAGGCGGGTGGGACTTGCATCCCGTGGCAGCATGGAGAGACCCACGTAGTCTTTGGCAGCCTTGAGCTTGAGGCGGACTGCTGCGTATTTCTCGACGGTTTCTTTTTTGCGCGCGGTGCGGGCGATCCAACTTTTCTTAGCCATAATTCGGGGGGCAGGTGTTACGGGGTGAGCAGTGGGTTGCAAGCCCAAAGTCGCTTTTCTCCAGATTTTTCCAGAAACTTACGCCAAGCAGCGCCGCAGTGGATGCCCGAACGAGCAGCCAAAGCATCAGGGAAAAATTCAAATGCAACGCACGGTGCGATCCGTTGAAATCCCGCCGTTTTTGATTTCACCTTCCTCCCGGGAATGCTTTCTTTCGCCCGTCTATGGCCCATCCCACCAAGCCCCCGCAAGAGCATCCGCTCGCGAATATCCTGATTAATGTGATCATCCCCGTGCTGATCCTCAGCTATTTAAGCAAGGACCCTGATCTACAAGCGAGACTCGGGAAGGCGGTGAAACCATGGCACATCGGCCCGGTCAAGGCCATGGTCCTCGCCCTTGCGCTGCCCCTTGGCTACGGCATCTGGCACTACATCAAGACTCGGAAGGGAAACTTCTTCTCCGCCCTCGGTCTCATTTCCGTGCTGCTTTCCGGCGGCCTGACCGTCTATTTGTGGAATAAGGACGGCACGGTCAAGCCCACCGCCGGCCTGCTCTTCGGCATCAAGGAGGCGCTGATCCCGCTCGTCCTCGGCATCGCGATCCTGACCTCGCACCGCACCGCCAGCCCACTAATCCGCGTCTTCCTCTACAACGACTCGATCTTCGACATCCCGAAAATCGAGAACCGAGTCGCGGAAATTTCCGCCCAAGGTGCCTACGACCGGCTGCTATTTGGCGCGACGAAATTCTTCGCCGCCTCGTTTTTCCTTAGTTCGCTGATGAACCTCGGCCTCGCCCAGTGGTTCTTCCGCGGCTTCGACGCCACGGCGGTGGACGCACTGGAGAAGTATAATGCCATCATCGCTAGCGTCACCGGCTGGGGCTTCGCCGTCATCGGCGTGCCGATCCTGATCTTCCTTTTCATCACCCTCCGCCGCTTGCTCAAAGGGCTGGAGACGCTCACCGGCCTGAAGGAAGACGAACTCATGCTCCCCCGCTGACGCGAAAAAGCAGGATCCTCCCGTGGCGGAAAATCCTGCTTCGCAAAAGCTTTCTACCGGGTCAATCGACCAAATTATCCACCCGCTGCGCCACCTCGATGTCGCCCTCCGTCACGCCACCTGCATCGTGGGTGGTGAGCTTGAGCGTCACCTTGGTGTGCTTGATGGTGATGTCCGGGTGGTGCTGGGCCTCCTCCGCGATTTCCGCGAGGTCATTTACGAAATCAATCGCGTCCATGAATTCCTCGAACTCGACGGTCCGGGTAATCGCTTTTTTTTCGTAGTCCCACTCCGGGCACTTTTTCAGTGCGGCGGTGAGATCATCATCTTCAAGAAGTTCAGACATGTTTTAAATCAGGGCAAAGTTCATGCGAAGACTGCGGCGTCTGATTCACCGTTGGCAAGCCCGTTTCCCAAGTTCTTTGAAATCTCCCGCTGCACACCATTCTTGCAATCTCCACGGCAATCGCGAAGGTGGCGGCCATTCGTAAACCGATGAACTTAAAAACCACGCTCGCCCTTACCGCCGCCGCCATTTCCGCCGCGTTTCTCTCCTCCTGCACCCTGCCCACCAATGGCAGTGCTGCCCTCGCCAGCTATCACAAATACGACCTTCCCACCAAGCTCCCGGCGAATCCCGCCGCCGTCCGCGTCAAGGTCTCCCTCAGCAAACAGCGCACTTATGTGATGGAAGGCTCACAAGTCCTGCTCGCCATGCCGGTCTCCATCGGCGGTCCAGGCACCTCCACCCCGACCGGCAGTTTCACCATCTTTAACAAGGAACATAAACACCGCGCCAACACCCATGGCTACGCCTACAAGGGGAAAAGTGTGGTGAAAACCCTCATCAGTAAAAAGCCCTCCGGCTACTCCTTCGCTGGCACGCCCATGCCCTACTGGTGCGAATTTAAGCCCAACTACGGCTTCCACACCGGCTGGATCAAGCACCAGCCCTGCACCCACGGCTGCATCCGCATGCACGAGAACCTCGCCCCTAAATTCTTCCGCCTCGTCAAGGTCGGCACCCCGGTGAGCATCGCCTATTCCCAACCGGAAGACGCCACCTTCGGCTCCATCCCACTCGCCCCGGATGCCGGTCCCCTCCCCGACTACGACGGCTCAATGTACACTGGAAACGGCTATTTCACCCAGCACAAGACCCCGGTTTACCGTTAAGCCCACCTCGCTTCACCAGAGCCTTGCCGGACATCCGGCAAGGCTCTTTCTCTTTAACCGGAGCACCGCCAGACATCCGCCGGACCTCATCTTCCCTGCCCGGAGCACCGCCGGACATCCGCCAGACCTCATCCTCCCTACCCCGAGCACTGCCGGACATCTGCCAGACCTCATCCTCCCTGCCCGGAGCACCGCCGGACATCCGCCGGACCTCATCCTCCCTACCCGGAGCACCGCCGGACATCCGCCAGACCTGTTCCTCCCTACCGACAGCACTGCCGGACATCCGCCAGACCTGTATCAGATCTCCGACAACACCGCCGCGTGTCCGCCAGACCTGTATCAGATTTCCGACAGCACCGCCGCGTGTCCGCCGCGCCTGTATCAGATCCCCGACAGCACTGCCGCCTGTCCGCCGGACCAGTATCCGATCTGCGACAGCACTGCCGCGTGCAGATTGCGGGTCCGGCGCGTGATCGATTTTGACAAACCCCGCGCCAGCCATAATCTCCGCCCCACTCCAAGCGACGGCCACCCAACACCGTCCCATTTTTCACAACGATCCGCTCTCATGAACACACTCCGCACCTTCACCACCGGCTCCGGCACCCAAGGAAATTTCCACTCGCTCCCCGCCCTTGCCGAACAGGGTTTCC
>JAYUHS010000073.1:0-5634 GCA_043766715.1 Luteolibacter sp.
CCCATGCGAACCAATTGAGTTCGTGACTCCGGTACTGCATCTCCGCTTTTGAATGCGAAACCATTGAGCAGATTACAAACATCCTCAAGTGGCTTTTCCACCCATCCCTCCCCGCGCTGGGAGAAGACAGATTGCAGATGGCTTTCAAAGAGGGCACGGGCGTTTTGGAGGTTCTTTGCGGCGTTGGCTTTGGCGGTGGCGATGCCCTCAAACGCTTCGTCCAGCAGGCCGACGATCCGCAGCTGCTCGGCGAGCGGGGGGATGGGTATTTGTAAACCGAGAACCTGTTCGCGGGAAATGCCTGGAATTGCAGCCCCAGTCGATTCCGCCTGAAAGTGATCGAAGGTAGAACCGAGAAATGAATATATGAACCGTGGATCAGCGCCGGTAACTCGTATCGCCATGAGCTGCCGACTAATCGCAACGTCAGCTCCATCAAGCAGGTTAATTTTGCCAACGCCGGAGCCCTTCACCGTGATAAGAATGTCACCGCTCTTTGCGGTCACTTTGGGAAACTCTGTCCATTTCGTGACAACCGGACTAATTGGACCAAAATCTGATGGACCCGTCAGATAGCCCATGCCACGCGAAGCACCGTTGTAGTCTTTGGCCTCAATATGTTGCCCAGACAGAAGTTTAATCACTTCGCCAAGAGCTTTGGTTTCCCAATCCTTCTTCATCATCGGTCTCCTTTCTTGCGGGGCAACGCCCCATCCCCAAGCCAGCCCAGGGCAACGCCCTGGGTATGGACATGGAATAATATTGAGGGCTGAAGGCCCGGACCAACCGTGCCACCATTGGACCGGACCTTCGGCCCTCGGTTCGTGGGCGGATGTGGTTCCTGGGGCGATGCCCCAGGCTGGCATCGAATGCCCCGATGGGGCTGAAGAATTTGCCGCCTTAGGATCGCATCGTTGGCGCTGGAGAATGCTGCCTCACCAAGCCTAATCCCACCTATTGTTTCCCACCCCTTCTTCATTATCGGTCTCCTTTCTTGCGGGGCAAAGCCCCATCCCCAAGCCAGCCCGGGGCAACGCCCTGGGTATCGACATGGAATAATATTGAGGGCCAAAGGCCCGACCGAACCGTGCGGCCGTTGGACCGGACCTTCGGCCCTCGGTTTGTGGGTGGATGTGGTTCCTGGGGCGATGCCCCAGGCTGGCATCGAATGCCCCGATGGGGCGGAAGAATTTGCCGCCTGAGGATCGCGCCTTTGGCGCTGAAGAATGCTGCCTCACCAAGCCCAATCCCACACATTGTTTCCCAATTCTTCTTCATTATCGGTCTCCTTTCTTGCGGGGCAAAGCCCCACCCCCAAGCCAGCCCAGGGCAACGCCCTGGGTATGGGTATGGAATAATCTTGAGGGCTGAAAGCCCGGCCGAATCGTGCGGCCGTTGGACCGGACCTTCGGCCCTGAATTTCTCACTGACGTGTGGACCCAGGGCGTTGCCCTGGGCTTGCATCGAATGCCCCGATGGGGCGGAAGAATTTGCCGCCTTAGGATCGCATCGTTGGCGCTGGAGAATGCTGCCTCACTAAGCCTAATCCCACATATACCGCTCATCGAATGACACGCGATGTCGATTGAGAAATGCCCGGTATTCTTCCTGAAACGTTTTCTTCCGGTGGTGTTCGCGTTGATTGGCGATGTATTCGCGGACGGCTTCGACGTTGGATTCTGAAACGGCGAAGGCTCCGTATCCGGACTGCCATGCGAAGGCGGCGAATTCCGGACCTTGGGTTTTGATCCACTTGGAGGATGATTTTTTAACGTCCTCGACGACCTGGCTGATGGAGACGGTCCGGGCGAGATCAAATAACAGGTGGGCGTGGTCCTCGACGGAATTGATGAGGACGGGAACGCAGCCGAGGTTCTGCAAGACGGTGGCCATGTAGGCGTGCAAGGGGCTGCGAACGGTATCGCTGATGGTGGGTTCGCGATTTTTAGTGCTGAAAACGAGATGTATGTGGAGGCGGGCGAGGGATTGGGGCATCGGTTCGGTCGCCCTTTCGGGGCTTTGGATGTTGGGTCGTGTGTGTTCCTAGGGCGTTGCCCTAGGCTGGCGTGGGATGCCCCGTGGGGGCGGGAGATCAACAGAACAAGGACCGCGCCGTGGGCTTCCCAGAAGGGTGAAGCCCCACAACTAGGGTCGCGAAGGGCAACGCCCTGGTGTGAATCTGATTTTTTCATAACAGCGCCTTGATGGATTTCAAAACCTCCGCGCTCTCCTGATCCAGTGCGGCGATTTCCTTCATGATCTCCGCCGGGTTGCGGTGGGCGATTTCCTCGCCGCCGTCCGGGTTTTTCACGGAGAGATCGCAGTTCTTCGGATCGATGTCTTTCACGTTCACGCTCCAGCTCTTCGGCGAGTCGGCGAAGGTCTTCTGCCGGTCGATGAAGTCCGCGAGGTCGGCATCATTGAGCGGGTTGGTTTTCCCCATGTTGCGGCCGGGATCGAGCTGGTAAAACCAGACCTTCTGGGTGGGTGCGCCTTTTTGGAAAAACAGCACTACGGTTTTCACGCCCGCGCCTTGGAAGGTGCCGCCGGGGCAGTCGAGCACGCTGTGGAGATTGCAGTTCTGGAGTAACAGTTTCCGCAGGCTGACGGAGGCGTTGTCGGTATTGCTGAGAAACGTGTTCTTAATGACGATGCCAGCCCGCCCACCGGCCTTGAGCAGGCGGATGAAGTGCTGGAGGAAGAGAAAGGCGGTCTCGCCGGTGCGGATGTTGAAGTTCTGCTGCACCTCCGGCCGCTCCTTGCCGCCGAAGGGCGGATTCGCGAGCACCACCTCATACTGATCCTTCGCCTGCACGTCGGCGAGGGACTCGGTGAGGGTGTTGGTGTGGATGATGTTCGGCGCCTCAATGCCGTGGAGGATCATGTTCATGATCGCGATGACGTAGGCGAGGGACTTCTTTTCCTTACCAAAGAAGGTCTTGGTTTGGAGGATGGTGAGGTCCTTGGTGGTGAGTTTTTTTCCGGACTTCAGATAATCAAAGGCCTCGCAAAGGAAGCCACCGGAGCCGACCGCACCGTCGTAGATTTTCTCTCCGATCTGGGGATCCACCACCCGGATAATGGCGCGGATGAGCGGGCGCGGGGTGTAATACTCGCCGCCGTTACGCCCGGCATTCCCCATGTTCTTGATCTTGGCCTCGTAGAGGTGGGAGAGCTCATGTTTCTCGGTCTGGGAGAGGAATTGCAGCCCGTCGATCGGCTCGATGATGTCCCGCAAATTATACCCACTCTGGATGCGGTTTTTGATCTCGGAAAAAATTTCGCCGATCTTGTATTCGATGGTGTTCGGCCCGCTGGCCTTGGCCTTGAAGCTCTGGAGGTAGGGGAAGAGCTGGCGGTTGACGAAGTCGAGGAGGTCATCGCCAGTGAGGGAGTGGTTGTGATCGAGCTTGCCGGACTTGTCCTTGGGCGCGGCCCAGCTATCCCAACGGTAGGGCTTGTCGATGATGTGGCTGTATTTCCTGCCTTCCAGCCGGGCCATGGTGGCTTTCTCGTGCTCGAGGGCATCGAGGTATTTCAGGAAGAGCAGCCAAGAGGTCTGCTCGGTGTAGTCCAGCTCACTGGAGCAGCCGGCGTCCTTGTGGAGGACGTCGTCGATGTTTTTGAAGGCTTGTTCGAACATGCGGGTGTGAATGAGGCGAAAGCCGAGCTGCGGCCTTGTCCGGGGATGAAATCGGTTTCAGGGGGGAATGCAAGGGGCGAGGGGCTGGCGGTGGATTTGTGAGGGGCGCGGTGGAGGTTTTAATTCTGGGGGAATTTCTCGATCAATGACAGAAGTCACTCAGGATGTGAGTGATGGGATCAGAGTCTTACCGTATTCCGCCCATCGCGAGGGGTCATGGTGAGCAGGGAATGGGGTCATGTCGTGCCCACCATGACCCCATGTCGTGCCCACCATGACCTCATGGTGGGGTGAGCATGACCCCATGGTGGGCACGGGATGACCTCATGGTGTGGTGAACATGACCCTAAGGTGAGCACGGGATGACCTCATGGTGGGCACGGGATGACCTCATGTTGGGGTGAACATGACCCCATGGTGAGCAGGGAATGACCCCATGGTGGGGTGAGCATGATCTCATGGTGGGCACGGGATGATCTCATGGCGGGTAGGGGATGATCTCATGTCGGGGTCAACATGATCTCATGGAACTAGGGAAATGAGGTCATGGTGAAAATTTCCTGACCTCGTGGGAGAATAAGATCGCCCTCCGGTCATCGACTGATAGGACTCTGGTTCCCTCGTAGAACATCCCCCACCCATGCCTGCGAATTCTCGTTTCTGGTGGATTGATCGTAACCCCAATGAAATCCAAATTTATGTCTAAAGTGAAACTCGACCTCCAACGCAAAGACTTTGTCCAGCTACTCATCTTCACCAAAGATCACGCCGCCGCGATGGTGGGAAATGTGAACTATACCAACCCGGTGCCGAGCCCGGCGATCTTCGATGCCGCATCGGATCGCTATCGTGCGAAGCTGGATCAAATTTCCGCCACGGAGACGATTCTCCAGACGCTGCGTGCGGAGCGAGACGGGCTGCGCGTCGCACTGGAGGGAAATTTGAACAGCCGTGGCATCTATGTGGATGAGGCTTCTGGCGGAGATACGGCGAAGATTTTGAGCGCCGCGTTTGCGATTCAGGCGGATGCGACATCGACGACGAGCATGGAGAAGCCCTACGAGGTGTCTGCGACGATGGGTGATAATCCCGGCGAGATCGACCTGAGCTGCCATGCGATGCCGAAGGCGAAATCTTATCTCATCGAAATGCGCGATCACTCAGACACGGCTACGCCGGGAGCATGGGTGCAAGTGAAGGTATCCACCCGCAGCTCGGCGACGATTGGGGGGCTTATTTCTGGCACGAGGCACGCTTTCCGGATGCGTGCGCTGGGACCGAATGACTTGGAAAGCCCATGGAGCGACGAGGCGATTTGTATGGCTCCGTGATGCAGTGCGGGAGTCTCGCCGCAACGGTGGTTGTGGCGAGATTCTGATGGGGGGCGTGGGAGGAGATTGCCGCAAAGGAACGCAGAGATCGCGAAGGAAGATGGGAGATGGAAGAGGGGTGAGGTGGTGAGCCACGAATTTAAGTTCATACTTCCCGCCGTCATCACTCGGACACTGCCTTTTACGCGGCCTTGGTTGAGAGTCGGGGTATTTTTTGAAAGGACCGGATCGGTGATAGCAGCTTGGGAAATGAACTGGCAGGCGAGCAAGCAGATCAGCCAAGCGGCTAAGGTCGCAAAGGGACGCGGGAGTTGCCGACAGGCGTCCGGATGTCTGGTCTTGATCTAGCGGGCGGGAGCTGCTGGATTCCCGTCATGCGTATTTTAATCACCGGCGGGGCAGGGTTTCTGGGCTCCCATCTTTGCGAGCGTTTGCTGAATGAGGGGAATGAGATCATCTGTCTCGATAATTTTTTTACCGGTCGGAAACGCAACATCGCCCACTTGATGAGCAATCCCTACTTCGAGCTGGTGCGCCATGACGTGACGGAGCCTTTTAAATACGAGGTGGATCAAATTTACAACCTCGCCTGCCCGGCCTCGCCGCCGCACTACCAGCATAATCCGATCAAGACGACGAAGACCTCGGTGATGGGGGCGA
>JAYUHS010000074.1:0-14888 GCA_043766715.1 Luteolibacter sp.
TGGTCGATGTTGACGAAGCGCGCGGACACTTCCTCCATACGTGGGAGAAAACTGATTTATTCAGGGGGGGGGTGGCTTCTAAGTCCGACAGGCTCCTAGGCAACTACATTGAGGGCTTCCTGCCATTCGCGCCCCTTACTACGTGGATTTTTTACGAGGCTACTGCATCAACTTTTCAATAACTTCGAGTATCTCACCGACGCGAGGATTGCTGCTGTAGAATTGCTTTACCCGTGAGGTTGCACCGGTGAGCTGGTGGAAGTCGATAAAAGCCGCCGAGGCACCGCCCCGAAGTTTTTCGGCAGCGAACAGGGCCAGCCCAGCGAGTTGGATGGAAGGCGCAGCTCGGTCAAAGGCGACCGGTTGGGATTGATATGGAATCTCCCAAGTCTGTGAGACCATTTCACCCCGAGTGGTGTCGTGGAAGCGCACACTCACTTCTCCTACCTCACCCGATCCTCCTGCAAGCGACTCGAATTGATAGATTGCAACTCCAGATTCCGTGTGGGTGTGCGAAGCGATGTCCACCGCATCAGTAAGTAAAGGCTCCGTCCCGACACGGTCTTGCTCGAAACCGAGAAGCTTGTATTTCCCAATACGCTTGGCGTTGAATTTTACCTGCACTTCCAAATGTTCCGCCGCAGGGTGTAACTTTCCCGCAAGTTGGCTGGCAAAGTCTGTGGGTTTCTGGCCTCCGACGAGGTAATGGCGTCCATTGCCAACACGGACGAGTTCGCTGAGCAGGCGGTCATTTGATCCCGCCGCACGAGTATCTACGATGTCGAAATAGATGCCCTGCTGTCTCAGAGTTTTTACCTGTTGGGTAAGTTGATCAAGGTTGGCGCTTCCGATACTCGCCGATCCATTAGTGAACAGGAGGATGCGGTTTTGTGCTCCGGCAAGTTGATTACGAATTGCAATTTCACCTCCGAGTTTGATGGCTTCTTCCAGATTCGCCTCATTCCCGCTGGCGTTGTGGCTGGTGAGATCCACGAGCTTCGCCGACTGGTCGCCGCTCAATCTATCAGCGATCAGATGCGAGGTGCGGGAAAATCCGACGACGGAAATGAGATCGTTTTTCGTGAGAAACTCGGGGAGCTGGTTCAAGGCACGGACCATGGAGAGGCGGTGCTCGCCACCTACGAGCGATTCTGATTGATCGACCAATAAGGTTAGGTGGAGCGGTTCCAGCGCATTGCGTCCGGTGGATCGGGTGCCTAACGCCAATCGGACGAGGTTTCTACTGGGTAAAAATGGATGGGTCGATTGGTTGATCGCAACGGTGACCGATTCGCTGGCGGTCGGAGCTGGATCTCCGTAATCGACGGCATTGTAGAATTGCTCAAGTCGGATGGTGTTGGGATCCGGGCGGATACCCTTCGCCAATGCAGCCTTTGCCAACTGGAATGAAGCATCGCCGATGGAGAGGGGAAAAGTAGAGTATGGATTCTCCGTGGCGAAGAGTTCGTCCAAGGACTCTACCTGAGATTTCCGCGCAGCGATCCTCGGTGCAGATGCGACCGGACTTGGAGAATGAGGTGTCAGCATCGGGGCCGATGCCGGAGCCATCGCAGCCACCTGATCTGTTGACCGTGCATCCGTCGCCGCAGCGGCCATACGGCGGGAAGAATCTTTGGAATTTCCGTCAGCGATTTTGCGGAAGGACGCTGGATCACTTGCCCGTAATCTTGAAGAAATTACATCCTGTGCCGCGCGGGATTTCGCTTCTGCGATCGATTCCGCTGCTGCCACGGAATTCATGATCGAGGGCTCAGCCTCCACTGGGGCAGACGAAACAAACGAATCCGAAGCTGCTAACTGGTCTGCGATGGCAGGGCCGGTAGCGATGATTTCTGCCGAGCTAGCGACAAGTTTTTTCCCGGCGAGCTGTCTTTGACGTGTGGCCTCCTGAAGTCCCAAGTCACGGTTTTTAGACATGGCCATCGAGTCCACGCCGTAGATTTCATCGCTTCGTTTTGCGGTGAGCGGGGAAATTCTTGTGGCACCAGTGACGCCGTTCATGTCGGGAGCTGACACCGCATCATCCTTGTGCTGGAAGGCGACGGGAAATGACTTACGATCCGCGACGTGGCTTGTGATTTGTAGGACGACCGCTGCAAACAGCAGACATGCTGCGATTGCGAAGAAGACTCGGAACCCCGATTTTCTATTCGAGTTTTTCCTTTCTTTCACGAGCGCGGCTGACGGTTTGCTGTCGAAAATCCCATCCAAGGCCCTGCGTTTCTCTGGCGGGAGTTTCCAAGTATCAGCGGAGCCGGTGGATTCTGTTTCGGTGAGTAGCTGATGAAGTGCCTCCGTGCGACGGCGGAAGACGAGCAGCTCCGGTCGCTGTTCGCAGAGTTGCTCCAGATCGGCGGCTTCAACAGCGGATGATTCACCGAGAACCCACGCGGCGATGCGCGCCTCGATGGCGTCATCACCGAGGGCGTCGGTGGATTCGTGCGTTTCATTCATGACGGGATAAAGAGTTGAGGTGATGGATTTTCTATCAGTCCCCGGGATTTTCCACGCCAAGTCGGACGAGGGAGTCTGCTAGGTTCTTCAAGGCGTGGTGGAGCTTGTAGCCGACATTCCCGACGCTGAGGCCGGTGCGCTGGCTGATCTGGTCGTATTTGAGACCTTCGTGATATTTGAGAGAAATGAGAGCACGGTCGTCTTCGGGGAGTTCGGTAACCAATCTCTGGAGGGTCGTGATGGCATCGAGCTTGCCGAGCACCTGGCCGGGATCCGGATCATGGCTTTGAAATTCGCGTTCGTTATCGATCGGCGTCTCGCGCTTGTGATCGCGGATGTGGCTGAGGGCGAGATTTCGCACGCAGCGGAAAAGCCATGCTCGCGGGTTTATTACCTCGTCCCAGTGGGCGTGCAGTTTCAGAAACGCGTCTTGGACGAGATCCTCAGCGGTTTCTCGCTGGCCGACGAAGCCATGGGCATAGCGGAGGAGTGGGGATTCCTCTGCGTCGAAGACTTGCCTAAGCGTGGGCTTATCCTCCATGGGTGGTTTCGAATGGCGAATGGATCTCAACGATACGAATCCGGCGTTAGTCTGAAAACAGGCGCTGGAGGTGATTGTGTCCATGAATCGACTGGGAACGAGTCATGTGACTCACGAATAAAGACACGCTTGGTTTGGTTTCCTTAGAAAATAATTAAATTTCCGACAATTAATCCGACCTAGCGTGCCGGATCATCTGTCCCGGTGGGCAGCTCGGCGCGATGAGTTCTCACACCACGCAGGAATTTTCGAGTCCATTCACCCGACCGCGATTAGGTGAAATCACCGGGTTCAGATTCGTCCTGCCGACTTGATATCGAAATATGAATTTGCCAATGCGATGGCGAATTCCTGCGCAGTTGAGTCGAGCGTTAGAACACCCAGTGCTCCGAGCGTTGCTAAGATTTCACGGCGTTCTTGCGCGTAGCGATCCGCCGCGAGGAATTTCAGTGCGGTAGAAAAGCCGTCCACTGGAGTGGAAATTGCGTCTTCCACCGACCGCTCACGCATGCTGGCTAGCAGGACCAGATGGCGACTTTTCAAAACCTGCAACGCGGGGACAAGCTCCTTGCCATCCTCGCCCCGCAGATTGGTAAGCAAGATGACGAGCGCTCTGCGCCGCTGGCGGGCCATCAATTGCTCGACTGCTCCCGAGAAATCGCTCGGTGCAGTGGTCGTCTGATAGTCGTAAAGATGGTTCAGCAACACCGGCATCGCGTGTGATCCCTTCACCGGCGGCAGCCAGCGATCTGTGCCACCGAAGGATTTCACCGCCACTTGATCCCCCTGCCGCAGCGCGACATGAGCAACGAGGAGCACGGCATTTAAAATCGAGTCAAACTGCGGCACTCCGCCATCCAGTGCGCGCATCCGCCGCCCGGTATCCAGCAGAAATACGACTGACTGATTCCGCTGTTCCTGATAGTCGCGGCTGATGAGTGTTTGCCGCCGTGAGGTGGCTTTCCAATCGATCTGTCCCAGTGGATCGCCATCGCGGTAATCACGGAGCTGGTGAAAGTCACGGCTCGACCCCGCACGCGGTCGGCGGATGATGCCCAGCGGACTTTCCCGATGCTGCATGGCAAGCAGGGCAAATCGAATCACCGGCTCGTAATTCGGATAGACTTTCACGGTTTCGTCCACGAGATGGAGGGATTTTCGCGTCCAGAATCCCAGCGGAGATCGCCGACGAAGGTGCACCGGGCTGAACACGGCTTCACCGCGTTCCAGCAGGGTCACCGGATGAAACACCCTGATTTCCCGGTGAGGCGGCACCACCCCAGACCATGGCAAGGTCGGAGCAATCGCCCCATGCGGGATCCCGTCGAAAACTTCAACGGTTGCAGAACTGTTTCCTTCATTTCGTAAAATCAACCTCACCTCACCCGCCTCCCCTAAGGCGAAACGACCGGGCAAACGACGTTGTAAATCCAGTGATATCCAAAATCTAACAATCATCAAATCCGTCAAAACGACAAGCGATGCCCCGCCACCCAGCCACAACCAAGGCAACCTCAGCCATGGCAAAACGACAGTGACCGCAGCCAAAAGCAGCCACAGCGTGGACAAGATCAGTAGTCGGTGCGTCGGACTCATGAGCAAGATGAGCCTGACCCACAGTTATCCCAGATCAATGGCTGAATCGTTCGATCAATGTTACTAACCATCATTCATTGTCTCGGTGCGGGAACGCTTTCGACGATGGCCATGAGGACATCATCCACATCTTGCCCACTGATCGCGATTTCTGGAGTGAGTTGCACCCGGTGTCGCAGGACCGGAAGAGCCGCGCGTTTAATGTCATCCGGGGTGACGAATCCCCTGCCATCCAGCGCGGCGAACGCCTTACCGATTTTCACCAAACTAATCGCCCCGCGAGTCCCTGCGCCGAGTGAGATCGATCTCGAATCGCGAGTTGCTTGGGCGAGTGCCACCGCGTAGCCGACGACTTCCGGGACGATTTGCACCGCCGCAGTCGCCTGTTGCGCGGCGACGATTTCCTCGGGTCCGCAGATAATGGAAACTCCGCTACCCTTGTGGTTAGGAGTCTCAGCAGCAGCGCGGGTGACGATTTCACACTCTGCCTCACGCACCGGATAGTCGATGAGGACCTTCATGATGAAGCGGTCGAGCTGCGCTTCTGGGAGTGGATAGGTGCCTTCGTGCTCGACCGGATTCTGCGTGGCCAACGTCATGAACGGCGGGGTGAGCTTGAGAGTTTCGCCGTCGATGGTGACTTGTTGTTCCTGCATGACTTCGAGCAGCGCAGACTGCGTTTTCGCGGGAGCGCGGTTGATTTCATCTGCGAGCAGAAGATTCGTAAAAACAGGCCCTTGCCGCAGTTGGAAGGTCTGGCTCTTCATGTCGAAAAGGCGGAATCCCGTGACGTCGGAAGGCATCAAATCTGGAGTGAACTGAATCCGGCTGGAGGCTCCGCCAAAAGTTTTTGCCAGCGTGGTGACCAAGTGGGTTTTCCCGAGTCCGGGCTTTCCTTCTAATAGAACATGACCGCCTGCTAGTAAGGCAGCAATGACCTGCTCGATCACGATATCTTGACCGATGATGACCTTGCGAATCTGCTCGCGCATTTGCTGGATCAACTCTGCCAAGCCGTGAACCGGCGGTATTTCTTGAAGAACTGGGGCGTAGGAATCTGGATTCATCAATTTAGTTAGTGAAGAACTTGGAGTAGCCGTTGGAGATCGGCAACGGTGCGTGTAAGAACGGCAGAATCAGATTGTGAGGTTTCAGACATTGCGCGGTGGACCCGGTCGCGAGGCAATGCAGCACGATCAGCAAGGAACTGAAAAAAGTCGTCGTCGCGGCGCCCCACCCGCGTGCTGATCCGTTGGCCGCATTCAAGAATCTGAGTCCGTAGGGGATTGAGCAATGCTGCGGCGCGGTCGAGACGCCACTGAAAATCACCGAGAGCTTCGAGGTGATGATCATAGCCCCTCAAAAGAGAAGGGCCAGCATCTGCCTCAAGCGGCCCGAAGCGGGTGAAATTTTTCCATAGCCAAAGGAAAGTGAGGACACCAAGCCCGCACAACACCGGCCAGAGGTGGTCGCTTAACAATCCCCAAAGTGACAGACCCGATCCGCGAAGGAACCCGATGTCGCCACCCGAGTCCGTTGCTATAATTAGAGAATCTAGCAACGCGGCGTGATCTTTATCTCCGATCCAGCGGTTCCGAAACAATCTTGCGTCCGTGAGCACTGTCACTCGTCCAGCACCGTTCTTGGTGGATACGAAAATCCCTAGCTTCTTACCACGGACATTCACCGATGCTGCGGATGACGCATCGACCTGATAGTTTTTTCCCCTGAAACGAATTTTCGAAACCTTGATCGTCTTTTCCGCAACCTTCAACTCGATACCAACTCGGTCGAGCAGGTGGATGACTGCGGGTTCCAATGTCGGCTCCATTGAATGCGGTGACCAATCGTTTGTCTCCGCATTCGCATGCTCGACGAGAACCACGAGATGGCCGCCGTCGCTCACCCAGCGCTCTAACCGGCGAGTGAAACTTTCATTCGTCAAGACCGATGCGGGGACGAACCACACCGCATCGCCTGCCGCTGGCGCAGTCCAAGATGCGAGTGATTTCACCTCTCCATCGTATCGGCCACAGAAACGCTCAGCGGCTAACCAGGGGTTAATCCTCGCCTTGCCCTTGTAGCCGATTTCGCGCTTTACCTCTTCGTAATCGCAACCCGTTAGTGCAAGTGCGGTCAGGAGGATGAGAAACCATTTCATGCCATCCTCCTTCCCTCAAACGGCCATTGCTGGCAAAGCACTTGGACCTCTGAATCCAACGGTATCACCCCAGCATAGGCCAGCCGTATCCACATCCCAGTGATGCCTCGGAAATAATCCGGATGCACCTCCGCACCAGCTTGTTCGACCCGCCGCAAGCAGTCCCCTTCAGTGTCGGACTCGTGGATTTCTACCCTGCCTAACTCCATTACCCGCGAGATCGAGCCACGATAGAGCAATCCCAACGCCTCTTGATGGCAACCTTGCTGCCACAGCACCCAAGCCGCTGCCGGGACATCCGGCGGCAGTGTGTCGGGAGAAACTTTCATTCCCATCACCACCCGTGCCGAAGGGATGAAGCGATCTTTTTTCACCCCGCCCCCGCGCTGCAGGAAGACATGGCGACATTTCCAAATGATCCAGCCCACGAGCCCCACAAGTAAAGCCGCCGCACAGATGACGAAGACCTGCATCAGGATCTCCATCACCTCGCCTGAGAAGATGCTCACAGTGGAGGTAGTCGGTTTTTTCGGAATTTTGTCGATCACCGTATGTACGATGAAGGCATCGTCCGCTTTGACCCGCTTGATCCCGTCAGCAGCGCTCTCCGCGGCGTGCGCAGGAAATCCAATCATGAAAAAAACAAACACCCACGCAGCCACTTTACCGAGTCGATTTGCCAACCGTTTAAAAGCCAACTCGACATCCCAACCCTCGAGCCATGTGCGATTATTGATGTAAACTCCGAAGCCCGCCCCGATCACGAAAACGTCGATGAGAGACATCGCCGCCATCATGCAGGCGGTCACTGTTCGGGTGATGAGCACCGGGATTTCTGTGGGGAAATTCTGATCCCAAGATTCTACTGCCAGTCGCCAAGATCCGTCTTGGCCCTCGGGTATCAACATCATCACCAGCACCAAGATTCCGATTCCTAGCCAGACTGATGCTAGATCCGAGATGAAATAGATCCGCATGATCACCCCTTCCCCTCGCCTTACCATCTGGCCGCAGCGTTGCTTGTAAGACTTGCCACGCAGACCTTCGAGATCCTCGACCGCCAAGGTCACTGGCAACCATGGGGAAAACCTCGCCCATAGAAATCGATAGAAAAACCGCCGCCACCATGCTCGTGGAATTTCCCGCCAGACCGATTTCCATGAGGGCTCTTCACCGAACAAACGCCGACTTAGCTCGAACAGCACCATTCGCGAACCAGCAGGTTTTGCCCACCAGAAGCATACTAACAAGATCAAAGGATGATTCCATAACACCACGGTCCCGATGACAGTGGGAATACCGAGTGCCAGCCACCAGACGGTCACGCAGCGCCAGAAACTCCGCCTCACCATCGCAAATCCCAAGTCCACGGCTTCCCAGTCACTGCGTGGGCGGATTTCCGCCGTCACTGTATCAAGACGCATCATCCAACCTCCTTCCTGCTAGGGAAAAATAAAGAATGTGTAAGATCCAAGCGATCGCTCCGACCGTGTATTTTAAATTCGAGGGCAATGCTTGGGCAGACCAAAATCCTTCGACCACTGCGGCGAGAGAAGTCATGATGGCGGCACCGTAAATCAACGGAAGTGCTTGTTTTGAAGCCTCCACCAATGCCCGTGCCCGCGGCAGCCGCCCGGGACGCAAGATGGCCAGACCCAAACGCATTCCCGCCATTCCCGAAACTACCATGCCTAGCAGTTCGAATGACGAATGCCCAGCGACGAAGGTCCAGAATGATTCTGGATTGCACGCGTGGTTCACATAACCGGCCGCCGCACCAATGTGCAACCCATTGAACAGAAGGAAAAATAGCGTCCCAACACCCGCCGCCATCCCACCGGCGAAGATGCGAAAGTCGATGGCGACATTGTTGTAGATATAGAAACAAAACATCATAAAATTCGAGCCATACTCGGATCTTAAGTGACTGAGTTGTTCTTCCTTTCCACCATACATCTGCTCGATCGAAGCCATGCCATCTGCGCCGAGGATGGCTTGAATCCAGCGAATATCATGACCTGCGGAAAGCATCGTCACCAAGAACGGCAGCCAGAACATGGCATTGCACAGCCAGAACAATCGCCACTCGCCACGCACGGCTTGAGGAAATTTCACCATGACGAAACGGACGACATTTTCCCAAGTTCCACGCCGTGTGCGGTAGATTAACTCGTAGCCACGGATCACTGATGCATTCAGCCGCTCAGTGATCTGGGTGCCATACATCCGCGACTCGGCGAGCGATAAATCCAGACTCAGCTCACGGAATAGGCGCGGTAGTTTTTCCGCCTCGGGTCCAGCCTTGCCCTTTTCCATGAGTGAGACGAGGGATTCATACTCAGTCCAGCGCGCCGCATTTTGATGTTCGAAGTCTCCGGCCGTCACAGTTTCCCCCTTTTTTCTTGGGTCCAGTGCGCCATCGCCATGAGGCGATTCACCCCGCTCACTCCAGTCGCCCCGCTTAGGATCGAAGCTTGGTCGGCTATTTCCGCCCTGCGGCCATCTGACCAGAGCGCAGACCGTTCGCGAAACATGGCGAGTGCCCGCATTTCGTCCGCCGTCAGCCCCACAGGAATCGGCACGGCGGTGAGTGGTGGCGGCATGGTAACCTTTGGCAGCGGCGGGAGGCGGTCATAAATTACCACCGTTCCAGCGGCGAGGTCGCCTAACCGTTGAAAGCGCTTGGTCGCAAGACAGCTCGTCAAGCCGAAGCAGTAAGTGAAGAGCGGCATGCTATCCATGAAACGGAGGAAATTCCGCACCACCGCTTGGCCGAAGGTGATCGGTGAACCGGTGGACTGGACCACCCGCAAGCCCATCAACCGTTTTCCGGGCGTGGCTCCACGTTTCCCGACTTCGAAAAACACGGGGTAAAGCCAATCCAACATGAACCAGACGAGCAGGAATATCCCACTCGCGATTTTCCCGCTGATGGCGAATCCGGCGATGTTCAGCGCGATTCCGCCGATGATCAACACGGCGGCACGAATCAGGAAATCGATCAAATAAGCCACTGCACGCAACATGGGCCCAGCCATGCGCAGGCGGATCTCGATGCCCTCGGCAAGCTCCACCGCTTGTAAGGTGTCGAGTTTTTCGGTTTCCGCCATGTTCGGTGTCGGTGCCGAAGCTAGAGGTATTCCGATTTAGGTAAAGCCCATGCGTCAGGAAAATCAGGATGCGCCGGACATGAAAGCAGGTGACGCCCGTCGGAGGTTTCGTCAATCGGCAGCCTCAATCTCGGTACTGCCACTGACTAACTTTTCGCCAGAGCGACCACTTGCTCCTGCTTTGATTTCACCACGCCACCGGGTTGTTCGAGCGTGATGACAAAAACCTGCGGATGGGTGAGTGCAAGCTTGGCGACGATGGGTATGACGACGGGTGAACCGTCAGTCGGAATATCGAAAACCCCGCCATCCACTGGCGCTTCGTCTCGTTTAGGATCGACGATCCAGAGCTGATATTGGGATTTTTTCGGATTGTTTACCGGAATTCCACTGAGGGTCATGTAGCCCTGCTGAAGTTGATCGCTCCAAACGACGTTACCTCCGGCGTTTTTAAATGCTCCGAGCCCGGAAAAACTTCGATTCACGAGATCAGGAGCTTGGGCACGCAGTTTTTGTAGTGCTTGGGCCGGGGAAACTTGGGGCGCTTCCTGCGCACCGATCACCGCGATAAGAGCGACCGCGGCGGCAGCAGCCCAGCCAGTGAAGGGATGATGGAGGACTCGTTGCCAAGTTTTTACAGGCGGATGGACAATCGCTACCGATTTCTCCATTTCCGCAGCGCTACGGTGGAGTCGCGCCGCCAGAGCCGTGGGTAGCGGCTGAATCGAATTTTTCACAAACTCTAGCTCGATGGATGCCGCGAGGATCTCGAACGCGAGATCTGGATCGACACCAAGTTGGGCGCTCAGGGCCGTGAGTTCGACCTCTTCCTCGTGGGTCAGATCTCCCATTGCACGGCCAGCGCTCAGCTCCTCGAACCGGAGATTAGGGTCGAGTGAGTTCATGATGCCGGTTGGTTGTTAGTGATGCCGATCCGTTGCAATTGCTCGCGAAGGACGATGAGGCCGCGACGCAGCCGGGTTTTGACGGTGCCGAGTGGCAGACCGGTTTTTTCCGCTATTTCGGGATGAGTGAATCCGTCTTCGAAAAAGAGGTGGAAGAGCTGACGGGTGTCGGCAGGGAGAGTGGCCAGCGAGGACTTCACCGTCTCTGGATCGCACCCGATCAAGGAACTCTCAGTTGTTGGCTGTGGGAAGGACTCGGCAGCGGCGAGAGGCTCGAAACCGGGTTGACGACCTTGTCGGCGGAGGAAATCGATCGCCCGGCGGCGAGCAATCATACCGATGAAAGTGGATTCTGAGGCGATCGCTGGATCGAACGATGCCGCTTTTTTCCAAATTTCTGTGAAAATTTCCTGCACCACATCTTCAGCTTCGGCGCTGTCCCTGACGTAGCGCCGGACAATGGACCAGACGATGCCCCCGTATTGGGTGATGCAAAGGTCCATGGCGCGGGAGGTCCCGGACGCAATGCCGGGGAGAATAGAGTCAGTCGATTTTAACTTCGCAGATGCCACTGATTGATCGCCTTTTGACGCAAGTCCCTTGGTTTCTCTCAAGATCCTGCTGCGTGCAAGAAATGAATTTAGAAAAAACCCCACGTCCAAGCTGCGGTCGGATCTGTCGGGGTCAGCACGCAAAAATCCATGCACCCAAGCAGGAATTGCTTGGGTGCACGGAATTGTAGAAACATTCTTCATCGAGAACGAAAAAGCTTCAGCACGCCGATTATTTCGCCGCTGGGGGCATCAGCACGGAATCGATGATGTGAATAGTGCCATTCGAACTCTTCACATCGGCCGTGGTGACCTTGGACTTGTTCAAATAGAGTGCGCCTTCTTTGACTTCTAATGTGATCTTCTTCTTGTTGAGCGCAGTAGCCTCTTTCAATTTCATGGCAGCCTCAGCAGGCACATCACCAGCGACGACGTGATAGGTTAGGATGTCGACGAGTTTCTCCTTATTTTCCGGCTTTAGCAGCGTCTCGACAGTGCCAGCAGGTAATTTCGCGAAGGCCTCGTCAGTTGGGGCAAATACCGTGAATGGTCCTGGGCCCTTGAGTGTCTCCACTAATCCAGCTGCTTTGAGAGCGGCGGCGAGAGTTTTGAAGGAACCGGCTGCCACGGCGGTATCAACAATGTCCTTCTTTTCATCGGCTGCATGAGTGAAGGCGGTCATCATTCCTGCGATGGCGAACATGCAGAAAAGAGGTTTGAATAGAGATTTAGCGGTTTTCATCTGTTTATTTAGTGTTGTGTAGGATCGAAGCCGTTGGTCTCGGAGGAGAGGCGGTTTCACGATGTCATTCGGAGGATTTTGAGAATTGGATTCAAAAAATGTTCATTGGAATTTTTTGCGGAATATCATTCATTTTTTTGAATCCATTTCAGATGGTTTGGCGAACAACTCAACGAATCGATAACCCGCACTACCATGGCCTACGACTCTGACAGCAGCTTGAAACTTTATCTCCGGGAAATTTCCAAAACTCCCCTTCTCACTATCCAAGAGGAGAACGATCTCGCGGAACGGATCAAAATGGGTGACCGCGACGCCCGCGATCACATGATCAAAGCGAACCTCCGGCTAGTGGTGAAAATCGCCCATGATTACTCGGGCTACGGGCTGTCGCTAAGCGACCTCGTTTCCGAGGGAAACATCGGCCTGATGAACGCGGTCGAGCGTTTCGACCCAGAAAAGGGCGGGAAACTTTCAACTTACGGTGCCTGGTGGATCAAGCAGTCGATCAAGCGGGCGCTGGCAAATCAGTCGAAGACAATCCGTTTACCGATTCACATGGTGGATAAAATCGCTCGGATGCGCCGGATTTCCTCAATTCTCGCCGAGGCGTTAGGTCGCGAACCGAGCGACGATGAACTAGCCACTGAACTTGGCCTGCCACGCCAGAAGATTGCGATGCTCAAGCAGGCGGCACAGCGTCCGACCTCGCTTGATGCACCGGTCAACGAAGGTGAGGCCATGGAATACGGCGATATTATCAGCGATGACTCGGCCTCGGACCCATTGGAGGCACTCAGCGACAAGAATCTCCACGGGGAAATCGATGGCTTGCTCTCGATCTTGAATGAGCGTGAGCGCCGGATCATCGACGAGCGTTTCGGCCTGAGCGGACTCAAGCCGATGCTGCTCGAAGATGTGGGCCGTGAGTTCGGAGTTTCCCGCGAACGCATCCGGCAGCTTCAGAATTCCGCGCTAGCCAAGATGCGGAAGGCCTTGTTGAAAAAGGAAAAACCCAAGCCGAAGCCCTACAATTCCAGTCTGGCAGAAGCTTGATGCCAGTTTTGTTCTTGCAACTGAGTTGCGTTGAGCAGAAATAAATCCGCCGCTTTGGAGTAATTTCCGAGCTGGCGGATTTTTTTGCGATGATCCTTCAACCTCAGACCCGGCGTTTCTGCTCCTTCACGGCTCTTGTCGTGATGTTGCAAATGCTGGTCTTGCAGGCGATGGCCGCCAGCGGAGAGCTTCATAAGCATTTCCACGATCACGCGGATGAGCCGGGTCATGAATGTGCGGTGACTCTGATGCTGAGTGGTGGCTACGATTCCGAACTTCCGGACATCGTGCCGGTAAACGTCGCCTCAGAACCGCCGGACGTGCCGGTGTGGATTCTAGCAGCCGTGAACTTCGCGCCGTCTCATCTGGCTGGCGGAGTCATGGCGCATGCACCTCCCAGGGGACCTTAGCCCAAGGTCGATTTTCCCCGTTTGAAAGTGTTGATGATTGGCTACACGGCGTCTTGGCGGCGCGTGTCTGCTAGCCACTGTTATTTTCCGCGCCGCCGTAGCTATTTTTCATTATGAAACCAATTTTCTGTTCCATTTTCCGCGCTGCCAGCTTGATCGCAGCCACCACTCCACTCGCTGTGGCGCAAAAACTCGATGATCCATCGAAAAAAAATCCTGAGACCCTCACCACGCTCGATGAAGTGGTAGTCACGGCCAATCGATTTGACCAGACGCTGTTCCAACAAGTCCAGCCAGCGACTGTCTTGAAAGGGCGAGACCTCCAGCTCAAGCTTCAGACCACTCTCGGTGAAACCCTCAATAACGAACCCGGCGTCAGCTCGACCTCATTTGGCCCCGGTGCCAGCCGTCCAGTCGTCCGCGGCCTTGGCGATGACCGGGTGCGGATTTTACAAAATGGCACTTCGGTGCTGGATGTTTCTAATGTCAGCCCGGATCACGCGGTCGCCGTGGACCCACTCACAGTCCGCTCCGTGGAGGTCGTCCGCGGCCCAGCCACCTTGCTTTACGGGCCAAATACCATCGGTGGCGTCGTCAATGTCATCGACGACCGCATCCCGCAGGAGCGGTTTGCAGGCACCTATCCGACCGGGAAATTAGAAACTAGCGCCGGATCTGCAGACGATTTATTCTCCCAATCCGGTGCCATCACATGGGGAGCCGGGCCGCTCGTATTTCACCTCGACGGCTTCAACCGCGACACCGACGACATCAGCATCCCCGGCTTCGCCCGCTCAGAAGCCTTGCGCAAAGCCGATCCACTACCCGCAGGAACTCCCGAACCGCGGAACACCTTGCCGAATAGCGCCACCGAATCCAAAGGCGCGGGCCTCGGTGCCTCTTATGTTTGGGAAAAAGGTTATCTCGGATTTTCCTACTCAGGCGTGGATTCCACTTATGGCACTGTAGCGGAACCGGATGTGACCATCGGCCTGCGTCAACGCCGCTGGGACATGCGCGGTGCGGTTTACAGCCCAACGCCATGGATCAAGGAAATCGATTATAAGCTCGGCTATTCGGACTACGATCACACCGAGTTCGAGGGCAGCGCGGTGGGCACGCAATTTCTCATCGAGGGCTACGACGGCCGCATCGAACTGCTGCATGAGAAAATAGGACTGCTCGAGGGAGCCATCGGTTTCGAGTCGCAACAAAGCCAGTTCTCCGCGCTCGGTGCAGAAGCAGGGAGTGTAAGAAATTCTGTGTAAGCGCTTTCCGGTGGTGCATCCAATCACCGAAAAAACACCGCACATGAAATCCTCTATCAAAGACAAGCTCCTC
>JAYUHS010000075.1:0-2069 GCA_043766715.1 Luteolibacter sp.
AAAGGACAGCAAGATCGGACTTTTCCTGTTCAATTGCTGTGAATATATGGAATGCTTCCTCGCTGCCTATAAGAACCGGTCGATCCCGATAAATATCAACTATCGCTATGTCGATAGCGAGCTTGAATATTTGTTAAAGGATTGCAACGCCGAAGCGCTGATTTTCCACAGTTCGCTCAGCGATAAGGTTGCCGCGGTAAGGGCACGATTGCCCCATTTGAAGGTGTTGATTTGCGTCGATGACGGGGGCGAGATCATCGACGATGTCCTGGCTTATGAGGATATTGTCGCCACCACACCACCGGCACCGCGGCTGGAACGGAGCCCAGACGATCTGCTGATGCTGTACACCGGCGGGACGACCGGCATGCCCAAGGGCGTCGAGTATCGCATCGGCGATCTGGTCGATGAGCTGATCCGCTTCGTTCCCAATTATCTGGGGACCGAACCGGTCGATACGCTTGATGCGTTGGTGACAAGCGCTGTGAAGCGGGCCGAGGAAGGCAAGTCTTTTGTCAGCCTGCCCGCCAGTCCGCTGATGCACACCGCCGGCATCCTCAACAGCGGCGTGCTGATCCAGCTTCAGGGTGGGGCGATGGTTATTCTCGCCTCACGCTCATTCGATCCGCGCGAATTGTGGCAGGCGGTCGAGGACCATCGTGTCAATCATGTGGTCGTGGTCGGCGACACTTTTGTAAAGCCGATGCTCAAAACCCTCGAAGCCGATGCTCAGGCAGGCAAAAACTATGACCTGACGTCGCTCAAGACCGTGGTCTCCTCGGGCGTCATGTTCTCGCGCGAAAGCAAGGCCGCGCTGCTGGAGCATGCTGATATCGTTATTTTAGATGCGGTGGGCGCGACCGAGGGCGGTATCGGAATCCAGATCAGTTCGCGTGCCAAGCCGCCGACTGAGACAGCCAAATTTTTCGCTCTGCCGACGACGGAAATCTTCGACGAAAATTTTGTCAAGCTGCCGCGAGGATCCGGTGAGGTCGGGTTGATCGGCCTGGGAGGAACATTGCCGCAAGGCTATTTTGGCGATACGGAAAAGACCGCGAAGACCTTTCGGGTCATCGATGGCCAACGCTATGGCTTTACCGGCGACATGGGCTCGATCGATGCCGAGGGCACATTGCATCTGGTCGGTCGCGGATCCAACTGTATCAACACTGGCGGTGAGAAAGTCTTCCCCGAGGAAGTCGAAGAAGCCATCAAGCGCCACCCGGCGATCCACGATTGCCTCGTCGTCGGAATGCCCGACGATCGATTTGGTCAACGAGTGGCAGCCGTCGTCTCGCTTGGCGTGCCACTGGCGGACCCGAAGCAGGAATTGCGGGAATTCTGCGCGACTTCGCTCGCTGGATACAAGTTGCCGCGCGCCGTCGTGGTCGTCGACAAGGTGGAGCGTGCCCCGAATGGAAAGGCCGACTATAAATGGGCCAAGTCGGTTTTGGACGAGGAATTGGTGCATCTGCATGGTCCAGGCCTTGCGGATCAAGCGCCGCAGTAACCCGCTGGCCGGAATCGGACGGTTTGCCCCGCCCTCCCTTTGAGGAATGATCGATGAGCAAATTGGGTTTTCTGGATCAGATGTTCTACCAAATGGAACTCAATGGGTCCTCAGCGATGGTAATGGGCGGGGCGATGATCTTCGATCCATCGACGTCACCCTATTCGCTCGACGCGAAAATGTTCGCCAGTCATCTGGCAGCACGCATGGAAATAATTCCGCTGATGCGGAAAAAGGTGGTGCGCGACATACTAAAGGTCGGAAGCTTCCGGCTGGTAGACGACCCGGATTTCAGGGTCGGCGACCATATAACCCTGACCAAATTGAAAAAGCCTGGGGGCTACACCGAGCTGGTTGAATATCTCGGCAAATTTTCCGGCGAACGCCTGAATCTCGATAAGCCGCTTTGGCACTATGAAGTGATCGAGGGGCTCGAGGGCGGCCGTATTGGACTCGCGACCCACATCCATCATGCCCTGCTCGACGGCATTGGTGCCATGCAAACCCTGCAGACCATATTCGACATGAAACCGGTTCCGGCGGACACGCCCAAGAAGGG
>JAYUHS010000076.1:0-14702 GCA_043766715.1 Luteolibacter sp.
ATCCGAGTTCGCCGTGCTCGGCTTCGACTACGGTTACTCGCTTTCCTACCCGACGATGCTCACGCTCTGGGAGGCCCAGTTCGGGGACTTCGCGAATGGTGCGCAAGTCATCATCGACCAATTTATTTCCTCCGCCGAGTCCAAGTGGCAGACGCCGAGCGATATCGTCATGCTACTGCCACACGGCTACGAGGGCATGGGACCGGAGCACTCCAGCGCCCGTCTCGAGCGCTTCCTGCAACTTTGCGCGGAGAAAAATCTCATCGTCGGAAATTTCACCACACCCGCCCAATACTTCCACGCCCTGCGCCGTCAAAAGCACCGCGATTTCCGCAAGCCACTGGTGCTCATGACGCCCAAGAGCCTGCTCACCCGCCCCGAGGCCGTTTCTCATGAGTCCGATTTCCTCGAAGGTACCTGCTTCCAAGAAATCCTCCCAGACACCAAGGCTTTCACCAATCCGGCCACCGTTAGCCGCATCATCTTCTGCAGTGGAAAAGTTTACTACGACCTCATGGCTCATCGCCAAGAAGCGGGCATCGAAGACGCCGCCATCGTCCGCATCGAGCAGCTCTATCCATTTCATCAAGAAATGATCGGCGCGATCATCAGCCAATACACAAATGCTTCTAACTTCGTCTGGTGTCAGGAAGAGCCGCTGAACATGGGAGCGTGGTCCTACATCTTCCCTCGGCTCGAAAAAGTCGTCGGCAGCAAAATCCGTTATGCTGGCCGCGGCACCGCTTCCAGCCCTGCCGCAGGCTCCAAGGCCATGCACTACCGCGAACAAAAAGCACTGCTCGTCCAAGCCTTCGAAGTTTAATTTCCCACTCGTTTTTTCTCAATTCTCACCACGCCCCACCCATGTCACTCGACGTCAAAGTTCCCGCATCCGGCGAATCCATCACCTCCGCCAACGTCGCCCGCTGGCACAAGAAAAGCGGCGATCCCGTGAAAAAGGGCGAAATCCTCGTCACTCTTGAGACCGACAAGGTTTCCAATGAACTCGAAGCCGCCGCTGATGGCGTGCTCGAAATCATCGTCGGCGAGGGCGAAGAGGTCTCCATCGGCACCGTGATCGCACGCATTTCCGGCGAGGTCGCCGCATCTACCACTCCGACTCCGACTCCGACTCCCGCAGCTGCCCCAGTTCCCGCCGCTGCCGCTACCGGTGCCGTCGTCGAGCTAAAGGTGCCCGCCGCCGGTGAATCTATCACCTCGGCAAACGTCGCTCAGTGGCGCAAAAAAGACGGCGATCAAGTGACCCAAGGCGAAATTTTGGTTACACTGGAAACGGATAAAGTCTCGAACGAACTCGAAGCTCCTGCGAGCGGTCGTTTGAAAATTCTCACTCCTGAAGGCGAGGAAGTCTCCATCGGGGCCGTCATCGCCACCATCGACTCCGCCGCGCCAGCCACCACTGCTCCAGCCGAGCCGTCCAAACCAACACCCGCCCCGGTCCCGGCTGTCTCCCAGCCCACCCCCGCTCCCGTAAGTCCCGCCGCCACCCCAGCGAAACCGGATTTCTCCGCACCCGCCGCCCCAGCCGAGCGCGTCACCCCGACCGTCACCACCGACGGCCGCACCACTCGGAAGAAAATGTCGATGCTGCGCCGCAAGATCGCGACGCATCTCGTTAACGCCCAACAAACCGCAGCGATCCTGACGACCTTCAACGAGGTGGATATGACCGCCGTGATGGACCTTCGCAAGGTGGTGCAAGACGACTTCATGAAGAAACACGGCGTCAAGCTCGGCTTCATGTCCTTTTTCGTCAAAGCCGTCGCCCAAGCCCTCAAGGACATCCCCTCAGTCAACGGCCGCATCGATGGCACTGACGTCATCGAGAACCACTTCTACGACATCGGCGTCGCCATCGGCACCGACAAAGGGCTCATGGTCCCCGTCCTCCGCGATGCGGATCAAAAATCCTTCGCCCAGATCGAGAAAGACATCCTCGACTACGCGAAAAAAGCTAAGGACGGCAAAATCACGCTCGAAGACCTCACCGGTGGCGTCTTCACCATCTCGAACGGCGGCACTTACGGCTCACTCCTCAGCACCCCGATTCTGAACCCACCGCAGAGCGGCATCCTCGGTATGCACACCATCCAGCAGCGCCCCGTCGCCCTCAATGGTCAAGTGGTCATCCGCCCGATGATGTATCTGGCCCTCAGCTACGACCACCGCCTCGTCGATGGCAAGGAAGCCGTCACCTTCCTCATCCGCATCAAGGATTGCTTGGAAAACCCCACGCGTCTGCTGTTGGAAATGTAGAAACAGACGGTGAGGTTGCTTGGCGTCCCTTCACGTTCCTCGACAGCTTAAATTCCTAGATCCAAGAGCAACCGCCAATGGACGCGAGCTTGGAGGATCAGGAATCAAGGTGACGAAAAACCAAACGCTCATCAGCCGACTGCGGGATTCACGATCCTTCGCGCATGGTCGGCCCCCCGCTGGAACTGGGGGGACCATTTTCGATCAAACGAGCGTGTTTCACGTGGAAACGCCCCCGTTTTCCACCGGTCGCCCGTCATTTCGCGATCTCAGACGAGAGTGGCTGGAAGCACGCGCACAGCGGGAGCGGCGCGGTGGATTTACTTCCCCTCGGCCGCATCATCGCCGTAGAAGCTCTTGATGTAGCCATACTCGACGAGCGTGTCCTGCCATGGCGCGAGGACGTTCGGGTCTTGGAAAACACGACCAGCGATGGCGAGCCACTCTTCCGCTTTGATTAAATTCTTCTCGTCGTAGGCCAGAGCCGCCTTGGCGTAGTAGTGATAAGGCGAATCGTCAGAAAAGTCGTATTTCTCAGCCAGAGACGCCACCTCGGCATTCATCCCGAGCTTCTTCTTGCAGAGCAGGACTTTGAACTCCACCAGTCGCCCCAGAGAGATATTTTCCGGCGGCAGCGACTTTAAAATTTTCTCAAACAGATCGAGCGATTTCTTCCACTCCTTGGTGCAAAATAAGACCTCCGCGATGTTGAAATCGATGCTGGGATTTTCTTTGGTAAATGAGCGTGCCTTCTCGAACTCAACTAGCGCCTTGTCGAACGCCCGCATTTCCACGAAGCAACTGCCACGGAGATTATAGATTTCCGGGCTGTCTTCGAAGACCTTCGCCGCCTTATTTAGCTCATCCATCGTCTCGAAGATCCGCTTCTGCTGGAACAGCCGTTGGGCTTCGCCCAGATGCTTGACGAATTCCTTACGAACTTCCTCGGGAAGATTCAAGAAGGCCTGTTGATTCGGCATCAGCGGCTGTTGCTCGGCGACCGGCGTCTTTTCAACGGGCTTTGCTTCGTTCTGAGCAGTCAGCGGAGTGACCAAAACGAGCAGGGAGAGGAAGGAGATTGCTTTCATAGGCGGTGGATGCTCGGGAAATTAACCAGCAGAATTTCAAACGGCAAGCTGTCGTTCATTCGGATTTTGCAGCGGTCGATCCCGATCTTTGGCGGAAACTCGATTTTTCCTTTTGCTCACGCCCGCAGCGGGTGTTTTCTGACGGGGTTTATGAACATCGGCATTGCACAAATTAACGCCGTCATCGGTGACTTTCCCGGTAACGTCAAACGCCTGCTCGCCGCTTATCGCGAGTGCCTTGAAGCGGGTGCAGACCTCGTCCTGACGCCAGAATTGTCTCTCGTCGGCTACCCGCCGCGCGACTTGGTTTTTAAATCTCAATTTGTGCCTAAATGCCTGCAAGCACTCGACTACCTCGCGGGGGAAATCCGCGAGGTGCCGCTACTTGTGGGCTACGTGGATCACCACTCGGCAGGGCACCCCGGGAAGCCGTTCCGAAATGCCGCAGCGTGGTTAGAAAATGGTGAGATCCGCCACCGAATCTGGAAAACTCTGCTTCCCACCTACGACGTTTTCGACGAGCGCCGCTACTTCGAGCCTAGCGAATCCTGCGAACCCATCTTTTGGCGCGGCCACCGCATCGGCGTCACTATTTGTGAGGACATCTGGACGGAAACTTACCTTCAGCGCCCGTTCTACGACCGCGATCCCGTCGAGGAACTCTCGGAAAAAGGCATCGATCTCCTGCTCAACTTGAGCGCTTCCCCTTTCCACCTCGGTAAGCCGATCCAGCGCCGCACGTTGGTCGGCGGGATCGCTCGCAAGGTGAAAGTCCCGGTCGTTTACTGTAACTCCGTCGGCGCGAACGATCAGCTCGTTTTCGATGGCCACTCGCTCGTCAGCGATGCGGAAGGCCGGATCATCGCCCAATTTCCCGGGTTTACCGAGACGGTTCGCGTGATCGACCCGTTCACCGTTATTGAAGCAGACGCATCGCTTGAAACTTGCGATGCCGAGCAACTTTACCACGCCCTCGTGCTCGGAGTCCGGGATTACGTCACCAAATCTGGATTTTCCAGCGTCTGCCTCGGCCTCAGCGGTGGGATCGACTCAGCCCTCACCGCCGCCATCGCTACCGAAGCACTCGGCGCGGATCACGTCCGCGGTCTCACCATGCCCAGTCCCTACTCGTCACCGGGTAGTGTGGACGACTCATTTGCACTCGCTAAAAATTTAGGGATTCGCTGCGACGAGTTGCCGATCCGGAATGCGTTTGAAGCCGTCACCACCACCCTCCGCCCCATTTTCGCCGGGAAGGCGGAAGACGTCACCGAGGAAAATATCCAAGCTCGCCTCCGCGGATTGATGCTCATGGCGCTGGCCAACAAGGAGAACCACCTCCTCCTCACCACCGGAAACAAGAGCGAACTCGCCGTGGGATATTGCACGATCTACGGCGACATGTGCGGGGGGCTCGCGGTCATTTCAGACCTCCCCAAGGTCAAGGTTTACGAAGTCTCTCGCTGGATCAACCGCGAGCGGGAAATCATCCCTTGGAACACCATCGATAAGCCACCGAGCGCGGAACTCCGGCCCGACCAGAAGGACCAAGACACGCTGCCACCCTATGAAATCCTTGATGGGATTCTCGAACTCTACGTCGAGCACCAGCTCTCTGCGGACGAAATCATCGAGCGCGGCTACGAGGAGGCCACGGTCCGCTGGATCCAGCGCCGCGTGGACTTCAACGAATGGAAACGCCACCAAGCAGCGCCCGGACTGCGAGTAACGTCGAAGGCATTCGGCATCGGGCGGCGGATGCCCATCGTCCAACGCTTCCTCGGCTAGAATCATCGGTCGCCCTCCCACCTTCTACCGTCCTTTTTGCCGCAATGACCCACCCCACTCCCCTACCCCAAGGCAAGCCACACCGCCGTGGTTTTCTCTATTTCCTGTGGTCCGCCGTATTTATCACCGTAGCACTGGGTGGCCTTTGGATTTACAAAAATCACGCGCAGGGTAGCGAAGGTGAACGCTCAACCCGTATCGCAGTGCTGGATCGCCAAGGGGCCAGCTTTATCGAAAATCGCCGCTGGCAGGAAGCCACTCAAGCATTCACCGAGCTTGAGCAGATCTCCCCCGGCTCCGAGCTTGCTCGCCGCGGACGCCACCGCATCGAGGCTGGGATACTCGAGGAACAGACACAGTTCATCGGCTATTGGACCGGTCAGGCCGCAGTGGAGTTAGAAGCAGGGCGGCTTGATGAGTCGCTCGCCGCCGCACGTCAGGTGCTCGATAAATATCCTAACGAGAAGGAGGCCGCCGCCATTCTCGACCAAGTGTCCAAGGCCCGAGTCGGCCAGTCTCGCAGCACCGCCATCGCAGCGGCACGGACGGCGCTGGACCGGCGGGAATGGGATTCCGCCATTTCCACCGCCACACTCCTCCTCGCGAAATCGGCCGATGACGCTGAGGCGAAATCAATCTTGCAAGACGCCACCACCGCTCGGGAAAAAGCCGCGACTAAACAGAAAAAAGCACTCAGCCTGCTCGCCCAAGCCACCGCCCGTGACAACGGCCAATTTGATCAACAAGCACTCGATTGGCTCCGTGAAGCCAATTCTCTCGCGCCAGACCACAAGGAAATCTCCGCGCGCCTCGAGAAACTAGCAGCCTACACTCGCACCATCCGCGTCCCCGAGGATTTTCCGACTCTAGATGAAGCGCTTGCTGCCGCTCACGACCGCGACCGCATCGTCCTCGGGCCAGGGGTATGGAAAGGCCCGCTCGTCGTTGACACTGCGGTGGAAATCCAAGGCGCGGGCTTTGCTGAGACCACGATCGAGTGCCTACCGACTGACGGCAGCGCCATCACCATCGGCCCGGAAGCCAAAGGTGCGCGCATCAGCGGAGTGACCTTCCGCCACGAGTCCTTCGCCGTCGGCACTGCCCGGTTTTCCGTCGCTCTCGTTAGGGCGGGTAGCGCGACGTTCGTCGATTGCCGTTTCACGGAAGCCAGCGGCCACGGCCTCGCAGTGATCGAAGGCGGGGAAGCCATCGTCAGCCGCAGCCGCTTCTCCAGCAACGGCTGGGACGGAGCGGCCGCCATCGGCAAGAGTAGCCGGATCGAGATCCGGGACTGCGAGGCGCTCGACAATTTCGAACACGGCATCGAGTCATGGGACGGTGCCGCAGTCGTCCTCGTGAACAATCGATGCGAAGGAAACAGCCGCAACGGCATCCACACCGACAGCGGCCTCGCCTCCGCCACCATCGAGGGCAACCAACTTATTTCGAACCGCGAGTTCGGCCTCGTCCTCACCAGTGCGGCTGTGGGGAAAATTTCCGGGAACACCGCCCGCATGAACCTTCTCGGCGGCTTCGTCATCCGTACTGCGGCGTCGCAACTGCCGGTGACGCAAAACGACAGCACGTTGAACCATGGTCCCGGCATCGTGCTCGAGAAAGGATTATCCCCCGCCTCCTACGCCACCAACACGGTTTCCCAAAATCAAGGCGAGCAAATGATCAGCAATGCCGACCTATCAGGCCACGTTCCACACGACGAAGAAATCCCCAAGGCCACCATCGTTACGCCACCGACAGTGCCTAAATAGAGGATCGATTCCCAGCTAAAAACAAAAACACCTTCCCGCGCGGAATGCACGAGAAGGTGGGAAAATCGAATTCGTTGCGAGCGATTAGATCGCCATGTCCTTGAGCTTCTTCAGCGGGCGCACCTTGACTGCGGTGGATGCTGGCTTGGCCTTGAAGGTGACCTCTTCCTTGGTGAAAGGATTGATCCCCTTGCGTGCCTTCACCGCCGGCTTGCGGACGGTGCTGATCTTGAGAAGACCTGGCAGCACGAACTCTCCCACGGAGTTTTTCTTCAGATGGGAGTCGATTACCTCAGTCAGGCTATCCAGCACAGAGGAAACTTGTTTCCGGGTAAGGGCGGTAGTCTCAGCGATTTGATCGAGGATTTGGGTTTTCGAAAAACGGTCTTTGATGATTGCAACTTTTTTTGCCATGCCGGGAGATCGTGAAATCAGCGGCCAATGTCAAGACTGCTTCACCGCCAATCTCGAAAAAACACGGGAAAACAGCCTCCAACCCGCGATGGCCTAGATTGCCGAGCTCGGGGAAAACACCATCAACCACCCCGAACCCGGCGTTTTTAGATCGCCCATGAACAAGCGATCCCCTATCAATAGCACCGGATAGAACAAAGCGCAAATGGCCGCGAGACGCGAGAGTTTCCTAGCAACTCATCACCCGCGGCAACGAAGCGATTGCCACCGCTGCGGTTCTCGGTATTCTCCGCTTCCCGAACAAGTAGCTTCGGTTTTTGAAAATGAATCATCCTCACGTAGCGATCGTAGGTGCCACCGGTGCGGTGGGCGTTGAAATGCTGTTGTGCCTCGAACAACGGAATTTCCCACTCAGCAAGCTCAAGCTGCTCGCCTCGGCGCGTTCTGCCGGGAAGAAAATGACCTTTCGCGGCCAGGAAATCACCGTGGAGGAATTGACTCACGACTCATTCGCGGATGTTGACATCGCACTTTTCAGCGCAGGCGGCGGGATTTCACTGGAATACGCGCCCTCCGCTGCCAAGGCCGGTGCCGTAGTGATCGATAATTCCTCCGCCTTCCGGATGGATGCAGGAGTGCCGCTGGTGGTGCCGGAAATCAATCCCGAGGCAGCGAAAGACCGCCCGCGCGGCATCATCGCAAATCCTAACTGTACCACCATTATTTCGCTCATGGCGCTCAAGCCGCTGAATGACGCGTTCGGCTTGCGGTCGATCATTGCATCCACTTACCAAGCGGTTTCCGGATCTGGGGCACAAGGCATCGTCGAGTTGGAGGAGCAAATGAAAGCGATCCACGCCGGTGAGCCAGTGGTGCTAAAAGTTTATCCGCGTCAGATCGCCTTCAACGTCATCCCGCAGGTGGATTCATTTACCGAAAACGGCTACACCAAGGAAGAACTCAAGATGCTTCACGAGGGTCGCAAGATCATGAATCTTCCGGATCTGCGAGTTTCTTGCACCTGTGTCCGCGTGCCAGTTTACCGGTCGCATTCAGTCTCGATCACCGCGCAATTTGACCGCCCGGTCGATGCCGATGCCGCCCGCGCTGCTTATGCTAACAAGGCCGGGGTGAAGGTCATGGATGACATCGCGAACCGATCCTTCCCGGTCCCACTCGACACCACCGGTAAGGACGACTGCCTCGTCGGCCGCATCCGCAAGAACCTCGTGCTAGAAAATGCGCTGGATCTGTGGGTCGTCGGCGATCAAGTCCGGAAAGGTGCCGCGCTGAACGCCGTGCAAATCGCCGAGCTGCTGTGAGCATGGACTTGCCGCATTACCTCGCCGCACACGCCACCGCTGTGGATGTGGCGATGGATGCGCTGCTACCCAAGGCCGAGGAACGCCCGGCGACGATCCATGCGGCCATGCGTTACAGCGTTTTCGCCGGGGGTAAACGACTGCGCCCCGTGCTGTGCCTCGCCGCTGCGGAAGCGTGTGGTGGTGAAATTTCTAACGCTCTAACCCCCGCTTGTGCCGTGGAGCTGATGCATACTTACTCGCTGGTCCATGACGACTTACCAGCGATGGATGACGATGATCTCCGCCGCGGCCGGCCAACATGTCACAAGGTCTATGGCGAGGCCATGGCCATCCTTTGTGGCGACGCCTTACTCACGGAATCGTTCATCGTTCTCGCGAAAACGCCTGCCACGCAGCGTTACAGCGTCGGCGACTACATCGCAGAACTCGCGGAAGCGGGCAGCAGTCGCAAGCTCATCGGCGGCCAAGTGATGGACCTCGAAGGCGAGGGGAAAAAACTAACGATCCGCGATCTCGTGCAGATTCATGAGGCAAAAACCGCCGCGCTGCTCACCGCTTCTCTGCGACTCGGCGGGATGAGTGCCGACGCAACTCCAGCGCAACTCGCCGCACTGAAAAATTTCGGCGACGCACTCGGACTCGCGTTTCAAGTGATCGACGACATCCTCGACGTCACGCAAACGACCGAGGTGTTAGGCAAAACGGCGGGTAAGGATCAAGCAGTGGAGAAATCCACTTACCCATCCGTCCTCGGCCTAGAAGCCTCGCGCACCGAGGCCGCGCGGCTGACTCAAGCGGCGCTGGAGGCACTGGAACCGCTCGGCCCCAAGGCCGTGCGGCTTCGGGAAATCGCCAACCATTTGCTCAAGCGCGAATACTGAACGAATCAGCCAGCGATCGACCGTATTGATCACGATGATTTCCCGCTGGTCTATCCTGCTTTTTCTCACTTCACCGCTGCGTGCGGAAGTGGAAACGTGGGAAATGGAACCTGTGAGGTATTCGGCGTCCATCGCCACTGACCGCCTCACTCGACTCGCCGAAAAATGGACCAAGGACCCGGCCTCGTTACCCGGCTCGACACCCCTGGAGCGAGTGCGAGCGATCCTCGCAGAACTCAAAGTGCCAGAAGCCTCGCAAATTTTAGTGTTTTCGAAAACCAGCAAGCAGACCGACCTCATCACTCCGGCGAACCCCCGCGCCCTGTATTTTTCTAGCGACTGTTATTGCGGCTACGTCCCGGGTGGCGTGATGGAAATCGCCATTCAAGACCCACAGCTCGGACCCGTTTTCTATGCCATCGAACTAGGAAATCCGGAACGCCCGCCACGAGTCGAGCGCAATACCAGCGAATGCCTTTCCTGCCATAGCACGCGGCGGACAGAGAGCGTGCCGGGCTTATTCCTGCGCTCGGTCTATCCGGGTGGAGACGGGCAGCCACAATTCGCACTCGGTTCTCGCACGGTTAATCACCAAACGCCGGTGGCCGAGCGCTGGGGCGGCTACTACGTGACCGGCTCCATTTCCCGACCGCACTTGGGGAATCGGACCTATGCCGACGACTCACCGGCCCAGCCGCAGCGGTTCGCTTGGAAAGATCTGCGGGGAAAAATCGATACCCAAAAATACCTCCGCGCCACCAGCGATGTCGCCGCACTGATGGTGCTGGAGCATCAATGCCAAGCCCACAATCTACTCACCGCAGCGAGCATGAACTACCGACGTGCCGCGTATTTAGCGCAGCAAATCAATCCCGGCAGCGATTCCGACGCTGGCTCTGCCGGACGGGTGGCGGACAGCGCGGCAGCCGAGATCGTCGCGTGGTTCTTGTTCTGCGGTGAGTCAGACCAAGGCGAGGATGGCGTGGAGGGCGACGCGGATTTCCAACAACAGTTCGAGGCCAGCATCCCCCACACCAAGGACGGCGAATCGCTCGCAGACTTCCAACTCAACGGCCGGCTCTTCAAGAACCGCTGCTCTTACATGATTTATTCCGAAGCCTTCCGTGCCTTGCCGGAACCCGTGAAATCTCGCGTGTTTACCGGACTGCGAACGGTGCTCACTGCTCCCACTTCTAACGATGCCTATCCGGGGATGAAACTTCCCGAACGCCACAAGATCACCAAGATCCTTCATGAAACCGGGATCTGGTGATTTCCCCGGTTCACTTCCCTAGCAGATAAGCGAGCAGGTCCTTCAGCTCATCCGGGTTGAGACGATTGATCAACGCAGGCGGCATCGGCGAGACGGGCGACTGAATGTTCTGCTTAATGTCGTTGTGCTCGATCTCGGTGGTCTGCGTGAAATCGAACGGGTTGGTAGCGATGATCCATTTCTCGTCCTTTTCCTCGATAATTTTACCCGTGACCTGAGTGCCGTCTTGGCGAGTGATGAGATCAAAGGCAAATTGGTCGGAAATGACCTTGCTCGGTTCGAGGATCGATTCGGCGAGATCGCGCACGGTGAACCGCCCGGCAAGAGATGATAGATCGGGACCAGCAGCTCCACCCTCGTTACCGATGCGGTGGCAAGCGGCGCAGAGTGAGGCCCGGTAGAGGTCGTGGCCCTTGGCCCTATCGCGACCGGTGAGCCCGCTGTCGGCGAGTTTTACGACTTCATCCACCGTCCATTCGCGGCCAGGACCTTTGATTTCTGGGAGATTGGCGAAAGGACTTGGCGGCACATTCGTGGGGAGTTTTTCAATCCACTCACGCTCTTCTGGAGTGCAAGTGGCGAGGGTTTCCTTGCGTAAATCCGTGATGAAGCCGGAATAACTCTCGCCGCCGCTGTTCGTAGAGAGCTTGGCCAGCCAAGTGAAGAAGCGCTTCCTTTCATCGGCATGCCATGGGCCTTTGACGACGCGCAGGCAGTAAACGTAGTGGATGACTTGGGCGGGCGGAAGATTCGCGATCATCTCATTGACGGTCTTACCGTAGCTCGCATTGCGCTTAGCGAGCTCTAACCAGTCCGGAGCGGGCGTGGGACCGGCGGAATCCATCAGGGTCAGAGTGCGGGCGACGATGCCCGGCGCTTGGAGGTAGGACAGCATCCGGCAGAGTTCGCGGTTCAGGAAATCATCCGCAGCGGGGAAACTGGCATCGATTTTTGAAATGACTTTCTGGCTCGCCGTGGGGTCTGGCTGGCCACTGCGGGCGAAGATCAGACCGGCGGCACGTAGCCAGTTGAGCTGTTGTTGCGGGTCGAGTTTCGCCCATTTCACACGGTCGAGGGCACTCAGTGCGACGGCGGATTGCTCTGGGGTGCCAGCACGGGCGGCGGCGATGGCGGCAGTGATGATCCGCCATGGATTCGTCTCCTCATCCAGCCGCGAGGCCCATGTGGTAACAGGCATTTGTTCGAGGACGAGCCGCGCACTGTAGCGCTGGAGCCGGTTGGCAGAGCCGATTTGCGACCAGAGTAGATCGAGATTTTCTGAAGAAACATCACCCGGCGAATGGCTAGTGGCAGCGGCTTGGAGCAGCTTGTGGTCTTGCTCGACGCCGCTGACGATTGCCCCCGGCTGCAGCGGAGTTCTCGCCGCCGGTTCGGTATTTTCGCTGCCGGTGTAGCTCACCCGCCACAGCGCGGACTCGGTGCGGCGACCGCCCGTGAGGAAATACATCGCGCCGTCCTTGCCGATGGTGAGGTCGGTAAGCGGCAGGCCGGCACCGGAAATGAGTTCCTCGCGCTCGGCATGATAGCCGCCATCGCCGGGAGTGAGGTGGATCGCGTAGAGCGTGGCGAATGTCCAGTCCATCGCGTAGATCGCTTGTTGGTATTTCGCAGGAAATTTCGCGCCAGCACCGGAGACGAGGCCGGTGGGTGAGCCGGGGCCGATTTCTAGCAGCGGCGGCATACTGTCTTCATAATAAGTCGGCCACGGACCAGAGCCATTGCGCCAGCCAAACTCAGCACCGGGGACGACGTGGCAGATCCGCGTGGGCCGATACCATGGCGTGCCGAAGTCCCACTCCATGTCGGAATCGTAGGTGAAAAGGTCGCCCTGTTCGTTGAATGCGATGTCGTAGGCGTTACGAAATCCGCTGGCGTAGAGTTGGAAATTTTTCCCATCCGTGGTGAACCGGGCGATCCAGCCACCGGGGGCGAATCGGTCGTTGCCGTGGCCGCGGGCGTCTGGACGGCGCGGCAGGAGTTGATCTTCCGCCCAGTTTTTCGGCACCAGCGAACTGTCCATTTCCGCGAGGTCGGTGAAATTCCCTGAGGTGATGTAGATCGATTTCCCATCGGGCGAAGCCACCATGCCGTGCGGGCCGTGTTCGCCGCGACCTTGGAAGGCCTTGACGAGTTCTGGCGGATCGAACTCGCCGTCGCCATTCGCATCCGCGACGCGCCAGATGCCACCTGGGTCAGTGCCTTCGTTCACCGTGACCCAGAGGATGCCTTGGTGCCAAAGCAAGCCGTGTGCCCCTTTGAGCGGAATATTCGTCGGCTCGACCATCGTGATTTCCTGCGGATCTGCGGGTAGAGTGACGCGGTAAATTTTCCCGTATTGGTCGGAGCAAAGCAGCCGCCCCTTATCGTCCGCCGTGATGGCGACCCACGAACCTTGGTTCGCTGGGACTTGATAAATCCGCTCCAGCTTGAAGCCGGGCGCGACTTGGAAAGCGTCGGTCATGTCCTTGGCTAGGCCCGGTTCTTCTGGCTCCGGCGGCATGAGCGCCCCCCACGGAGCATCACCCATTTTCGCGACTGCGACTGCTTTCGGCCAAGCGGTGGCGGAAAATCCAAGGTTCTGCCAGCCATCTGCCACTTCGTTAGCGCACTGCCAACTGCCGTCGGAGACCACCGTGAGTTTTTTCCCATCCTTGAGAGTGGCGCTGAAACGCAGGGCCATCCCCGCCGCGCCGCCTTCATTCCGGCCCTCGATCGCGATCAGGTTCTTCCCGGGCTTGAGAGAGGCGAGGACATTGTAACTCGCCGGCTGTGCCCAATCCGCGCCCATGCCGAGGTCCACGCCGTTGATGAAAAGGTGATGCCAATTATCACAAACGATTGTGACTGCGGCCCCTGCGACGTCGGGCGGAAGCTGGAACTCGCGGCGGAAGAAGACTTTTTCCGATTCTCCGGGTTCCGCGCTCTGCCAAATCCATGCCACCGTCGGACTCCCGGCAGACTCCGGCTGGACCTCACGCTGCATCGCCGCTGGCCCATCCGACTCCGCAAACGATGGTGGACCCACTAGCAACAAACTTAGCGGGATGACGAGCCGGATCATACGAGGGAGTGGCATGGAGCATCTAAATACTGCGGACGGGCTGCCGTGCTATCAAAAATCATGCTTCTGCCAGCAGTTTACGGAAATAGTCGATGGTCGAGTCCAGCCCTTGATCGAGGGCGATGGCCGGCTGCCAATCGAGTTCGCGCTTGGCGAGGGTGATGTCTGGCTGGCGCTGCTTCGGATCGTCTCCCGGCAGTGGGAAATGGGTGATCTGCGACGGGCCACCGACTTTTTTCAAAATGAGTTCTGCGAGCTGCAACATGGTAAACTCGCCGGGATTCCCGATGTTGACCGGACCGACGAGCGTGGGGTGATTCATCAGCCGGATGAAGCCCTCGATCAGGTCGTCCACGTAGCAAAACGAGCGGGTCTGGCTGCCGTCGCCATAAATCGTCAGATCCTTCCCCTGCAGGGCCTGGACGATGAAATTCGAGACCACCCGCCCGTCGTCTGGCAGCATTCTTGGCCCGTAAGTGTTGAAAATCCGCACCACCCGGATGTCCACTTGGTTCTGGCGGTGATAGTCGAAGAACAAGGTTTCCGCGCAGCGTTTCCCCTCGTCGTAACAAGCGCGGATGCCGATGGGATTGACGTTTCCATGGTAAGACTCCGGCTGCGGATGGATGTCTGGGTCGCCATAAACCTCGGAGGTAGAGGCCTGGAAAACCCGCGCACCCGTGCGCTTGGCAAGGCCGAGGCAGTGAATCGCCCCCATCACCGAGGTCTTCGTCGTCTTGATCGGATTATGCTGGTAGTGCGGCGGCGAGGCCGGGCAGGCGAGGTTGTAAATTTGATCCACCTC